>CANLGW010000008.1 GCA_947490395.1 Alphaproteobacteria bacterium
TCTTTTTTTGATTTTCGTGTATTTTAGAGACATAGGGTATCCATTTTAGTCGGTGAATACCCTTTTTTAGTATATCTTGCTTAAAATTTGAAGCGTTTTCCGTAAAAGTTTAGCTCTAATTCCACTTACGCAGTAGGTCTAATGAAAAAATAGGCGACTTAAGCATGACTTAACAAGGAGATATCATCTGTATAGCCAATCAAAATGTCAATATTGGCCAAGAAATTAAACCTGCAACCAACCGCCACATTAGCTGAGTTCATTTTGTGACGGAGCTTTATGATAAAATTTATTCCATACCTTTCCTATTGGGATCTTTTATCCACTCGGCTACTTCATTTATAAAACTCCATTTATTTAAACCCCACCAAACATTAAAATCATTTTCTTCGGGTTGTCCCATTTCATCTAGCCAGCCTTCTTCCCATTCAGATCCTTTTGCAAGTTTTGGTTTCCACTCCTCTTGCGTTTGATTTGAAGGTATCCAATTTTCAAGAGCTCCTACAGAAACAACAAACAACCCATAAGAAGCAAGATCGTTTATTAATTTTTCTACATTTTCTATTGTATGTTGATTAGAAAGTCTTTTAATGCCTCCAGATTTAATAGGACAAGGAATGTTTTTTCCTTTTATTTCTTCAAAATGTTGTAAAACGTTTTCCCTTAAAGAATTTAAATTGGGTGAGTCAACTACTGAAATTTGGCAGGCTTTCATTAAATTATCCCAAGCATTATTATTTTTGGTAATAACATCTAAGTCTACAATAGCAACAGCTGGAACACCCATTTTTCTCAGCGGCTCTATAGTTCTGTAAATCATATTAATGCCGCCACCAGAGTCAATGAAAAGCACATCATCTGTTCCTTTTCCAGTATCATGACTAATTAGACGATGATTAATATCATCATAAAAAACTCTATCTCTGTGTCCTTCAGTTACTACAATTCCCTTATGGAAAAGTCCTCTTATTGCAGATGCACTACGTAAACACGGATTTGTATTAAATTCTCTTATTACATCTGTTTTTATCTCTCGTGCAGTAGCCTTTTGATTTTCATAAGTAAGCCTTATAATTTTAGGTTCATTAGAAGTTTCAATACATCCCATGACAAAATCTGCGCTATGTGTTGCCACAATAAGAGATGCTTTACGTTCTTGTGTAATATTTATTATCTCCCTTCCTAGTCGTTTTGCGACAGACGGGGCAAGAAACGCTTCTGGTTCATCTATAAGTATTATAGTGTGTGAAAGACAAGAAAGACCCGCAATTAAACCAACAAATGTCTGTACTCCATCTCCCAAGTCTATTATTAAATCTGCATTTTTATGAAACTCTATGGAATTATTATCACCACCTCTTTCAACTTCATTACTTGGAGGTGGCTTTCTGCTCATTCGAATGCAAAGGTTATCTCCTGTTCGATCTACTACAAAATATAAACCAAAGGCATCTTCAGTTGTTCTTCTAAGTTTCTCTCTTTTTTCATCATCTCTAAACAATATATCTAAATGATTAACTGGAAGATTTTGTAAACTTGTTATTTTTTTAGGTTTTACTAATTCAAAACGTGATTCCCCGTCTAATCGTATAATACAAAATTGCACTACTCTATCTTTAAACTTTTCATGGTTTTCTAGCCATTCATTAATTTCAGTTGAATTTATTTGAATCTGATTAGGTATTTCTTTTACAAGGCTTGGCTTAGAAAATAAACGATTATCTGGTGGTAATGGATCTCCCTTAAGCGTGCTTTTTTGTTCGTATGGATTTAATAAAGTTTCAATATCATTTTGATTTTGTAAATGAGTAACTTCAACAGACCTAACCAGTCTAGTTAGAGCTTTAGATCCTTTACACAAATCCTCAATCTCTCTCAAAGACTGGCTTTTACCAGAATTATTTGGCCCAACTAATATTGTAATACTACCTGGGGAAAATTCTAAAGGGTCAGAATCAATTTTATGACCAGCTATAAATGATAACTTTTCAATGTAGACACTCATTATAATTAATATCCTTTTTTTATGATAAGTTTTTCACCATCCGATCGTAATTGTCCATCTGGCGCTACATGCCTATAAAGAGTTTGTCGCGTAACACCAGTTCTTCACATAAATCACTTATTTTTATTTCAGGTTTACCCATAGCTGCCATTGCTAGCCTAACTTTTGCAGGTGCCATTTATTAAAAATACCGCATTGATGCCGCGATATATTTATAACCTGTCACAACCGTTAGGACAGCAGCACCCCATAACATGACCTCGCCCACATTACGTGCGAGGCTTACAATATCAGCCGTGTCTCCTACAAACAGTAAACAAATCGCCAACATTTGCACGCCCGTCTTCCATTTGGCCAAACGCGACACGGAAAGAGTCACATGAATCTCACTTAAATGTTCCCGCAGTCCTGATACTAAAATCTCACGGCTCAAAATAATAATCGCTGGGATCAACGAATAACGACTAATGCGTTCAAACCCAGCCAATAACAATAACGTCGTTGAAACCAACAACTTGTCCGCCATTGGATCAAGGAATTGCCCCAAACGCGAAATCTGCGAATACGTACGCGCAACATAACCATCGAGATAATCTGTAATGCAGCCAACAATAAATACAATTGCCGCCGTAAAACGCCATGCAGGCGTCCCTATATAAAAGGAAACTACCAAAACAGGAATTAAAAGAATACGAAAAAAGGTAAGAATATTAGCTGTCGTTGAAAACATAAGAAACTGAAACTTCTGCATACGTTGACAACACTATAACCTTATTCGTGAAAATAGTCATAGATTTTTTGAGCAACCGAGCGATTAATACCATCCACCCTCTCCAAATCTGAAATCCCTGCACTTGCCACACTTTTAGCCGAACCAAAGTACAACAATAATTTCTTTTTCCGTGCAGCGCCAATCCCTGAGATGTCATCCAACGCCGATTTAATCAGTGTCTTTTGCCGCATTTTTCGGTGCGTGCCAATGGCAAATCGATGCGCTTCATCCCGAAGGCGCTGCAAAAAATGTAAGAACGGATCATGAGGCGGCAATTGGATTTCTTCCCTGTTTTTCATAAAAAAACGTTCACGTCCCGCGTTACGATCAGGTCCTTTTGCAATACCAATTGTCGGGATATCTAATGACAGCTCAGTCAATATAGACTCAACTGCCGACAACTGCCCTGCCCCACCATCAATCAAAAGTAGGTCTGGTAAAATCCAATCATCTTTTCGCTGAAATCGCCGTTTTAAAAATTCCCGCATCATACCAAAATCATCATTTGGAGCAGCTTCTTTCGGGGTGAATTTTCGGTACGATTTCTTATCAAACCCATCAGGCGTCGCAACCACCATCACACCACACGCATGCGTTCCCTGCAAATGGCTATTATCATAAATTTCAATACGTTCTGGTACTTTTGGTAAATCGAATATCGTTTGAACCCCCTGAAATAGCGATTTTAAATTATCGGTATCCGATACCTTTCGTTGAATCGCATCTGTTGCATTTTTAAGAGCATGCGCGATTAGCTCCGCTTTTACCCCCTGTTTTGGCATTTCAATCACGGGCTTCACGCCATGCTTTTGCTCAAGCGCTGCCTGAATCAATTCAATCTCATCAGTGCTATGACTGAGCAAAATAAGAGGGGCTGGCGATCGCTCATCATAAAACTGCGGTAGAAATGCACCAAGACTCGTTGCTTCATCCTCATCCTTTGCATGCGCTAAAAAAAATGATGCCGTACCAAAATTCCGACCATATCTAAAAAAGAACACCTGCACGCAGCATAATCCGCCATGCTTTACAATCCCAATAATATCGGCATCACGCACACCACTAATGTTAATACGCTGACGGGATTGAATTTCTGTCATCAATTTTATTTTATCGCGTATCTGGGCGGCCTTTTCAAATTCCATGGCTTCGCTATGCGTCATCATCTTGTCGGCCAATGCCTTTTGCACCACATCCGTTTTGCCGAGTAAAAAATCCTTTGCTTGCTGCACTGCATCATAATATGCAGCTTCGTCAATGCGCTTCACACATGGCGCCGTGCACCGTTTAATATGATATTGCAAGCAAGGGCGTGTACGATTACTGAAATAGGTATCTGTGCAGGTGCGAAGATTAAATATTTTCTGCAACACTAAAATAGCCTCGTCCACCGCAGCCACATTAGCAAATGGACCAAAATAAGCACCAGGCGTACTGTGTGAACCGCGATGTTTCAGAACACGTGGAAATGGATGATCTTTCGTGATTAAAATATAGGGAAATGATTTATCGTCCTTCAACAGCACATTATAACGGGGTTGCAAACGCTTAATTAAATTGGACTCCAGCAACAACGCCTCAATTTCTGTATGCGTCGTGACAATTTCCATTATATGGGTTTCAGATACCATACGTTGTAGCCGATTCGGCAATTTATCAATATGCGTATAGGAAACGACACGTTTTTTTAAATTCTTTGCCTTGCCAACATATAATACGTCACCCATTGCATTAACCATGCGGTACACGCCTGGCTCCGCCCCTAAAGTACGTACAACATCACGAATAATCTGAATACCGCTTGCCATACGATCATGTATCGCTAATGGCTTAACTGGATCTGAGTGCTCATCAATAATCATAAGAATCAACACATTTTTTTATTTTGATGCATTATTTTATAAGGAAAATACAAGAAATGATAGCACGCAATACCAAGAAGTGATATAAAATAAAAATAATACTGGATATTCCTTTTATGCATTCTTATATATACTATACATTCAAAAAAATACGTTATTCACGATTTAAACAGGGTTTTGGGATGAAAAATTTTTACACAAAGCTATTCATGTTAACATGCATTTTTGGTCTGCCATGTATGGCGAATCTTGAACAGCAGATAGAAAATGGTCGGCGATTCATTCAAGGTCATCATGATGAACGTTGCGCAGCATTTAATGATGATTTCAGAGATCAAACGATTGTACGTCATACCAACGCAATTGATACTCTATTAAGCGATGAAACACGTGTGCATAAAGTCAAAATGAACCCATTTGATTTGCGTAAGCACCAAAAAACAATTTTAAGTGCCGTGATGGCAAAGGAATTCATTGGATACACAACGCAACCACAAAAAGCACGTACTTCTATTTATAAAAAGAAGCAAGATTCTGCGCATTTTAAACACTTTGAAATTTTACGCTTAACCGAAGATTTATCCTATCAATTTGCAGCACAAATCACACAAGAGAAAGCCTTTAACCAGTACAATTTAAACCGTTTAATTGTTGGTAATTATAGTCAAATATTCAGCTATAGTGGTTTGACTCAAGCAATTTTTTTAGACTGGTTCCAAGAAATCTTTGCAATGCATAATCCTGGTTTTATAGCAAAAAATACACAGCAACGACATGTGAAAATATCAAGAACATCAAGATCTGCAGCTGTTCAACCAAACAAACTTGACACGCTGCAGCACAAGCCTGCTGCAACACAACTAGACAGATTTGACATAAAACCAAGTGAAGCTACACGATTACGAGCTGCATACATTCATGATGAACATGAAGCATATCTTGATGATCCAGACCTTCAGGAAGCCTTAGTATTAAGCTTAAATGAGTCACGTAATCTCAGCGCCCCATATGCACAAGCTTCCCATGGGGGATATCATGGTGACACATACGTAGATCTTACAGAATTTTCACAAGAAGAACTTGCCGCACAAGCCGAATTAATGCGTCAATTTGAACAAAATCGCCCGGCCGCTGTTGATCAGATCTCACCAGAAGAACAGGCGTTTGCAGAATCTTTTGCAATGACATCAGAAATAGCTGCCAATAAGATTACGATTTTCCCCGTTATGCTACAAGACAAGGGATCAGGAACACTTAGGATGAATGTTGGCGATTTATTAGAACCTGTATTTCAAAATGACGGTCAAGAAAAAATGAAATTATGTAGCTTTTTCTGGGAAATTCAAAATTATGGTGATTTTATAAAAAATTACAAAGGCAATATCGACCCAAACGAAATCATTTCACCATCGATCCAATTAACCACTACTGAATTTATTGTAACCTATCGTTTCAAAAAGGCAGATGGTACAGAATTTGATCTCATTTTGAAAAGGTATCTCTAAAATCATAATACCCGTCACTTTTAAAGACTCCCTCTCTCACGTCATCTTCAGACTCCACTTTGTCATCTTCGGACTTGATCCGAAGATCTCTTCTGCTTCAAAAACAAAGATTTGATGATTTTATAGCCAGACAATAAACGATAGATCGATTCACCTATAAGAGATCCTCATGTCAAGCACGAGGATGACAAAAAGTGACAGGTAGCATAATCTAAAATAGAGAAGGCATAGAAACTAATTCTATGCCTTTTAACATATGTAATTTATGGCGAACGTAGCTTATTTTCGTTAAGCTACTGGTGCTGCTGCACGAACGGCACATACATTATTTGCATCGATCTTAACAACCGTTGCTGAGAATTTACGACCTTCATATTCATAAGTCACTTTGCCATCTTCATCTGTAAAATATGAATTAGCAATTTCTATACCTTTTGTATCGCTTGCAGGAATTTCACCATTAAGTTTTGAATCTGAATGCGTACGAATAAGCTTACCATCTTTCTTTTCAATACAAACAACAGCTTCATATAGCTTAACATCAACAGCTGCTTTAATGGCTTCTGAGGCAACTTTATCTTTTGTGGCTGCTTTAACATCCTCTAAAAGACCAGCATTCGCTGCTGTTGATAAGAATGCGGCAAGCGCTGAAAGTGCAAGTAACTTTTTCATCGAAATATTCCTTCATAAAATGTTAATATTAAAAAAATATCAACGTGTTAAATAGTGTACAATTAAACTTATAACTAATAACAATTAATAATTCGTTAATATGATAAAAAAAGAACATGCTTTGTGCAAAAGAGTTGTCGACCAAGCATTAAATGGTTATGTTAGTGTCAAAATTGCAGTGTTATCGTACAATGATTCAGCAACAATCTTACCTCATCCTAGGACTCGCACGGTCGGGCAAAGCAACGGCTGCCTTTTTTGATGCGCACCATTATCCTTACATTTTATATGATGATTCATTAACGAACTATAATGGACAGGCTGTCTTAAATAATCCTAATGATATTCCATGGGATACCATTAAATCCGTCATTCAAAGCCCTGGTATCTGCTTTAACTATCCAGCGCCGCACCCTGTAACCGCGCGCGCGCGTGAAAAAAATATCCCAATTGAAACAGATATTGACCTTTTCAATCAACACCGTGATCCAGCTGCACACTACATTGGCATTACAGGAACAAACGGCAAATCAACAACAACAGCGCTTGTGACGCACATACTAAACCACGCCCGAAAGCATGCAGCTATGGGGGGTAATATTGGCGTTGCGGCATTATCCCTCCTTATGCCAAATCAACAGAAAAATCATGGAAAACCATTCAACTTTTATGTGCTCGAATTATCATCTTTTCAGCTGGAGGCAACACATCAAATTAATCTAGACATCGCTGTTATTATTAATATCACTGAAGATCACCTTGAACGTCACGACACAATGGATCACTATCGTGCGGCAAAACAACGTATTTTTACTCATGCTAAACACACAATAACAGGTGAAACGTGTCCAAAAATACTAACAGATCCACACGCATTTGAGCACCTTCCAGGTCAGCATAATCTAGAAAATATGAATACCGCTATTGCTGTCTGTAGCGCGCTCGATATTCCTATGAATCTTATTATGAAGGGGATTGCATCCTTTCCAGGACTTCCCCATCGTATGGAAATCGTCTACAATGAAGATAACTTACTAATCATTAATGATAGCAAAGCCACAAATGCAGATGCTGCCGAAAAGGCGCTTGCGTGTTACAAAGATGACATCGTCTTTTGGATTGCAGGTGGAAAGCCTAAAACGGATGGCATCGTCCCCTTAAAGCCGTATTTTCCCTTTATTACCAGAGCTTATTTTATAGGCGAAGCAAAAGAGGCATTTTTAGCAACCGCAAAAGACAGCGTCACATGCCATATTTCTAGCACACTCGAAGGCGCCCTTACAAAAGCAATCATCGACGCTCAAAAAAACCAATTGGAGCATCCAGATAAACGGCATGTGATTTTATTTTCCCCTGCTTGCGCCAGCTTTGATCAATTCCGTGACTTTGAACATCGGGGCGATGTGTTTCGAAAGCTCGTGATTCAGCGATAACATATACATCTCTCTTATTATTCGGCTCAAAAATTACGTATGAGCTGATTATATGCTCTGCTCATACGTAATTTTTGATGAAAGAATAATCAATTAACATGATTCCAAAAAGGTTTTAAATTTCTTAAATGCTTCCGTACGGTGAGAATAAAGCTTTTTTTCTTCGTACGGCATTTCACCAAAGGTCCGCATCTGGCCATCCATGACAAAAATAGGGTCATACCCGAAACCAAAAGTACCTTTCGGTGGAAATTGCAAACGCCCATGACACATCCCTGTAAACGTTAATTCCGTACCATCAGGGCACACCAGCGCCAGCGCACACACAAAATACGCCCGCGTATCCATATCAGGTGTCAATCGTTCAGAAACCTTTGCCATCGCCACATTAAAATCACGATTTTCCCCTGCCCATCTGGCAGAATAAACCCCAGGTTCCCCACCAAGAGCAGGAACAACAAGCCCCGAATCATCCGCAAGTGCCGCGCATTGACAATGTTCAGCTACAAAACGTGCCTTCAGTAACGCATTCCCCTCAAACGTTGTTTCTGTTTCATCAGGTTCTTCACAACCATAGTCTGCTGCGGATGCAATCTCAAAACCAAAGGGTATGATTAAATCACGTATTTCACGCACCTTTCCAGCATTATGACTAGCGATAACAATTTTATTATTTGGAAAGAACGATTTTTTCATAAGAGTCGACATCCATAAGAGTGATTGCCCCACCATAACGGGTTCTGTATCGAATTCCTATAACATGTTAATCCTATATCGTGTATAAAGGAGGATATCGACTATAAAAAAATGAATAATCAATGTTAAGCGATTCCCACATGTCAATCCATACAGTATCTGCCATAATCGACCGTCCTGTTATTCGGCAACTCGACGCAACACTCATTAACCAAATCGCAGCAGGCGAGGTAATTGAACGTCCAGCCGCCGCCCTTAAAGAACTCGTTGAAAACGCTATCGATGCAAAAGCAACGCGTATTGATATTGTGCTCAGCGATGGTGGTAAAAGCCTCATATCGGTTACGGACAACGGTGTTGGCATGACGGCAGCTGATATAATGATTGCCATTCAACGACACGCAACATCAAAACTACCAACAGGCGATCTATTTCACATCATAACACTTGGTTTTCGGGGTGAAGCGTTGCCATCTATTGGATCAATCAGCCGTTTATCCATTACCAGTCTTCCGAAAAACAGCGACCAATCCGTAGCAATGGAATTATTTATTGAGGGTGGCGCCATCACCCCTGCACGTCCAGCAGCCTATCCAACCCATGGCACACGCATTGTCATTAAGGATCTTTTTTACGCAACACCTGCGCGCCTTAAATTTTTAAAATCAGATGCGACCGAATTAACCGCCTGCTCTGATGTCGTAAAACGATTAGCACTCGCTTACCCAACAGTTTCTTTTTCTTTGCGTTCAAACGATCGAATCCTCTTTGACTATGCAACGCGCGCAACCTTAGGTGAACGTTTTGCAGATGTACTGGGGCAAAAAACCCTCGATAATTTACGTCTTGCTGATGGGGCGCGTGATGGCATTTCTGTGTCAGGTGTCATTTCCCTACCAACCTTTCATAAGAGCCAAGCCACGGATCAATTCTTTTTCGTCAATCAACGCCCTGTACGCGACAAATTATTGATTGGTGTATTAAAAGCATCGTATCAAGACTATTTAGAAACAGGACGGCACCCCGTTGTGGCCTTATTCGTGAATGTTGACCCAGCCGAAGTTGATGTGAACGTGCATCCATCAAAAGCCGAGGTTCGTTTCCGTGATGCACAGGGCGTTCGATCCCTTTTAATTGGCACGTTAAAGGCAACGTTGCAACGCCATGGGCAAGAAACGGCGTCTCATCTAACAGGTGAAGCATTAATGCGATTTCAACGGCAACCCAATACAACAACAAGCAAACCCTATTCAGGAAATACAACATACACGAATACACGTCCGCTATTCGCTACACGTCCTACAGCATCCTACAGCAACGCATCACGATTTGATGTACCATTCTTGGTGCCCCGTGTTGTTGATACTGGGGAAAACATGCCACATATTGATCACAAGACGGGAGAAATTACGCTAACAGACGATCCGTTTTCCTGTCCAACAGACGCAGGCATACTGGGTGTAGCCAAAGCACAAATCGCAAAAACATACATTATCAGTGAAACAAATGATGGTCTTATCATCGTTGATCAACACGCCGCCCATGAACGTATTGTCTACGAGAACATGAAACAGCAATACCTTGCAGGCGGTGTCGCTAAACAATTTTTACTGGTGCCTTTAATAATCACAATTGACGAACATCAATATGAAATCCTTATACATCAGAAAGATACACTACAAACCCTAGGCTTTGATGTAGAGATCTTTGGTGGACAAGCAGTCTTTCGTGCCATACCAGCCCTTTTGAAGCAAAACGATCCAGAACCAATGATTCATGATTTAATGACGGATCTTTGTGATGAAAGCACAACCCTTACAGCACATGACGCGCTACTGGAATTTTTATCAACGTATGCGTGTCATACCAGTATTCGTGCGGGGCAAATTTTGTCAATCGCAGAAATGAATGCGCTGCTACGACAAATTGAAACAACACCTAATTCAGGGCAATGCAACCACGGACGACCAACATATGTCACATTGTCAGGAACCGATATTGAATGCTTATTTGGACGGCGCTAAACGATAATGTTTAATATACTGATTATTCTTCAAGCCATTTTTTGGTGTACACTGACAGTATCTGCAACAACACATCGCTACGATGTGTACAAAACAAATGAACATGTACTTCATATTGTAACGCTTAGCGCTGGCACATATTCAACCAAAATTATTAAGGCACAAAATGGGATTTTTGGTCGTGAAACAGTTGCAGTCATTGCCGAACGTCATAATGCCACAATCGCTATTAATGGTGGTTATTTTGAGATTGGCAACGCAAAGGATGGCATGCCAAGTGGTACCTTGATTATCGATGGAAAGATTTTTGGCCTGCGATCAACGCCCCATTTCTGCCTTATCCAACAAAATGAAACCCTGTCGATTGGCCTTCAAAACAATCCTGCACGTGTTGATATTGATAATCATTCAATGACCATCGATCACATTAACCATCAACCAAAAGAAAATAAAATAGCGTTGTTTAGCGATGCCTTTGGTGCACGCACATTAACCGCCATAAATAAACGACATGAAATTGCCTTTAACGCAAAAGGCGATATTATATCAACCAAAACACGCGGAAATACACCGATTCCCGAAGGTGGTTATGTGTTGTCATTACCCGCACAGCACGCCCTAATATCCACGCCAAAATCGACGAAAGTGATGCTCAATTTAGGGCGAGCAATCATAAATGAGCAAACATCGATGGTGATGGGAATTCCACGGCTTCTAACGAATGGCAAAATACCATCCCCTGTCACCGAAGAGGCAAGTGATTTTTTCAAAAAACCCCACGCCCGCACAGCTATTGGCATTAAATCAAATGGTGATGTTGTTATCGTTGTCGCCGAACACACTATTAAACAAGATTTAAAGAAACTCAAGATGAGTGACATTGTTTATTTCGGAAAAAAACACGCCGCAGAAATCAAAACTAAATACCAAAAATCATTTGAACAGCTGACATTAACCGAACTAAAAGAATGTTTTGAAACAATGACAGGCAGCGTGGACACGGCCGTTGGCCTGACGTTACCAGAACTCGCTGAATTAATGCGAACCCTTGGTTGTAAAGATGCCTTAAATTTCGATGGAGGTGGATCATCAACGCTATGGATTAATGGCACGATTGTAAATCAAGTAATAGGGGATGACGATGAGGCTGCAGGGCAAGCCATTGCACGTCCTGTCGCTGATGCCATTGTATTTATACAGAAATAGACATTGATTCATTTTAAAAAATAGAGAATAATGACACATTAAAAATGTATCCGCCATGAATAAACAAATGAGAAAACAATGACAAAGGCTTTATTTTCACGTCGTGACACCAGTGTTATTGGACGTTGGTGGTGGACCATTGATCGCTGGAGCCTTAGCGCAATCCTCATGATTATGGGAATTGGTGTTTTGCTTAGTTTTGCAGCCAGCCCACCCGTCGCGAATCGTTTAAACCTGAGCACGTTTTATTTTGTTAAACGGCATCTTATTATGGTACCACCTGCCCTACTCATTATGTTTGGGGTATCACTTCTTGATACACAAAATATTCGAAGGCTTGCCTCCTTTGTGTACCTGATGGGGGTTGCAATGTTGATTTTCACCCTTTTTCATGGGCTGGAAGTTAAAGGTGCCCGTCGATGGATTATGATTGCAGGCACATCTTTGCAGGCATCTGAATTCATTAAACCTGCCTTCGCTGTTCTTGTTGCCTGGATGCTTGCTGAAAAATATAAAGAGCCCCATTTTCCAGGATTATCCATTTCAATGGGATTGATGGATATTTTGGTCTTACTCCTACTGCTTCAACCCGATCTTGGTATGACTCTTGTTGTCATATCAACATGGATTGGTCAATTATTTATTGCTGGTATTCCTCTCATTTGGATGGGGATTATTGCCGCCATGGGGATTATTGGTTTATGCGGTGCTTATTTTCTCTTTCCACACGTGGCACGTCGTATTGATCAATTTTTTGATCCATCATCAGGTGATCCACGGCATGATTTATACCAGGTAACGCAATCATTAGAAGCCTTTATGCAAGGCGGCCTTTTTGGCAGAGGACCCGGTGAAGGCATCATCAAAAAGAATGTCCCCGATGCCCATGCAGACTTTGTCTTTGCCGTTGCAGGTGAGGAATTTGGTCTCTTTTTATGCCTTTTCGTTGTGGTTTTATTTGCCTTTATCGTGCTGCGATCCTTAATTCGCGCCATGAATGACAGCAGTTTATTTATTATGATGGCAACAGCGGGTCTTGTGATTCAATTTGGCCTACAAGCATTCGTAAATATGGCATCTGCTCTCCATTTGATTCCAACAAAGGGAATGACGATGCCCTTTGTTAGTTACGGTGGTTCATCATTAATTGCCCTTGCCATTGCAATGGGAATGCTGCTGGCTTTGACACGAAAACGACATGGCATTGTTGATGTTTTGTAGGTACATGCATTTAAATTCAAGGTAAAAATAAAAATGACATTTGAAAAAATCACACATCATGGGCAATCCCTGTTTTGGCTATTTATTCATGTGCTCATGACATTTATCATACCTATCAAACAGTTCATTTTACCGTTGCCTAAAAACAATAAACATAAGCCAAATCATAACGTTTTATATCTTACCTTTGTTGGCATTGCCTATGATGGACGTGTGCGAAAAAGCGTTGATGCCCTGCTTGCTAAAGGGTATAGGGTTGAACTTATTAAGCCCATCGATATGCAACATGATAAGGTGGTATCATGGCACCCTAACCTTACAATAACCCTGCTCGGACGATCGGGATCATTTGCCTATTTCCCCTATATCTATGATTGGCAAATAATGCATTATATTAAAAAGTCTACAGCTAGCAAAATTTATTGCCGTGATTTATTTACAGGTATCATGGGGGTATTATGTGCACGTCTTTCCGACAAAGAATCAATTGTTGATTTCTTTGAATGGTATTCTGAGGCCAAAGAATATAATTACCGAAAACGATGCACACTCCCTAAACCTTCTTGGAAAAAAAAGTTATTTAGGTTTTATGAACGTTACATCTGCACGTATGCCACACGGCTTATCACAAACAATACATCCTTTGCTAAAGGAATTGCACAAGGTGTTGCGCCTGAATCAGCCTTTACATTTATAAAAAATGTACCCGATTCAGTTGATATCAAAACAGATGATTCCTTTAAATTGAAAAACTTTATACCCGAAACATTCCATCATAAAAAAATCCTTTATTATGTGGGGCAGCTCTCATTTGATCGCAAACTCGATACAATTATTATAGGTATGCAATGGTTACCCGATTATGTGCTTATTATTCAGGGATCAGGTTTTGTTGAAATGGAGCATCATTTTAAGGAAACCATACGCCAATCAGGCGCTGCTGATCGGGTGTTTTTCCTGCCACCCGTTCCTGATCGAGATATCATCAATTATGCCCATACAGCGGATATCGGTGTGTTTGTTTGTGACTCAAATGATAATAAAATGTTTCACGCGCTACCCAATAAATTATTTGAATACATTTATGCTGGCGTTCCCCAGGTAAGTTCAGATGGTTTTGAAATTCGGCAATTTATTGAAAACACAGATGTTGGGTTAATTTTTGACGCCTATGATCCAGTTTCGTTTGCCCAAAGAGTTAATGACATAAGCGAACCACAAACCTATCAACACATTAAATCACATGTGTTAAAAGCGCGTGCGAATTTAATAGCGGAGCCTGGCTTTCAGCAGATTTAATAGATTTTACTGTGCAATCTACTGTGAAGTAAGTGTGAAGTCAATCGCTGCACAGTAAAATGCACAGCTTTAAATAGGGTCAATAATGGACAAAATGCACATTACATTTATCATTTCATCGCTCACATCTGGGGGTGCTGAGCGTGTCATAACGCAGTTGGCTAATTATTTTGCTGAACGTGGATACAACGTATCACTAATTACACTTGCTGCACCAACAGCTGTACCGTTTTACCCCCTATCGAATAAAATCAAATTGATACAACTGAATTTGTTGATGGAAGTACACTCGTTGCCACGTCGCCTCTGTGCTATTTTAAAACGTCTTTGGTGCATACGTGCGGCAATTCGGACATTAAATCCTGATCGCATCATTTCATTTATCGACATTATGAACATAACCGTTCTCCTTGCCATGACGGGGCGATCAATACCCATTATTGTATCCGAACGTATTGATCCAACCTATCATCAGATCCCCGATTTTTATAAATGGCTTCGCCTTAAATTTTACCCACGGGCAAAAGCAATTGTGACACAAACAACAGCAAGCCGTACGTATTTCCCCAGGCACATACAGCCTTTTATTCAAATTATTCCAAATGCAGTCCCCCCCTCCCCAGAAAGACACCACGTCAATCATGCGCCAGATAAGGCTTTTCAATTTATCAGCGTTGGCCGACTAAGTCCGCAAAAAGATCATGAAACACTTATTCGTGCCTTCGCACGTGTCATCGATACATGCGCATCACATCCAACCATCATGCACATACCGAAATTAACAATCTATGGCGAAGGAGATCTTAAACGATCTCTATTATCCCTTATTCATTCATTAAATATAACGGGGCATGTTTTTTTGTCAGGCACAACACCACATTTATCAACCGCTCTAATCACAGCTGATGTGTTTGTGTTCCCCTCACACTACGAAGGATTTCCTAATGCCTTATGTGAAGCAATGGCGGCGGGACTTCCTGTTATTGCATCAAACTGCTCAGGAAACATAGATGTTGTACATGATGAAGTTGATGGGCTTTTATTTCCGACTGGGGATGTCGAGAGGCTCTTTTCATTAATGACAGATTTAATGACCAACCCAGAAAAACGCCAACGATTAGGTGCACAAGCCTTCATGCTTTCAGAACGCTTTGATACAAATAGCATCATGAAGCAGTGGGAAGATATCGTGCAGTAAGGCAATAAAAAAAGCCCTCCAAAATGGAAAGGCTTTGACACATAAAAATTAGCAACGAACTAGTTCGTGCCTTCTGCTCCAGCTTGAGCTGTTTCTTCTGTTGGCTCGCCACCTTCTGCAAAAGCTGAAAATGCAAATGCTACAACAGCTGCAGCCACAATTAAATTCTTCATAAGACTAGACTCCTAAAATAGGGTTAAAATTACTTGTAACATATTCGAACAAGCATATATAAAATTTATCTAATAATTTTTCATATGTCAATCCAGCAATTGATATTTATTTTATTATCGTGCAGAGATTTTATTGCAACCGAATCCATCGTTGTGATATACAATATAAAATGTGTTATCCGCGCGGACGTGGTGAAACTGGTAGACACGCCAGATTTAGGTTCTGGTAACGAGAGTTGTGGGGGTTCAAGTCCCTTCGTCCGCACCATATTTTTTAGTTAGGGTTTAATATTTATGAAAGTAACGAAGGTCGTTTCAGACAATTTAAAACAAGAATTTCAAATTGTTATTGAAAACGATGCGATTACAAATCGTATGACAGATGTTTTGGTCGAAAAGTCAAAGACATTATCAATGCCAGGTTTTCGTCCAGGAAAAGTACCAATGGCTATTGTTCGTCAACGATATGAAGAATCTGCGTTACGCGAAATTTTAGATTTCTTTATCCAAGATGCTAGCCGCACAGTGCTTACTGAAAATAAGTTGAAGCCAGCTTTTCAACCAACTTATGAAATGGATAACTTTGAATTTGGCAAAGATCTCACATTTCGTTTAAGTGTCGAACTACTTCCTGACTTTGATTTGATTGATTATGATACAATCAAAATTGAAAAGATTTCATCAGAAATAACCGAACAAGAAATTGATGAAGCAATCAAAAATTACAGTGAAACAATTAAACGCTTCAAGCCAGCTGATAAGAAAAGCACTCCAAAAGAAGGTGATTGCCTGACAGTTACCTCTGAAACAAAAGTTAAGAATAAAATCAATGATTCATTAACATTTAAAGAACGCAGAATTGTCCTTGATGACACTCAAACTGATTTTGCCGATATTGAAGCTGTATTAAAAACCAAAAAAATTGGTGAAACGTTTGTGCACGAACAGCTCTTTCCTGCTAACTTTCCACAAAAGAATCTTGCGGGTCAAAAAGCAATCATGACAATTACAATTGTCGCGCATGAAGTACCGAATAACGCACCCATTACAAATGCTGAAATTCTCAAAGAATCTGGCGCTGAATCAATGGAACAATTACGTGAACGTGTGCGTGCTAATTTAACAAAAGATCGCAATCACTATATTCACCTCTATCACAAACGCATTCTATTAGATGCAATGTCAACCTTATACACATTTGATTTACCAAAGCGTATGGTTGATGCTGAATTCGACACCATTTGGAGTCGTTTAAAAGCTGAAATGGATGACGCACGCCGAACAGGCACACTTGATGCAGAAGATGATAAACCTGAAGATACTCTAAAAGCCGAATATATGGATATTGCGGTTCGTCGAGTACGTCTAGGCTTGGTGATTGCCGCACTTGCACAAAAAGAAAAGATTTTCATCACAGAAGAACAGGCGCGCCAGCTGATTGTTAATGAAGCAATGCGCTACCCAGGGCAAGAGAGAAAAGTTGTTGAATTCTATCGTTCAAACCAAAAAGCGATCGATTCATTAACATCGCCTGTTCTCGAAGATATGGTTGTAGCAACCGTTCTTGAAAAAATCAAAGGAGATGCAAAGCTAGTTAAAGCCGATGACTTAAAAAAGAAATTTACTGGAATTTTACCTGGTTTTGAAGAGGAATCTGCTGAAAATACGGAAGCAGCGAAGGAATCTAAAAAAATTAAGACTAAAAAAGCTAAAAAAACTGAAGAGAGTGCTTCCGTATAAGCCAAAAATCGGGCAGAATAAACTAATCAGTCCGATTTAACTTATGTTGAGAATATTATGAATGCACCATTTTCCACACTCATTCCAATGGTTGTTGAACAATCCGGTCGGGGTGAGCGTTCTTACGATATTTATTCACGCCTTTTAAAAGAACGCATTATTTTCGCAACAGGTCAAGTATATGACGAAATGGCGTCTGTCATTTGTGCACAATTGCTGTTTTTGGAATCAGAAAATCCTGAAAAAGATATTTTTATGTACATCAATTCCCCAGGTGGGGTTGTGTCTTCAGGGTTGTCTATCTTTGACACAATGCGTTACGTTCGCTGCGATGTGGCTACTCTTTGTCTTGGACAAGCCTGCTCAATGGGATCATTGCTTTTAACAGCGGGAACAAAAGGCAAACGCTATGCACTCGCAAATTCACGTGTTATGCTACACCAGCCATCAGGCGGTGCACAAGGACAAGCCACAGACATTGAAATTCAGGCACGTGAAATTTTAAAATTGCGCGCTCGCCTCAATCAGATGTATGTTGAAAGCACAGGGCAATCGCTTCAGAAAATTGAAGAGACAATGGAGCGTGATAGTTTCATGTCAGCTGAAGAAGCGCATGCCTTTGGTCTGATCGACCATGTTGTGACCACAAGACCTGCTGCTTTACAAATTGACAAGATAAAAGATATTTAAAACTTTACCAATTTCTTCGTTTTGTTAATCATTTGTTGAGGTTTTAGCGTTCACAATAAGAACAAGAAGGAGGGGCGGTTTCGCCCGAATAACAGAGAGTAACATATATGTCAAAATCTACTGGCGGTGATTCAAAGAACACACTTTATTGTTCATTCTGCGGTAAAAGCCAACATGAAGTTCGCAAATTAATAGCAGGACCAACAGTTTTTATTTGTGACGAATGTGTTGAACTATGTACAGATATTATCCGTGAGGAGAGCCAATCAGCTCGCTTCACGCAACATGATGGCATTCCAACACCACAAGAAATTTGCAATGTATTAAACGATTATGTCATCGGTCAAACACGAGCAAAACGCGTGTTATCCGTTGCTGTTCATAATCACTACAAACGGTTAAGTCATGCAGGTAAAGGCAATGATATTGAAATTTCAAAATCCAATATTTTGCTAATTGGCCCAACGGGAAGTGGTAAAACACTACTCGCACAAACCCTCGCCCGTATTATTGACGTCCCATTCACAATGGCGGACGCCACAACATTGACTGAAGCTGGCTATGTCGGTGAAGACGTTGAAAACATCATCCTAAAACTCTTACAAGCAGCTGATTACAACGTTGAAAAGGCGCAACGCGGGATTGTCTACATAGACGAAGTCGATAAGATTTCACGAAAATCCGACAACCCATCCATTACACGCGATGTATCAGGCGAAGGCGTGCAGCAAGCGTTGTTAAAAATCATGGAAGGTACCGTTGCATCTGTTCCTCCGCAAGGTGGTCGTAAACACCCTCAGCAAGAGTTTTTGCAAGTTGATACGACAAATATCTTGTTTATTTGCGGTGGGGCATTTGCAGGTTTGGATAAAATCATTGCAGCACGTGGTCAAGGAAGTGCGATCGGGTTTGGCGCAGATGTACGTACAAAAGATGAACGTAAAACTGGTGATTTATTAAAGGATGTTGAACCAGAAGATTTACTTCGTTTTGGTTTAATCCCTGAATTTATTGGTCGTTTACCTGTATTAGCAACATTAACAGATCTTAATGAAGAAGCACTGATTGAGATTTTAACGAAGCCAAAAAATGCGCTTGTTAAACAATTTAAACGTCTTTTTGAAATGGAAGAAATTAAACTCAATTTCGAGGAAGAGGCCTTAAAATCCATTGCGTCTAAAGCAATTGTACGTAAAACAGGTGCACGTGGTCTGCGATCAATTATGGAGAACATCCTTCTTGATACAATGTACGAACTACCATCAATGGAAAATATTGAAGAAGTTGTCATTAATAAAGATGTGGTCGAATCAGCTGCACTGCCTAAATTTGTTCAAAGCAAAAAACCTAAAAAAACAGAAACACCACCGCCTGCAGTAGCTGCAACAGCTGGATAACATCCATTATTTTTGGCCTTCTGAATTTAAAAAAATCCGTCTTCGTTATCGAAGTCGGATTTTTTGTTGAACATTTACGCTTCCTTAGAACTGTTTATTTGCGATCACAATACAATATGTTGACGAACGCATCAATTAATTGTACCATATGTAGTGTTAATGGTGTTTCATGCCTGTAGGTATGAACTGAAAAGGGAATTCGATTAAACCGAAGCTGCCCCCGCAACTGTACGCGACGCTTATTGATTCAATAATGGCCACTGGATTTTTTCTGGGAAGGCTGAATCATACACAAAAGCCGCAAGCCAGGAGACCTGCCCCTAACAAAATAGAGCGATTCAAGGATAATTTGAATATAAGGCGATCAAGGATCGAGTGGTAAAATTTACATAAAGTAAATGAGAAACACAAACTTCCAAAGATCAACGCTATACCCAATTTATAGTTGAATGGCATACGTTATCATCGGGCGGGGTGCACCGGTAGAAAAGAATAGATGCATGCCGTGTCTGCGATTTTCGCTATCACCTGCCCTCACGAAAGAGGGTTTTTTTATGTCACAACCACATCTAAGCAATGCCTACGATTTTGATCACAATGGCTATTTAATTGAATACAACACGACAAAAACAATACTAAATTTTCCGACAACAGAAGAACAAAAGACGTTGTATCGCCAATCGGCGCAGACACTTAACGTAAAATCAAAAATTGATCGTGCACAGCTTAAACTGGATTATACACGCGATGCCAACTTAACAGACTTTGGTAAGGCCACTCTCGATGATCGTTATTTGCTAGACAACGAAAGCTACCAACAAATGTTTGCGCGTGTAGCCTGCACTTATGCGGATAATCTACCCCATGCACAGCGCCTCTATGACTATATCTCAAAGCTTTGGTTTATGCCATCAACACCGATTTTATCGAATGCTGGCACAAAACGCGGCCTGCCAATTTCATGCTTTTTAAACACGACAAATGATTCGTTAACTGGGATCGTGTCCCTTTGGAATGAAAATGTATCGTTAGCATCGAATGGCGGCGGCGTTGGCACATACTGGGGTTTTGTGCGAAGTGTCGGTGAATCTGTTGGTCATGCAGGCAAAACATCGGGTATTATTCCATTTATTCGCGTGCAAGATTCATTAACACTTGCTATTTCACAAGGCAGCCTGCGTCGCGGGTCTGCTGCTGTCTATTTAGACGTACACCACCCAGAAATTGAAGAATTTTTAGAACTCAGAAAACCATCAGGTGATTTCAATCGAAAAAGTTTAAATCTTCATCATGGCATTAATATTACAGATGAATTTATGCAGGCCGTCCGTGATGACACGGATTTTGCTTTACGATCACCCAAAACAAAACACCCCCTTAAAATGATCAATGCACGTCAACTCTTTCAAAAAATTCTAGAAATACGTCTACAAACGGGCGAACCCTATCTTATCTTTATTGATGCAGCAAATCGTGCCTTATCAAAACATCAACGTGAACTGGGGCTAAATATCTGCATGTCAAACTTGTGTAGTGAGATTTTTCTACCTTCTGGCAGAGATCATCTCGGCAAAGATCGTACGGCAGTTTGTTGTTTATCATCACTTAATGCAGAAAAGTGGGATGAATGGCATGAACACCCCCAAATGATGGAAGATATCTTTCGTTTTCTTGATAATGTCATGCAAGATTTCATCGATCATGCACCTGATGTTATGGAACGTGCCAAATATTCAGCCATGCGTGAACGATCTGTTGGGTTGGGGCTTATGGGATTTCATTCCCTATTGCAACAAAAAGGGATTCCATTTGAAAGCGCCCTTGCTAAATCATGGAATATGAAATTATTTAGGCATATAAGGCGCGCAGCCGATAGTGCTTCTGTTTCTCTTGCAGAGGAAAAAGGCGCGTGCCCAGATGCACACGAGCGAGGCATCAAAGCACGATTTAGCCATAAATTAGCGATTGCTCCAACGGCATCCATTAGTATTATTTGCGGCGGGACATCTGCCTGTATTGAACCAATACCAGCAAACATCTACACACATAAAACATTATCTGGAAATTTCGTGGTTAAAAACCCCTACCTCCAGCAACTATTGACTAAAAAAGGAATCAATACCGATGCAACATGGCAATCCATCATTGAATATGAAGGATCTGTTCAGCATTTAACGATGTTAACTGATTATGAAAAAGATACATTTAAGACTGCCTTTGAAATTGATCAACGTTGGATTATTGATTTAGCAGCGGATCGTACGCCCTTTATTTGCCAAGGGCAATCCATCAACCTTTACCTACCAACAGACATTGATAAATGGGATCTACTGATGCTGCATTGGCGCGCGTGGGAAAAAGGCTTAAAAAGCCTATATTATTGTCGTTCAAAATCGATCCAACGCGCCGAATACACAGGCGGCGGCGATAAAGCACAAAAAATAGATATCACACACACAAAACGTAATGATTATGAGGAATGTTTAGCATGTCAGTAAATTATAGCCACCAATCACCAATTGACTTACAGGGCAAAGGTCTTGTAGGTCTGCTTGATAATTCAAACGGATATGATGTCGACCGTTATCCATGGGCTTATGCGGCATGGAAACGTCAGCAACAAATTCATTGGGTAGGCGAAGAAGTGCCACTTGGCGAAGATATTAAAGACTGGAATAGCACACGGTTAACACAGGAAGAACATAACCTTCTGATGCATATTTTTCGTTTCTTCACACAATCCGACATCGAGGTCAGTGATAATTATTTCAAACGTTACATCCCTATTTTCCAGCCACTTGAACTACAAATGATGATGGCAGCTTTTACGAATATGGAGACAGTGCACATTGATGCATATGCGTTATTATTAAAAACTCTTGGGATCCCAAAAAGTGAATTTAGAGCCTTTCGTGATTATGATTCAATGCGAATGAAAGCTGATTATATGCATGAATTTGGTATAAATACATGCGCGGATGTAGCACGAACGCTTGCTATGTTTGGTGCTTTTACGGAAGGGATGTCTTTATTTGCTAGTTTTGCAATGCTGATGAATTTCCCTCGTTTTAACAAAATGAAAGGGATGGGACAAATTGTCAGTTGGTCGATTCGCGATGAATCACTTCATTGTGAATCGGTTATTCGCCTATATCATGAATGGGCGCAGGAAACAGGCGCGGTCACACAATCGGTTGAAGATGATATTATTGAGGTTGGCAAGAAGATGGTTAGTTTGGAAGATAAATTTGTTGATTTAGCGTTTGAACTTGGCACCGTGGAGGGAATGACAGCACATGATATTAAAAGTTACGTACGTTATATTTGCGACTGGCGACTAACACAACTAAAACTAACCCCCGTTTACGGATATTTTGCTGGCAAAGCAGGCGAATACACAAAGGTAAAGGAACACCCGTTACCATGGTTAAGTTCGCTACTAAATGGCGTTGAACATGCAAATTTCTTTGAAGCGAGAGCAACAGAATATTCAAAAGCAGCAACGCGTGGTGAATGGCACGGAGCAGATAGCGTATGGCATGCTTTTGATTCAAAAGTCCGAAAATAAGAAAAGGGCTAAAGTCGTTCAAGGATAATTTGAGTATAACCTCTAATTCGGGATTAAAACGATATAAGAACATTCATAAAATCAAATCGCCATAACAACAAATTCGTCATGGCGAACCAGCGTAAGCTGGTATGGTCATCCAAAAAAACAAGTATTCCTACATGAACTGTTACTAGATCACTACGGAAAGCGAGCGCTTCCTCGTGATGATGAAGGGTTGAACTATATAGAATCTAATCCCGAATTAGGGTTATAAGGCAATTTATAATTGAACAGCTCTATTTCCAAGGTCTTTGATGCTTAGCATCAAACATGAATTTAATGGATCCATCCTCATAAACAAAGGCGGATCCTTTTTGTATAAGCACCTCGGCATGCACCAATGCACCTTTTCGCCAATATCCGTTGGTTAGTACAGGTGCTTTCTCCTTTAAAAATCGCATATAACGTTTTTTTGCCTGCCACGTTGCACTATCTTTTGATACATAAATCTTTTCGATAATATTTTTAAATGGATCTGCAATGACATGATACCCATGCCACAATATATCTTGTGCGGGCATTAAATAAACATCTTCAGGATAAATCCCAAGGTGTTGTCGCCATTGATCTACATGAAATTGCCCACGCTTTAAACTGGATACATACAAAATTGGTTTGTCATAAAACGCAAACACCCCGCGGTCACCCGAAAAATAGCCAATCGGCAAAGGGGGATTAACAAAGAAGACAAATGAAAAACAAGCCGCCACACACCCTACAATGCGCAGCCGACACCATGGCCCAAGGCATAAAAGTAATCCTCCAATCACAAAAAATACATAAAACCAATCGGTCGGCGTTGGCACCATAATACCCGCCCCAGGCAACGAGGCAACGTAATGCGCCGTTTCAACCAATGCACGAATGCCATATTCAAATCCCTGAAACGCTAATGCTGACCCGCCCCATATAAATGATACCGTTGTTATCACCGCCATGGGCATAATCACAAATCCTGTTAAGGGAATCGCTATAATATTCCCCAGAATTGCCTGCACAGTTAAGCGATTAAAAATGGCCATGCTAATAGGTGTCGTCGCAAGCGTTGCAACAACCGTTGTCAAAATGATTGCACAAAAATAGCCAACAGGTCGTCGACACCAATAAGACCACATAAAAATGTGAGCGGCATCTTGGTGGATATCTGGTTTTTTTCGTGACCAATCCATCAATGGCTGCGCGCACACATCATAGGCAGCAATAAGGGCAATGACGGCGGCAAAAGACAACTGAAAACTCGCCGATAATAAACTTTCAGGATACAAAATTAAAATAACTGCAGCCGCCAGGGCAACGGATCGCATTGATATTGGATTTCGGTTAAAAATAAGACCAATCATAACAAGGGATGTCATCGCAAATGATCGAATTGCTGGATAACCAAACCCTGATAAAGCCAAATAAAATGCCATTGCAGCAATTGTAATAACAGCAGCAAGTTCACGGATAGGGATACGTTCTGTAAAGAGATGACATATAATCAAAAGACGTCGTATCGCAAAAAAGATAATACCCGCCACCAATCCTAAGTGTAGTCCTGATATAGCCAGAACATGGGCAAGCCCTGCATCCGTAAACTGTTGACGCAGCTCCTTCGGAATACCTGATCGATCACCCGTCACAAGGGCTGCAGCAATTTCCCCGTAAGGCGCAGTTAAGTGATTTCGAAAATACGTTGTCATTGAAAAACGAAGACGCGCCATGCTGGTTGTGGGTTTTTCGAGCACACGGCAGCTCTTCAGCCGTCCATTCGCACTAATACCAGCAAAATAACTTGCCCGTTTGAAATCATACGCCACAGGGCTAACAGAACCTGTTATCGGTAACAATGTTGCCACACACGAAACCTGCCAACCTGGCTCAAGGTATAAATCCGCCGATCCTTTAAGACGTACACATGAAACAACCTCCCCTGGTGGCATTCCACTAATATTCCCTAATGTATAACGATTGTGCACGTCCTTTGTATGCTCTACGTTTACAACGGTAGCTATAATTGTGTGATCTTTATAAGGCTTTGTAATAAAGACCGTATTTAAGAATGCTGTGCGAACATTCGCTAAACAGAAGCCGAGCAAAACAGCAATAATCACATGCGCAATTACATAGATAAGCACCTGCGTGTGAAGATAACGTCTGATTGTCCAAAAAAAGCTAAGTGCAGCTACACATATACCTGTAGATATACGCCATGATGGCTCAACCGTTAAGGCAAAATAAAAGGCAATACCAAACCCAAAAAAGAATGACCAATAGGGAAATAATGCTTGTCGATGGGACAGTAAATGAGTAGACAAATAATCATTTACTGCGAGTACCCATACGTTAATACGCATGCGATTAATCCTTACCACGCAATACGACTCACTTAACTAATTGCTTATTTTTAGTGTATACCCAACATGACTCATAATTCACAAAAAAATGATATCAAATGTTTGACATTTAAAAATAAAGCACTATATTCCCTTTCATAGGGGGCTAAAAATATGCTACCATGTAGGGGAATATGTTTTGTAATAAACAAGGCGTTATAGATTATACGGTAATGATGACACGAACGCAGTGATAAAAAATATAAACCTGCGTGCTACGCTGTCGGAAATGCCAGTACGATAAAAATAAAAAAGGATTTTTTATGTTTAAATCGGATAATGATAACTCATTTTTCACTGTGTTGCTTGCAAGAATTAAAAAAGTTCCCTCTAAACAATTTGCCTTTTTCGGTATTGGTTTTATTATTTTTTTATTGGTGATATCCCTTTTATTTAAGGTCGCTGGTGGTACCGTTAAAGCTATTTGTGATCGCATTAGTGACACTGATAATTCACAAACACGACAAGGTCGCATTGTTAACGTAGAAGCACAGCCTGTTAAAATTGGCACAATGACAAAACGTATTACGGCAGTTGGTCGTACAAAAGCAAGTGAATCTGTCGTAATTAAGGCTGAAACAAATGGTCGAATAAAAGAAATTTTATTCACTGAAGGTGGTGTCGTTACAAAAGACCAAGAAATTATCAAGTTTGAAAATTCAGATGCAAAAGCCGAATTACAAAATGCTGAAGCGCAACTATCGTTAGCAAAAGCGAATTTTGAGCGTTCATCAAAAATTTATGAACAAAAATTTGGCAGTGCAAAAGAATATGACGAAGTAAAAGCAGAGCTGGAGCAAGCTGAGGCTCACGTTGCAGTTGCAAAAGTAAAATTAGAAAAGACCGTTATTGTGGCTCCATTCACAGGGCATATAGGTCTGATGGAGGTTAATGTAGGGTCTTACGTACAAATAGGCACTGAATTGGTTACACTCGTCCAAAACAACCCAATGAAAATTGATTTCAAAGTACCTGAAAAATTTGTGCATGAAGTAGGCGCGGGACAAACAGCTGAGGTGCGTATTGATGCTTTTAAAGACAAAGTGTTTATAGCATTTATAGAGGCCATTGATTCAAAAGTTGATTCAGACAGCCACAGCTTAGCCATTAGGGGTTCTGTTAATAATGAAGCGAACGAATTGTACTCAGGATTATTTACGAATATCAGCCTGATTATTGGTGAGCGTGGAAATACAATGATGGTTGATGAATCAGCTATTATTCGTGATGGTGCTCTGGAAAAAGTTTGGGTTGTTGAAAAAGGAAAAGCCAAAGAAAAAGGTGTAAAAACAGGTGTTCGTGAAAAAAATATGGTCGAAATTGTTGTTGGTCTTAATCCAAATGAACTGGTTGTAACATCAGGTCATGCACGATTACAAAATGGTGTGCGTGTTAAGGTATTAAATGACAAAGCTGAAATTGCAAAACGTGAAGCCGCAAAAAAGGAAGCCGCTGAAAAAGCGCTCGCTGAACGGCTCAAAGGAACAGTGCCACACGAAGCAGCTAAGACGCCTACAAAAGATGCGCCAAAGGCTGAAAACGCCAAAGGTGCACAAATACCAGATTCTGTAAAGCCCATCGAAAAATCAACAACAGCATCAGCACCAACGTCACCAGCAATAGACCTCGTCGTTAGCCCAAGTCCTGAAAGTAGCAATCCCACGGCAACGGATACGCCTGAAACACAACCTTCGCCAAAAAAGCAATGAGGCAATAGTTTATGAAAATCTCCGATATTTGTATTCGACGCCCTGTCCTTGCGTGGGTTTTAACATTAATTGTTATCTTGGTAGGTATTGTTGGGTTTACGCGTCTTCCTGTTCAAAAACTACCGAACATTGAAAGTGTATTTTTAACAATTGAAACACATATGTCGGGTGCGGGGCCTGATATTATTGAAGCGCAAATTACCCGCATCATTGAAGAAAGTATTTCAGGCGTTGAAGGGATTGAAGCCGTCAGCTCAGTCAGTCAACCTGAAGAGAGTAAAATTCTTGTTGAATTTCGCCCTGGACGCGGTATGGATAATGCTGTCAATGATATTCGTGATCGTCTTGCGCGATGTCGCGATCAGCTGCCACAGGATGGCAGTATTACAGAGCCTGTTATTGTTCGAAATCGTGCGGATGAACGACCAATTATTGCCTTAGCTCTCACCAGCGATAAAGCAAAACCAAGTGAACTGTTTGACTATGCTGAAAATGAAATCAAAAAAGATCTTGAATCCATACCAGGTGTTGCTCGTGTAGAAACATTAGGTGCCTCCAAATATGTAATGAAAATCGATCTTGATCCTGTTCGTATGTCTGGTCACCGCGTCAATGTTCATGAAGTTTATACAGCACTTAAACACCAAAACCAAGAAAGACCAGCCGGTCGTATTGTCAGTAAAAATCGCCAGTACAACATTACAACTGTTGCAAACCTTGAAAAACCAGAAGAATTCAACGAAGTAATCGTCCGTCAGGAAAATCAACGCCTTATTCGTGTTAAAGACATTGGGCGTGCTTATATTGAAGCAGACGATAAACGTACCCGTACCCGTTTTAATGGCGATGAAGGAATTGAACTTTCAGTAAGTAAGCAATCAAATGCAAACCCACTAGAAGTCGCCAGCGCTGTTAAAAAAGCAATGCTTGATGTACAAAAACATCTTCCCGAAGGATATAAAATTGCTGTTGCGACTGATACAACAAAATTTATAGAAAAAAGCATTAAGAATGTTTATTGGTCAATTATTGAATCAACTGTTTTAGTTATTTTGGTTGTATTGATCTTTTTGCGATCAGCACGTGCCTCCATTATTCCATTAATTACCATTCCTGTTTCACTTCTTGGTGTGTGCTTTCTCATGTATCTGATTGGCTTTAGCATTAACAACTTTACCTTATTTGCGATGGTATTGGCGATTGGACTGGTCGTGGACGACGCGATTGTTGTGCTTGAAAATATTCATCGTCACATTGAAAATGGCGCCCCACCCTATCAAGCCGCATTTAAAGGAATGCGTGAAGTTGGGTTTTCCGTTATTGCAATGACACTGACCCTCGTTGCTGTTTATGCACCTATCCCACTCGGCAGCGGTAAAATGGCAAAGTTTTTCACTGAATTTGCTATTACACTTGCAGGATCCGTTCTCATATCAGGTTTTATCGCACTCACATTGTCGCCTATGATGTGCTCACGTTTGCTCTCAAGTCATGGAGCAAATAGGGCTGATTCTACGATGCCATTTGGTAGCGACACATCATTTTGGAATAAGCTTAAAGCACACATCCGATCAGATATATGGCTCGATAAATTAGAAACATTCTATGAAGATTTATTGCTAAAATCGCTTATATACCGCGTGCATGTACTTGGCATAGCACTGGCTACATCGTTGTTGGGTATTTGGGTGTGTGCTTTCTTACGATTTGAATACTTCCCACCAGAAGATACACGATCCATTTTTATTGATGTTTCAGCATCACAATCAGCAACACTTGAATATACAGAACGTCATATTAATGATGTTGATAAAATTTTGGCGACTTATCCCGAAATTGAACGTCGCATCAGCAGTATTAACAATCCAACAGCGACCATTAATGCTGAATTGACAGACACAAAAACATCTGTATTCCAATCTTTTATAGCATTCTTGTTACCGCACAAACGGACAACAGACGAAATTATTACCGATTTACGCAAAAAATTTGAGGTCGTAACAGGACTTGATCTCAAAATACGAACAGGCGGCACATCTGAAACCAACAGTGTTGAATTTGTAATTCGTGGCAATAAAACCCAAAATGAATTAAAAGATTTAACGTCATTAATGGTGCAAGCCCTTTACCAAAGTGGGATCGTACAAGGTGTTCGCGCCGCCAGCAATAACGACAATGAAGATTATATTGTAACGCTGCAGCGTGATAAAATATCAAACATTAGAAAAGAACCAAAAGACGTCGCTGATACAATTGAATTCTTGATAAAAGGACATAAAGCAGGCGAATTTAAACGCGACAATAAAAAATACGATGTTAGACTGCAGGTAGCTGATAAATTTAAGCAAACACCTGATGATATTTTGAAATTATTTATGCGTGCAGGGACTGAAAAGGCACCGACTCTGATTCCGTTTTCTGAACTTGTTTCCGTTGATGCGCGCACAGGTCCACATGAAATCCACCGTTATAACCGCACGCGTTCATCAGCCATTTCAATCGCGTTAAAACCTGGCAATACAGTTGGTGATGGGGTTAGTATGGTTGAAAATGTTGCAAAAGAAACCATACCGAACGATGCACGTGTTGATTTTACAGGGGAGACTAAAAAGTTTATCAATGAAAGCAAGTCAATGATTTTGGTATTTACACTTGCTTTGTGCTTCATTTACTTGGTAATGGCGGCACAGTTTGAAAGTTGGCGTGATCCGTTTATCATTTTCTTTAGTGTGCCTTTATCACTTGTAGGCGGTATTTTTGCCCTTAGTGAGATGGATCAAGGTACGTTAAACCTGTACTCATTTATTGGATTTGTGACCCTAGTCGGATTAATCACCAAACATGGTATTTTGATTGTGGACTTCGCAAATCGCCTACGTGACAGCGGCAATAGTATTCATGATGCTGTTGTAAAGGCGGCTCGTCAACGCCTACGTCCCATTTTAATGACAACATGCGCAATGGTTTTGGGTGCAGTTCCACTGATGTTTGGCGGCATTGGCAACGAAAGTAGACGCCAATTAGGATGTGTTATTATCGGCGGAATGACACTAGGAACATTTTTTACAATTTTTGTGGTTCCTGTTGTCTATACCTATTTGACATCACGTAAACGAGATTCAAAACATAATAAAATGAATCATATTGATGAAATTGCACTTAATCGCACTTAATTAGTATTCCTGATCCTTATGCAAAACGAGTGGAAACCATTTTTTGATAAAACCATTCCTGGTCTCCAAAAGATCACACAAGGAAGACATAATTGGCCTCAAATCGCCTGACTTTTAAAACCTGGAATAAGCTAAGCCATCACTGGCTCAATGGCTTGATAGAACGTGTATCATTGATTCGCCGTTCATTTACCGCCCCTATTTTAGTGCACCCTTCCTTTTTACCAACACCACCTTCTTATCATCTATCCTCCCTTTTAAGAGGATGCTCACAATCGCCTTTCCTCACAAATTCTCATATCCGCATTCATCCTCTTGCTGATTTAGAAATACTTGCACTTAATTCCTATGCACCCTCTCCTTCAGCATGCCCTCGAGCAGACACATTATCACGCAGTATTTCTGATTTGCACGAGCCCCCTTCCAAACCCATGCCACATGACCTAATTTTATTAAGCCCATTCCTGCAATGGACACGTGACGTCCCTGGCATGTTAGCGCAAGTTTATCAAAGCCTTGCTGAAGACGGTTTCTTCATTGGCTGCTTCTTTGGGCAGGATACGCTTTCTGAATTTAAACACATGTGTGCCAATCTTGATATCTACCATCATGGCGGTCTTTATCAACGATTTCTACCCATGATTCATGCAAAAGATGCTGGCGCATTACTACAACGTGCTGGCTTTTCTTGCCCGACGGCGGATATTGAACATTTAACCTATCACGTGCCGCATTTAACTAATTTAATTCATGCCTTACGTGACAGTGGGTTTAATCATAACCCAGTGACACCTAGCCTCTCAACATCCAATCCTTCAGCACATCCAGGTGCAACACCCACCATCCCCCCTTTTTTACCACGTACATTTTTCACCGATATAAATATGGCTTATCAGTCAAACTATTCCAACGCGCACCATTCTCTAACTGTATCCGTTGACCTTATTTTTATCTGTGGATGGAAACAAACCAAGCAAACCGCCTTTGAAAAACAAAGCTCCGTCAAACCTACACTGCTAAATCATAAGGACAACGATAATGCCTGATAATGATGCGGCCAAAACCCATGAAAAAATCCTTACCTACTGGTCTATTATTGAGACGCTGAACCCACAATCAATTCCTAAAATGGCGCAATCGTCCCATGATGAAAAGATTTATAGCGTACAAAGCGTGCAAAATGAATTTCCCTGGCACGCAACACATCCACACCAGGGCATTAAGATCAGTGATAAGCAAAAATGGGTTTATACAATATATGGCGGCAGCGCATCCCTTCAACATTCAATTAATTATATCCATGACCTTTTTCCTAAAAACGATAGCAAAATTTTCAATAGTACAACTGACAGTTATTGCTTGTTTAGCCTAAATATTGATACATACGGTCGTATTATTGACGATTCCATTAACCTATCGTCTTTTGCGTGGGCGATTGGTCAGCTTGAACGACACAAAACAGACGCCTATAAAATTCTTAACCAATTTTTGGAGGCTGATGACGCAATTAAAGGCGAAATCAATACTTTATATAAAGATGTTTTTACGGAAGCCAATTTCGTGCGGAACGACGCCCGCCAATCCACCCTCGACAAACATTTAGTCCAGCCTGTTTTGGCTCACCAACTCTTTGGTTTATTAAATTTAATAAATGAACAAATGAATCGTAGTGACGTCAAAATGACGTGTGTTTTTACAATTAAAGCAACCTTGCTATCGGATGATATGAACTTTTCAGAATCATCGGGTGTGACGAATAGTTTTTTCCTAAAAGATCTTCATGACCTTCGTAAAGCTGCCGCTGAGCATAATTTATCCAAGGGTGCCTTACAATTTCTCACCCATGACATTCCTCACAAAACTCGCATTGATATACGAAAAACAAATGCAGCGTTTATTGATGCCTTTTCACCTCACCATTACCCTACAGGATGCTGGCCACATTACGGCAACACTCCGCTCGTTTTTAGCCAACAATTCGCAGTTAATTCATTTTTTAAGCAACACACGAATGATGATGGTATTTTTTCCGTTAATGGCCCACCTGGTACGGGCAAAACAACGCTACTACGGGATATTATTGCCCATATTATCGTCCTGCGTGCGCATGCGCTCACCACATTTAAATCCCCTAGCGATGCCTTTAGCGCCGCACCGAACACAGTCAATGGAAAAGAATCCCCTATCCATTATATACATGACTGTCTTCATGGTTTTGAAATTGTTGTTGCGTCCAGCAATAATGCAGCGGTTGAAAATATCACACTCGAAATCCCTGGTATTGAGGCAGTTGATCCATCGATATTAGAGAATATTGATTATTTTAAACCATGGGCAGAGCGCCTCATTCATGAAAAATCATGGGCAATGATTGCAACACGCCTTGGCAATAAAAGTAACCGCGATCAATTCATTAAAAATTTCTGGCTAGGACTTGATTCAAATGAAGATTATATTAATCTCAGCAAAGCCATTCATGACAAGCGTGATGATGGAAAGGGTTTTGAGGGATACCTTCGTGTTGAAAGCCTACTGCCGACGGATTGGTCAAATGAATGGCTATCAGCAATTGATGATTTTAATCAAGCGTGTGCTATAGAAAATGAGCTTCGTACTGAACGACAGCGTATTTATGATGCCTATCGATTAGATGTTAAAGATGCACGGCAAATCGGTGATAAGCTGTGCAGAGAGCTAGGTTATAATCTTATTTATGTACCTACATTTTTATGCAGCGACGATAAAATGACATTAGCACATATGACAACACAGGAATGTTCTTCGCCTTGGATGGATCCTGCGTGGCACGATGCACGTGTTAATGTATTTATAAAAGCACTTGCCTTACATAAGGCATTTATCATGGTGAATGCGCAAACAATTAGGATTAATCTTAAACATTTTATGCTTATGTTAACTGGTGATACCAGCATGAGCGCCGATGACTATAAACATTTATGGGGCACGCTTTTTCTTTTGATCCCAACAATTTCCACGACATTTGCTTCACTTCCGCGACTGTTTTCAACCTTAAAAAAAGCAAGCATCGGTTGGACACTGATCGATGAAGCAGGGCAAGCCCTTCCTCAGGCGGCTATTGGATGTCTTTGGCGATCAAAACGCGCATTGATTGTAGGTGACCCCTTGCAGCTGGAACCTGTCATAGCATTAAACGAAACCATTCAAACTCAACTCGCACATTTTGCTGATATTCCGCCCCAATGGATTCCACGTTACCATTCCGTACAAAATATTGCAGATCGCATGAATCGGCTTGGAACACATATTAACGGTACCTGGATCGGCGTTCCATTACGTGTTCACAGGCGCTGCGATGATATTATTTTTCGTATTGCAAACAAGATGGCATACGATCACATGATGGTGTTTGGCACCCCCAATCGCACACCACTAGATCTTCCCGAAACGCAATGGATACATGTTGAATCAGCACATACAGTGAATAATTGGGTACCCGAAGAAGGTATTGTTTTAGAAAATCTACTTGAACAGCTTTCTGGACTGCATGTAAATATGAGTGATGTTTTTTTAATTAGCCCTTTTATCGATGTTATTTATAATACGCGGAATCTAAAAAAACGCTTTGGCATCAAAAGCGGCACCATTCATTCAGTTCAAGGAAAAGAAAATGAAATCGTCATTTTGGTTCTTGGTGGGCGTCCGCAAAACCAGGGAACACGTTGGTGGGCAACACGCACACCAAATCTTTTAAATGTCGCAATCACCCGTGCAAAACGCCGTCTTTACGTGATCGGTAATAAGCGTCTATGGTCACAGCACCCACATGCAAAGGTACTAGCATGGGGACTTAGCTAACGTTATGCAATAATGTCAGGTTGCAATATACTATTTAATTTCAGAATCTGATTTTGAATTTGTTCTTTTTGCCGACTCAGTTGATAGAAACCAAAATTCACAGCCCCTTTGTTCATACGGGGAGTTACTTCTATTTTTTGCTCAACTTGAACTTTCTCATTTTGAAAGTTTTTAAGTTTCGTTTGCAACGTTTGAAAATTTCCAGTGATAGCCATTTGAGCGTCTCCATCTTAGACATATATTTATAAGATGGCTTTTTTTTAAAAAAAATCAAGTGGAAAAGTAAATAAAAGGTTAACAAAATCATCTTTTTTTACAGAAACCTTGATTTAAGTCAAATCACATCCATAAGTATTTATATATTTAGACTGCTTTAACCCTCTTTAGTTTCTCTCATTTCATATGCACTACCATACACCTGTCATTGACCACCATTTAAAAAATTCCCCGCCTTCACTAAATCTGATATAGTCAATATATAGAATCCATAACACCATATATGCGACAACTAATGAACCTTAAAGCCAGTCCGTTTCTTGACCCCAAATCCGATCTTGTTTTTAAGAAGATTTTTGGTGAACATAAAAATCTTGTCAAAAGCCTGTTGAATAGCTTACTCCCGCTTGCTGATGATGCGTTGATT
>CANLGW010000009.1 GCA_947490395.1 Alphaproteobacteria bacterium
TCACGACCAGGCCGTTTATACCGATTGATAACGTGTTTTTGCCATTGGGGTTCAACTTTTAGCAAAATCCCTTCAAACTGTGAAACGGAAACGCCAAATAAACGGTTAAAAATAACTGGTCTTTTTTTGATTTTCGTGTATTTTAGAGATATAGGGTATCCATTTTAGTCGGTGAATACCCTTTTTTAGTATATCTTGCTTAAAATTTGAAGCGTTTTCCGTAAAAGTTTAGCTCTAATTCCACTTACGCAGTAGGTCTAATAATTAGAATTCAAAAACTAATTTCTAATGAAGAAAATGGTATTCAGCTCTTGTGATTACTTAATTCACATGCTATAGATATAATGTTCATTTAATTTTTTACTTTTTATTTTTAGTTTTTATGCAAGTTTCTAACCATATACCTGTGTTATTACACCCTATGCTTATGGCACTTTCACCGTCAGCGGGACGTGTTTATTTAGATGGCACCTTTGGTGGCGGAGGTTATACACGCGCTATACTTGAAACATCATCGTGTATTGTGCACGCCCTTGATCGTGATCCAGATGCTGAAATACGCAGCCATGCCCTCAAGGCTAAATTCCCCGATCGATTTTTTTTTCACAAAGGAACATTCTCAGACATCCCGACCCTTTTTAGCGATATAATGTTTGATGGTATTGTCTTTGACTTTGGTGTGTCATCGTATCAGTTTGACACCCCTGAACGTGGCTTTTCATTTCGCTTTGATGGTCCTTTAGATATGCGCATGACACCCTCTATGCCGCTCAATGCTGCTGACGTTGTCAATACATATTCTGAAGAAGATCTTGCTGCTATCTTTTATACGTATGGGGATGAACCAAAATCACGCCATATTGCGCGTGCCATCGTTGACACACGCAAAAACAACCCCTTTACACGTACGCTTCAGCTTGCTGACTGCATTCGAAAAATTGTTTATCGAAAAGATGGAATTGATCCTGCGACACGTGCATTTCAGGGCTTGCGTATTTTTGTTAATAATGAGTTAATAGAGATAGATCAAGCGTTTCGCGCTTCTGTCCGTGCCTTAAAAAACCAGGGGAAACTCATAACTGTGTCCTTTCATTCACTTGAAGATCGCTTATGCAAACAGTTTTTAAAAAACGAGAATCCATGGCTCGATACCTGTGATGCATCATTTGAATTATTAACACGTAAACCTGTTGCGCCATCAGTCGATGAAATTGCTGCAAATCCACGTTCTCGTTCCGCTAAATTACGTGCCGCTACTTTGCATAAGAGAGGCGGCTCATGCTAACACGCTCATCATTTTTATTATTAACGCTTGCTATTTTTGTTGGCATTGGTTTATTTCGGGTCAAATATGAAGTCATTGCACTTGAAGCCAATCATCTACGTGTTCAAAAAGAAATCAAAGAGAATAAAGACGCCATCCACGTTTTAAAAGCTGAATGGACTTATCTGAACGAACCAAAAAGCCTACAAGCCCTTTGTCATAAATATTTACCTGAATTAAAATCCGTAGGAAGTCGTCAACTCGTTACGTTTCAGGACATGACGAGTTCGCCTCAACCACAAACACACGCATCACATGCACCACAACTACATAACCAGGCACCACAAGTATTCACACCAAAAGCAATACCATCTAAACCTGTCGATAGGCACGCAGAAGCAGCGCCAAATTCCCTTGATGCCTACATGGATACAGTTGAAGTAAAGGAATTTTCTTTATGAGGAAATTCATGCAAAAGCCATTAGTGGCGCTTAACAAGCATTTGGGATTGTGGAAAGAAGCCATCCATCACGCATCACTATTAGAAATGGCACGCCAACGTGTTTTTGCGGCAGGAATTATCATGTGTGTTTCATTCGTAACAATTGCAGGACGGCTTGTTGATGTTATGGCTATTCGAACCTCAAAGCGCAATAACGTTGTTACAAACACGGATATTAATCCCATGCCTCGTGCGGATATTTATGATCGTAACGGAAACATCCTTGCAACACATTTAGTGACAGCATCCCTTTATGCGAATCCAAAAGTAGTCCTTAATCCAATAGATGCTGCCACTAAACTATCCGCATTATTTCCAGATATTGGTTACCAAACGATTCTCAAACGACTCTCGTCAGGCAAGGGCTTTACATGGCTCATTCGTCACATCCCTCCACGCCTACAACAAGCCGTAAATGAACTTGGCATACCGGGCGTCTATTTACAAAAAGATTACAAACGTGTCCACCCTTATGGAGCATTACCATCGCATGCCTTGGGGTATTGTGGTATTGACAATGAAGGTCTTTCAGGCATTGAAAAATTCTTCAATAAGGAGCTAACAACTTCAGATCAGCCCCTTCGTTTATCCTTAGACATCCGCGTTCAACACATCGTTCGAGATGTGCTTATCAATGCGATTACTGAATTTAATGCCGTTGGTGCGAACGCAATGGTTATGGATATCAAAACGGGCGAGCTATTAGCGATGGTATCCTTACCTGATTTTGACCCCAATAAGATCAGCAACTTACGTGAAACAAAAGCTATTTTTAATCGCAATACCTTGGGTGTTTATGAGCCAGGTTCTATCTTTAAAATCGTAAACTCAACGATTGCCCTTGATAGTGGCACCGCAACCCCTTATACCCTTTATGATGCCAGCGCCCCTTATAAATTAGGACGTTTTAAAATCAGTGATTTTAAGGGACAAAATCGCGAACTTACCGTGACAGAGGCATTTGTTTATTCATCGAACATCGCCTCTATTAAAATGGCACTCCAATTTGGCATAAAAACACAAAGAAGTTATTTCAAAAGATTGGGTGTTATGCAACCAACACACCTTGAAATCCCTGAAGTGAGTAGCCCGCTCATCCCAAGTATTTGGAAAGAACCAACGCTTATTACCGCTTCTTATGGTTATGGCATTTCAATCACCCCCCTTCAAACATTATCCATCGTAGGAACGATTATTAATGATGGGATTGCCATTCAACCAACCTTACTTTACAAATCAGATGAAGAACGTGCCCAGCTCATTCAAACGAATGCACAGACAAAACGTGTCATCTCATCAAAAACATCGCATATGGTTCGTGAAATGCTCCGTCTCGTAGCAACACATGGCGGATCACGTAAAGCAAACGTAGATGGCTATGAAGTTATGGGCAAAACAGGCACAGTCTACCAAAAAGAAGGTCGTGGTTATAATAAGAACATGCGGACAACATCGTTTGTTGGAGCGTTCCCCCTATCCGATCCTCAATATATAGTGATGGTCATGCTCGATGATCCAAAAGCCAACAAGGAAACCTATCATTATGCTGCGGCAGGATGGAATGCCGCGCCAACAGGGGGGCGTTTAATTGAAAAAATTGCCCCAATATTAGGCATACATCCAATACAAGAAAAAACCCCAATTCGCTATGTTCATTCGTTAGATGGGCATCCATCCGCTAATGATCCAATTATAATGAAAACATCACATACACAATAAACAACACATGAACTAAAATCACTTATCGAAACGCACGCCCTCTTTCCTTTCATATTCTCTATTTGCGAATTACTTAAAACCCCAATTCGAGATTATAATAATAAAGAACCATTCAAAAATCAAATCACAATGATAGCAAATGCCGGAATGCGCGAACCTGAAGGGCATGAGCATCCAGAAAACAAGTATTCCTACATGAGCAGTCACTGGATCACTACATGTGCTACGCAAATTCGTGATGACGAAGGGTTAAACTATATAGAATCTAATCCCGAATTAGGGTGTTAAAAAATATTAATAAAAAATTAGTAAAATCGTTCATTATATTAACAAAATTTTAATTAAATAATCCGATCATAAGAGCATACACATACGGGCGTCTTTAAATAGTCATCCTTAGATAGCACTGATTAGGAAAAGATTATTTTATGAAAATTGTGATTATAGTGATTGTGGCAATTCTTGTAATTGTTGGTGGCGGTTCAGCAACGATATTTTTAACACCCCTTAAAGACAAACTATTTCCTCACGCTGAACAAAATACAAAAGGTAAAAAGAAAGAAAAAGAATCTGATAAAACCGATGAATCCATAAATTTACATGAAATTATTTTTATTCAGCTCCCCGAGGTATTGATTAATTTAAAACCTACAAAGGGACACAGCGCCATGCTAAAGGCTACCTTTATCGTCACACTAACCAATGCAAAAGATCGCGAAGTTGTTGATCACCTAAAACCACTTATTATGGATCAGTTTCAAACCTATCTTCGTGAATTTGAAATTTCTGATTTGCAAGGCGCTGCTGGACTGGAACGCGTTCGTCAAGAACTCAAAAATCGCCTCATTAATCTTGTCTCCCCCATTAAAATTCGACAAATTCTTTTTAAAGATTTTTTGATTCAATAGCATAATGCGCACATGTTTGATGATGAAAAAGAACCTTTAAACAACAACACAACAGTCCCGACAAACGAGAATGTGTCTCGTGATAACAATAGAGATGACGCACCAACTGACCAAATATTCTCAAATGGTGATGCGAATATCGATCTACAAAATTCAACAACTATTAAAGCAAGCGATATAGCTAGTACAGCCACTCGTGATGAAATCAACGTTTCAGCCACACCAAACCCAATACCCATATCAGACAGTGAAATTGACAGCCTTTTAGGTTTTGGATCTTCCTCGGGCGATAACAATGCACGTGATCTCAATCAATTGGAAATTGATAATTTACTTGGTTTTGATTCACATGCATCTAGAAATAAATCATGCACAGGCATTGATGCCATCCTTAATAAATCAACGGTTTATTTTGAACGACTACCAATGCTGGAAGTGGTCTTCGACCGATTGCTTCGTTTGCTATCAACGAGTCTTCGTAATTTTACCTCGGATAACGTTGAAGTAACCCTCGAATCAATGCGCGCCACACGTTTCGGCGATTATCTAAATTCAATTCCATTACCAGCAATGCTGGGGGTATTTAAAGCCGTCGAATGGGAAAACCAGGGATTGCTTGTCGTTGATAGCTCCCTTATATATTCAATCGTCGATGTACTTTTAGGAGGTCGCCATGCTGTTACAGCCTCCAGAATTGAAGGACGTCCCTATACAACGATTGAACGCAATTTAATTGAACGCCTCATGACTGTATTTTTAGATGATTTAGGTACAGCATTTGAGCCAGTAAGCCCTGTGAAATTTTTATTTGAACGTCTTGAAATTAATCCACATTTTGCCACCATTGCACGGGCAACCAATGCCGGTATTCTGGTAAAATTGCGTTTTGAAATTGATGATCGCGGCGGTCGTATTAACCTAATGTTGCCTTATGCAACGATTGAACCCGTTCGTGATTTATTACTACAAAATTTCATGGGGGAAAAATTCGGCAGAGATCCCATTTGGGAAAATCACCTTACACGTGAATTATGGGAAACCGAAGTTACATTCAATATTCAACTTGATCAAACCGTCGCACGATTAGCAGATGTCCTTTCGTGGAAGGTCGGCGATAGCATTCATTTTAAAGCAACACCAACGTCCCTCGTCACAGCGATTAGCGGGGAACACCCTCTTTTTAAAGGTATTGTTGGGCAAAAAAATGGAAAAGTTGCAATCAAAATCGAAGAAAACTTAATGAATACAAAACAGCAAAACGAACAACCACAAGGAGACGCAATATGACCAGTATGCTTTTTGATATTTTTATGGCAAGCCTTCTCGGAATGGCCATTATTTTTTGCTGGCGTTTAAATATACGTCTTCAAAGTATGCGGAAGATGGGCGCTGACTTATCCCCATTTATGAAGAATTTAGCAGGCTATTTGCAGCAAATATCAGGAACCATTGATAAATTAAAATATATTGCGGATACAAGCCATCGCGGATTAAATGAACAAATTCCAGCAGCTACAGCCCTTAAAGATGACTTTGATATTTTATTAGAACATAGTGAAAAGATGGCAAGACGACTCGATGAAGTGATTGAAAAGGCGCAACAAATGGATCGTCAGCTACAGCACACATTAACATTGGTCGAGAAAAGCCATTATAGTAATGATTCCAATTATAGAAATACTATGAATGCACGTTCAACCGATCGTATATCAGCAACACCACAACACGAAACACATACATTTGAGCAACCTGAGCAAGCGATTGCTAAAAATGTGGAATGGGAAGAAATGGGTGCTTATAGTGATGCTTATACTGCCACTACCCTAGGACAAATGCCCCAGGAAACGCAGCAATCTCATCCCTATAAAACCTCATCACGTAATACACCAACGTTTAGCGAACACCTTAATGGTGAACCATTTGAACAACGTGGACGCAATCCCTTTACAATGGGCAGTTTTGATGGTCACGAAGATAGTCGTGAAATAACTATGCAAAAAGGAGGCTCTTATACAGAATCAGCAGCCACACATCGTAGCAGCATCATGAATAAATTAAAAGGCCTTCGGTAAAATCAAGATTGTAATCATATGGCCATTCCAAAAGCATATCAGGTAAAGAACCAACACATGGAAACACGCGCCAATCACATGGCGAACTGTGACCAATTGATTATGCCTATTGATACGTATACATCGTTAAATAAGCAAGCATACAATTCATCACTACCAACAGCGAAGGCTGCTTCATTGTATCACTATACTAATTTTAAATTGACTCAAAAGCGACGCTGTATGTGGCTTGGCATTGTGTGTGCCCTTGTCATTTTAATCAGTAAAATTGGCATAATAATCGATAAATGGGAACACAATGCCTATCCAAATAAGGGATTCTTCACCTTTTCATTGGGCAGAAAAATAAAAGCTTCAGAATCGTCTTCAGAACAAACAGAAAAATCTAATCATGTAGATAGCATCGATACGAACGCTACTGATAAAAAGAAAACAACTATATCAACAGGTGCAACTCTTGACATTGCTCATTCATCAGCCCCAAGTACAGTGGAAACAAGAAATCAAAAAGAAGGCAAAGTGATACAGAAGCAAATTAATGAAATACCCATAAAATTCGACCCACTTGCCATAAGTTCAGAGAAAGAAATTGAATACCTCTCAAAATTATCCGCACGCCGTATCGAACTAGATAAGAGAGAAGCGCTTTTGAAGGAACGTGAAAAAGCACTTGAAATAACAGAAAAAAAACAAAAAGAAAAAAATGAAGATTTAAAAAAATTAAAAGAATCCATTGAAGCTCTACTTAATAAAGTAGACAAAACACAAACAGATCGCTTTGCAAAACTTGTCAAAATATATGAAGGCATGAAACCCAAAAGTGCTGCACAGATTTTTGATCGCATGGATATTAGCATTCTAAAGGAAATTACCCCCCTAATCAGCCAACGTAAACTATCAGCTATTATGGAACAAATGAATGTAATGAAAGCAAAAGAATTAAGTATTGCCCTTGCAAATGATCGCAATCCTTTTGCCAAGTCAGGGAATGACAATACCAAGAAGAAGTGAGGTGTGTCATAGCAATTTTCTGGCATCGTCATGGCGAGCCAGCGTAAGCTGGTGTGGTCATCCAGGGAAATAGGCATTTCTGCACGCACAGGCATTTTTACATGAGCAGCCATTGAACATTAACAGCCACTGAATCACCACGTTTGCTACGCAAATTCGTGATGACGGTGGATGAGATGTACGAAGTTCACCCTTTCATTCCTTCTCAATATATGCCAGCGCAGTTTTTGCCGCAACTTGTTCTGCTATGCGGCGACTGCCCCCTTCCCCCTTAAAGATAGGCAACCCATAGATCGCAACCGAATACGTAAGCGTTGGTTGATGGGATGGACCATCAGCACTGATTAACCTGTAAACAGGTACAGGTTTTCCACGCTTTTGCGACCATTCTTGCAACGCTGATTTGGCATCCTTTGGCGGTACTTTTTCACGATGCGATACATCAGACCAATGGCATTGCACAAAAGTTTCACATGGGGAAAGCCCCCCATCCAAATACATCGCTCCAAGCAAAGCCTCCACAGCATCCGCTAAAATAGCCATCATATTGGATGCATGCGCACCTTTGTCGTATATGACGTGCACGTAATCTTCAAGTTGAATATGCTGAGCAACCATTTGACATACTTCTTTTGACACAAGATAAGCTTGACGTTTAGCAAGATGGCCTTCATGCTCTTCTGGGAAAGTCCTTAATAACAAATTTGCTACACATAACCCCAGCACACGATCACCTAAAAATTCGAACCGTTCAAATGCCTTATTACGTGGCATAGCACTGGGGTGCGCCAAAGCCTTCTCCAGTAATAACGGCGTTTTGAAGGCATACCGTATTATTTTCTGCAACGTTTCGATTGATTGAGTCATGTTATGCTTTTTACCCATTATTGCCTTAAAACGTCATCACCGTATCATACAATACCATACATTTCGACAGCATTTTTGAACTTCACCTTGCAAGAATACATACAAGGGGTTACTTTATTAGTAAAGGAAGATTTATGAACACAATACGCCAATACATTCAATACACATTGATCGTACTAACGACAATCCTTGCCGTAGTCTTTGGTGTCGTACAAATTCCATCCATAAAAACCCATATTATACAAATATTTTCGCAGCACTACCTAAAACAATACAATATCTCCGTACAGCTCATAAATGTTCGTGGTGTATTTCCCTTTACCCTCAACGTCGATCATGTCCATTTTACGAATCATACACAACAAAATATTGCCACAATTAACACGCTTCGCATGACGTTAAGCACGCGTTCACTATTACTCGGAACGCCTAAAATAAAACAATTTTCAATTGAACACTTGCATCTAAATCGTACCTTAGTGGCGGCGAATGAAATATCTTCTCCTCTATCAGCGATCACAACATTTCTGCCTATTATCCTCAATCAATCCTTATTAGCCCGGGCGACTATAAAACATATCCATATTGAATCGCCAAAAACAGAGCATCCACTCCAGCTTACGTTTCAGTATCAAAAAGATGGGATTCAATCACATCTTAAATTAACGTCCATCACACCTTTGGGGTATAATCAGCACGCGCAAACACTTAACGGGCAATTCACATTAATGCCAAAAGGCTCAGGAGTTTCAGCAACCTTAAAAATCACGGATAAAGGCGGCATTCTCACAGCAATGCCATTGGAAGCAACAGGGGATATTTCCATTGATGATTTAAGCGCATTCTTGCCGACGGGTGATTTGCGCCTATTAACAGGCGAACAAGAGATCGCGGTGAACATAAAAACAACACACGATAAAAAAACACATCTTGCCCTAACACATACACAGAATAATGGCGAGAAGACAGAATTTAATGCCATTGTTGATATCAAAACATTAATTGAATCACAACACAGCACACTATCCGATATTTCAGTTAAAATGAACAATCTTATAATTCAAGGAGAGGCTGATCTTTCATTTTCACCTCAATCCATAACCCTTGCTTACCGTAGTATAAAACGTGATTCTTCACTGGCAACACAGGGCGTTATTGATTTTCAGTTAGTGACAAACTGCATGCATATCAATGGTGATGTTGATATTAAAGGAACGCTTGTTACGTATGAAAGCACATTTAATGCTATTGGAATTGATACGCATTTAACACACGCGCTTATCAAAATGCATACCTCGCACTTTCAAAATCCTCACTCTCAAAAAAAAGATCAAATAATATTCGAAATCAAAAGTTTACAAGGCATTAGGTTCAGTAATGAAAGCACATTTATCGTACAGTGCCCTGATTTTCCAACATTAAAAGCATTTCCAGGCACCATCCATTTTGATCATTCATTATCAGATGTTACCGTTAAACTATCCCCAAACATGCCGTCTGTAAAAGGTGATATGTTCATTAAAAGCCATCATGATACAGTGCGTATAATGGGTGTTTTGACAGTTATGATGGAATCTTTTACGCGCGACCTTATAAAAGGGGAAGCGGTATTTGCTCTTGACACAGATACATCGTTTACAGGAAAAATTACAGGAAAAATGAACGAAGCAACACTTGCGCATATGATGTTAAAAAGAACTGAAGTTACGTTAAACCTTATAAAAGGCAACGGTTCGTTCAGCATCCAAACAGGCACAGAAAAAGAAAAACATCTTCATCCATATGGTGCTATCACTGGACGTTTATCAATACCATCCACACATTTACAACTGGAATCATTTGTATTCGATCATCATCAACAGCACATGCGTTTAACACACCCTGTTGATTTTAATTTCATAACAAATCATGTATCAAATATCCACATAACCATTGGAAAAAACGGCTATGTTCATTATCAAACAACTCAACAAAAAATCGATATACATAATATCCCCTTATCAACGATACGTCTGTACGACGATGCCTTTGAATTAAACGGAAGCATAAATGGATACCTAAATATAACAAATGACGTACGCGATCTTAAAGGAAAGATTTTTATTCATCAGTTGACAGTGCACCCAACAAGCCTACTTGCAAAAAATGCGTTGCTAAAGGATTTATCGTGGACACTGTTACTTGATAAAAAAGATAATCGTCTTTTTATTGACACCTTCACAGCACATAAAGACATAATTTTATTTAAGGCAAAAGGTTCTATGTCACTTGATAGCCATCATTTTGTAGAAAACACACTTGATTGCACGTTGATTGGCGATTTTGATATAGCTCTTATTGCGTCAATCATTAGCAGTGATGATCGTATTTCTGGCACCCTTAAACCTGATTTACGTCTAACAGGTTCTCTTCAAAGTATACACATGACAGGCATGTTGCACGTGCACAATGGGCTTTATGAAAGCGGCGATAATGGTACATATATTACAGATATTTCAGGTAGTCTAAAAGCCAATGGAAAACGGCTTACTATTAAAAACATTACGGCGAATGATGGCAGAGCCAAACAAGCAGGAAAACCTCAAAACACCCAGTCAGGTCACCTCAACATCACAGGACATTTTGAAATAGGTGGTGTAGGTTTTGTTCAATCCGATATCTTGCTAAAATTAACGGATTTTGTTGTTACACGCCGTGATGATATGGTTATGCGTGCAACAGGTGACATCTTCATGAAAGGCGCTGGTGTAAAAAGTAAAATTACAGGTTCGGTTATGTTATCACCATCTGTTATCTTCCTTGAAGAATTAACATCAGCTAAAGACGATCCACCACTTGCGATTAAGGAGCTCACGGAGAAATATGCAAAAAGGAAACAAGAAAAATCTAAAAATCATTTATTTCCAATTGAACTAACACTTATTGCTGATAAAAATTTTTATATCCGTGGATTTGGCCTTGAAAGCCAATGGTCGGGACAGATGGCAGTTAAAGGTGATTTATCAGATCCTTACCTACTTGGTACACTCGGTCTTGTTACAGGAAAACTTTCGTTTTTTGGCAAACAACTTATCATCGGTCAAGCAAAAATATGGTATAACGAAGAAGATCGAAATGACCCAAATATAGCGCTTGTCGGGATACGCAAGGTTGATGATGCAACATTAAGACTCCATATCAATGGCAAAGCATCTTTCACTAAAATTTCTTATACGTCAACACCCGCTATGCCCGAAGATGAAATTTTATCACGTCTTTTATTTGGCAAAGAAATAAATAAAATATCAGCAGGGCAAAGTGTGCAGCTAGCGGCAGCAGCAGCTTCACTGAATAGTCGTTCTGGTTTAAATGTCCTTGAAGGTGTTCGTCATTCATTTGGATTTGATACGTTTGAGCTGAAAGAAAATGATAAATTAGCTGCACTCTCTGATTCAGGGCAAACAAATGCCCAAGCTTTACGTGTTGGAAAAGAATTTGATAACGTGAAAATATTTATCGATCAGAATATTGGAAGTGCAGGCAGCAAAGCAACTGTATCCAGGGCCGTTGCTGATAATTTATACGTCGATATTGATGTTGGGCAAAAAAGCACAGGCAGCGGAGTTGGTTTGAGTTATGTTATACGTTATTAAAAGATTGACAATATTTTTGATGGCGCTGAAACTGGTATCATGCATTTAGTTAAAAATAAAAATATCACAAGACGGAGACATAAACCTTATGAAAAAACCTTGGCTTACTAAAATTAATTCCATAACAAATGATAGCATGTTTAAAGGAGTTATTGGCGGCATTATGCTTGGTCTTTGTGGTGGTTATTCAGTTGCACGTGCAACTGATGATTTTCAAAGTGCCGACATTGAAGAGTCAAGTGACCATGATGACGAGACCTCACCTCAAAAAAAACAACCTAAAGCCATATCACATAACCCAAGCGCCGTTGTTTACAGTCCAGCAGGCCAGCATAATTCAGTTGTGAAAGAAGTATTTAAAAGAAATAACAAGCAGCAACTTGAGCCTATAAAGCAATCAATTGATGTCGCTGAAATAGATACACCTGAATCAGCGGTTATAACAGACTCACATGCGGATAACGTCGCTCTTGCCAAATTAAAGACGGCAGATGATCATCGGAACCAACGTTTACAATTTACACAAACAGAATCAGTGCGAGAAGCGTATCGTTTATATGGTGAAATTTTAGATGACACCACAATTAGCCCAGATTTGCGGGCACGTGCAAAAATCAATATGGTTAGATTATATCCCCTTATTCATACAAGTAATGCGGCATTTGCTAATCCACAACATGTAAAAGAAGAAACCTTACGTGCAACAAATGAGATTATTCACGAAACGTCATATTCACCTGATGTGCGTGGATGGGCTAAACGTCACCTTTCTAAGCTTTATTTATCAGGTAGCATTGACATCCCTCTTGAGCAAGCAAAAGAAAAAGCATTAGCTTTACTGGAAGAAAACATAAAAGATCCACTGATTAGCAGCGAAACAAAATCACGCACACGCCTTCAACTCGCAAATAAATTCTTAGAGCGAACCTTTAATGTAAGTAATGACGAAGCTGAGGCAAGAGCAACTGCTTTAATCATCGATGTGATAAATGACGAAAAGGCACGTCCAGATTTGCGTCTGAAAGCGAAGCTAATATGGGCAACATCACGTCGTTCAGAAGAAGATCCTGGCAACGCCAAGCGATTAAAGATTTTTCAAGAAACAATCGCCAGTCCAGAAATTTCATCATCTATGCGTGCGGAAATAAAAGACCAGCTGGCAACAGATTATTTTATGCAAATCTTTGATTTAAACCCAGCTGATGCATGCGAAAGAGCACGTGTTCTGTTGGATACAATTGCCTCTGATACATCCTTACCCCCTAAAAAGCGCATTGTTTATTATATAAAACGTGCGGATTATTATTTAAACCTCTCTTTTGACATGAAGCCAAGCGAAGCACGCGCAATTGCTCTTAAGCTGTATAATGACATCGAAATTGCATTAACACTTGATACCGATCAAAGTTATGATTACAAAGTTGGCTTAGCAAATTTGCATATCCAAAATCGATTCCACCTTAAACCAAACGAAGCACGCGCAGAAGCCGCACGAATTTATAATACGCTATTGTCAGACCAATCGTTGCCACTCCATCAAAAAATAGATATTCGTTGGATTGTCGCAAACCTATATGCAACACGTACACTAAAACCACCGTCAGGTACTAATGGTCAAATAGCTGCCATTGAACTTATTAATCAAGTAATTAATAGCCCTGATACCCCTATTCATATACGTAATACGTTTAAAATGAATCTTGTCGTATTATATCAACAAAATGGATTAGGTGTAACACCTGGAAAAGCACGTGAGGAACAAGTTCGATTGCTTCTTGAATTACTAAATGATCCATCTGTAACAGATAAAACACTCGTTCAAAAGCATTTGCAGCGATTAAGTTATAATCAGTAAAATTGGTGCAGTTAATGACCATTTATACATTTTAGGTGGGGGCTTCCTCCCCCCTATTTTTATCGTCGTCAAACATTCATTTTTGCTATCTTCTCTCCGTTTCGTCATCCTCCGACCTGATCCAAGTATAAGAAAAAGAGACATACTAGCCAACCATTGCCATACCATTCATTTGCTGTTGCATAAGCATTTGTTGCTGCATCATTTGCTGTTGCTGCAAATCAGCTAAATCAGGCTGCACAACAATAGGTGGTTGCGGCACCGTCATTCCTGATGCCACTATAACCTCAGGTGGCGTTATAATGGGCATTAAGAAGCTCTTCATTTCAGTTTTTCGCTTACAAAAACCATCGTCTTCTTTGCCTTTTTTAATTTCAGGTTGTCCGTCGACTAATTTTGGCTCGATCCATTCACATTTATCATTTTCCATATTACATCGAATACGTGCGGTAATGCTTGAACACTTGACGGTACAGGTTGATTCTTCTGCCGCATTAAAATCAACAATACATTTATCACCTTTTCCACCAATCAGCCATACATGCGCAAAAACGCAACGCGGACTTCCCATTTCTTTGCATTCAGTTTCAATTGCATTATTTTCTGAAAAAACAGCCCCTCCAATGACAAGGCATTGGTTTAATACCATGAATATACATACAAGCAATAGAAATTTAACCATAAACCCGAGACACAGAGAATTACATGTTTATATCTAAGCATAATCGCGGGATTTTAATAAAACGTTAATTAAGACTCAATTCAGTAAAAACACTTCCTCGCCAGATAACAAGAGAAATCGTATGATTTTTTAGTACAATTTTGATTATTAAGAATTAAAAAAGTAGACAATTGCATCTTCTTCTTTTAACGTCAAACCATAAAGAACATTAAAATTTATGCCGAAAGAGAAAAGCGAATGAAAAAGCAAAGTTTTAGGCTCTATGGTCGCCAAAAATCTGGCTCCATTAACCATGCTCAACACGAATTGATGGATCAATTGCTACCAAATCTTGATGTAGATATTCAAGAGATTGACAGAAGTACGGATGCTGTTCTTGAAATTGGCTTCGGCAACGGCAGCCATCTTATTTCTTTGGCACAAAAATCACCAAAAACATTATTTATTGGATGCGAACCTTTTTTGAATGGCGTTGTGTCTGTCCTTGAACATGTTGATTCAAAAGAAATACGTAATATTCGTATCCATAATGGAGATATTCGTCATTTATTTCCAGAAATGCCCAATGGAATTTTTTCAGAAATTTATCTACTATACCCAGATCCATGGCCTAAAAAACGTCATTGGAAACGCCGTCTTGTCACGCAAGAATTTATAAATACGGCGCATCGCTTACTCAAAGCAAATGGCACTCTTTATATTGCAAGTGATCATGATACGTATCAAAGCTGGATTGAAAATTGTATTAGCAGTGTTTATGCGTCGGCGTTATTTAATTGGTCAAACCAAAACACAATGACAGCACCATGGAGCGGATGGCAACCAACAAAATATGAAGAAAAAGCCTTGCGTGAAAAGCGCACGCCTCACTATTACGTATTAACTAAAAAATAAAATCATTTGAAATGGTTTTAATGATCGGAGTGCTTAAATGAATTTAACTAAAATTCCTGTTGGAAAAAATGCCCCATGGGATGTAAACGTCATTATTGAAATTCCCCAGGGTGGCGCACCTATAAAATATGAAATTGACAAAGATTCTGGCGCTTTGTTTGTTGACCGTTATATGAACACAGCTATGTTTTACCCTGCAAATTATGGATTTGTCCCTCATACATTGGCGGATGATGGCGACCCTCTTGATGCGCTTGTTGTTGGTGACTACCCTGTGATCCCTGGCGCTGTTATTCGCGCACGTCCTGTTGGCGTTTTGCACATGGAAGACGAAGGTGGGATGGATGAGAAAATTATTATGGTACCCGTATCATCCCTCAATCCATATTATGATAACGTGAAAACATATACCGAGTTGCCCGAGATCTTACGTCGTCAAATTGATCATTTTTTTACGCATTATAAAGATTTAGAAAAAAATAAATGGGTTAAAATTATGCGTTGGGGCGATGAACATGAAGCTGCCGCACTCATTCAAAAAACGATTAGAAATGCGCAGTCATAAAAAGAAAATTTTCGTAATCCTCGGTTTATCCGGGGATTTTTTGTATAAACATCTGGTCTTTCGCCTAATTTCAACAATACTGCATTAATAATTTATCAATCTTCACATGTTAATTTGAGGTGTTTTCTGAGCACATAAGGATTAACATGATACGCGTCATCATACTTACCCTTAGTTACATGCTTTTGTGTCAAGGCCTTTATGCAAGCACACCTATGCGATCAGTATTTGATGCCAATCAATTTTTATCACTTGCATCACAAAGCATTTTACGCTTTCAAAACACACACGACCAACCCATTACTCTATCGATTATTATGTCGACAACCCACACTCTTCAACCTGGACAAAAAGAAACATTTATAGCACCTGATTTGAAAGAGCTCATTTTTTGGCGCACAACTGAGACATCTGGCTTTCCCAAAATTTGCGGCAAAGGAAAAACAACACATATAAGCAATTACAAGTTTAAACCGTCGAACGTCGATACATCATATGAAGAAATCTTTACCGTTCAACCCCGTAGTGAACAAAGGATTGAAGCACCTGACCGCTATGCCATTAAATTTATTACAGTCAATCATCACCCCAATATTTATGCGAATATTGAAAACTTCACCGAAACAAAAATTATATTAATGACAACGCCCCAGTTAGCCTGGTCTGCTGCACGTCGCCCTCATAATTTCAAAGAAGAGCCATATCAATATTATGATCCAATTGAATCAACGCCATCTGACTTTCGTGATATCGTTTTACCGAAGACTTGCATTGACTCTAAAAACTTTTATCAAAAAATTCAAGATTCGTATGATCGTAATTTATTTGATATTCAAAACTGTAAATTGCCTGAGTCACAAACACCTTGCATCCCTAAAGAAATTAATATTATTTGGTTAACTGATAGGGATTTTCCACATTACCCCAATCAACAATTTCATACCTTCTTACTTGAAACAATGAAAGTGTGCCCCCCACAAACAACCCCTGAATATGGCCTGGAAGGGGGCTTCACCTATACGCTGTGGGTTAACCCCATTGAATCACTGCCTTTTCTAAAATTACAACCACTTGCAGGACTCGATGTAGATCTCGAACGCTATATTACAGTAAGAGATATAACGACTATAAACATACCATCCTGCGTCAACATGGTATTACAAACCGCATTACAGGCAAAAAATTATGGTGAATCATCGGATATTTTACGATGTCTTATCTTGAGGAATGGTGGGTTTTACATTGACACAGATTATGTGTTTAAACGATCACCCTGGCGATTATGCTATAGTTTAGATTTTTTTAGCGGCATAGAAGGACCCCATGCATGCGCCGCGTGCAATGCGATGATTGCGGTGTCTCTAAATCATCCTATTATTCAAAAATGCTTGGATTTAATTAGTCAATATTCGGATAGTCATTTCCCAGGATATATAACACAACAAAAATACCGGGAATCGCATATTCAAACACTTTTTAGAACAGGGCCTTTCATGTTTTCATTAGCCTACTACTTAGCATGCGGAACACGTGACACTTTATTTCCAGCCAATGTTTTCTTTCCATCCCTTAATCATACAACAATATTCGGGCACGATAGGCTTGGTGAACACCATCATACAATGTCCTGGTTTAAAAAATGAATGACCTAATCTTTAGTAAGCCCTAAGTCGATTGACTGTATTAGATAAAACTCAACTTCGCATTCATTTCTTCTAAAAAAAGAACTCATATAATTTTTTCACCTTGAAATATGCTTTTTCCATTGTTATGTGAAAATTATGAACAACTGCATCTTTTTATGTCCGTATTGCTTTTTATCTATTTTTTTGTGACACATTAATTTAATTCTGATATGGTCAGATATCGTTTTTTCACACAAAAAAATACAGTGTTTAATGATCCATACGTACTATAGATTGTCTTTAAATAGATACTCACACAAAAAACGACGCGTAATAGAAATAAATACCAACAAATAAGGGTTTGGCAAAATGTCTATTGATGATCATGATGTGGCTAAGGCTGTCGGCTTCTTAGAATGGGATATTGCAAATGGAACAATGTATGTTACAAAAAATCTAAAAGCTATTCTGGGATTGCCTCTTAATGATGAGTTAATGACGATGGAGGAATGGATCAACCTATCTCCTGACGATGACATCGAAAAGACAAAAGAAAGCATCAACGCCATATTAACACGTGAGAGCACTTATGTGGTTCATCGTAAGAAAAAGACCGCAGCAGGTGGATATAGAGAATTTCTTGTGCATGGCAAATTAACACGATGCCCAAAAAGTGGGGAGCCACTCTATTCAACAGCAATGTGCACTGACATTACACATTCTAAAAAAAATGAACAAAACACTATTGAAAAAAATAATATTAATACAGCCGTTGACAATCTACATTATCTTTATTTAAAAGAATTTTCACTTAACATCTTATTAAATGAAATCTTAAATTCATTTCAGAAAATAACCAATAATGCATTTGTTTCTATCGTTATTTTTTCAGAATTCAGCACCATTATTGAATGCATAACCAGTAATAAAACATCACCTTCAAAACGCATTTTTGATTTTCTGAGACATGTTGTTGATTTACGTGAAACTCAGTTTCTTATGCTCAATAATAAATCATGCATAGGGATTTATATCCCACTTCCTTATGAAAATAATTGTGTGATTTACTTAGAAAGAGATGAACCTTTCGACAAATACATGCTGTCTTATTTAGATATTCTCATTAAAACAGTTACCTATGCTATTGGAATGAGCATTTTATCATTCAAAGAAAAAGAAAAGGATAGCATTTTTGAACTTGTTATTCGTCAAATGCAAACACCTGTTGCCATTTTTGACGTCAATATGAACTACTTATCTGTTAGTAGCGCGTGGATTAAGGAATTTAATCTTGAATCGTATGAATGCATTCTTGGAAAACCGCAATCTGATGTTATGCCAACACAACCTCAGCAATGGGAAGATAACTACAAAAATGCGCTGAACGGACGAATTTATTATGGCGAAGAGGAATGTTATATTGACACCAGCGGTAATAAAGTTTGGCTCAAGAGCAATATACACCCATGGTATACACCCAACGACACGATTGGTGGGATTATTATTTTTTCAGAAATTATTACCAAGCAAAAGAATGCTGAAAAACATTTAAATTCATTAGTAAAAGAGCTTACACGATCCAACCAAGAACTTGAACGTTTTGCACATATTTGCTCCCATGATCTAAAAGAACCCCTTCGATCAGTTTCAGGATTTATACAATTGCTACTTGCACAGAATGCCAATAATTTTGATGATATTTCATTTACATACGTTCCCTATATTTTAAAAGGGATTGATCGCATGAATACACTTATTAAAGACATTCTAACATACTCTATGGTTTCGCTCAAATCAAATAAATCATCATATTCAAATGTTGAATTAATATTGAATGAGATACAAGAAAATATATCAACACAAATACGTCAATTAAAAGCAACAATTAATGTTGGAAAGATGCCTATTGTTGAGGCCGATGAAATCCAAATTAAGCAAATTTTCACCAATCTAATTGAAAATTCACTAAAATTTCGTTCTAAACAACATCCTGTAATTGATATATCTTGTGGAGATAAAGGGGATGCTTGGGAATTTGTAGTGAGAGATAACGGTGTCGGTATCGATCCAGAGTATCGCGCAGAGGTTTTCGAGATATTTAAGAGACTCTATAACAAAGATCGATACGAAGGGTCAGGTGTCGGTTTATCCATTGTTAAAAAAATTGTCAACGCACATGGCGGCGAGATTTACGTTAGAGGTAACGCAGCCGAGGGTAGTGATTTCGTCTTTACACTACAAAAATCAAGTAGTGGAAAAACAAACCAAAAACAAGTAAATAATTTAGTAAATATTTTTTAAGTAGTGAGTTATAAAATGATCACATCTTCCATTAAAAAAGAGAATCCATTTTGTAGCTCTCCAATTGTTGCGCGTCATGAAATTGAAAAAGACTTCTTCTCAAACTCGGAAGAACTCGAATTCATTAATTGGAATATCATTGATGATAGCGCTATTATTTCTCCAAATTTACGTAAAATATTAGAGATTCAGGATAATACGCAAGCAGTCTGTTGGCGTGATTGGATCAATCTTTTTCATCCAAATGAACACGATGCTGTCATCCGAGAAATTGAAGCATTACAAAACACGAATACAGACCATATAACGACCAGGCATCGAAAAAAGTCTGCCGATGGGTCATATATTTCATTTTTAGCGCACATGGTTGTACTTGCTCGCAATGAAAATAATATGCCAACTCAATTACTGATAACATGCATCCATAAACCACCCTATGAAGGAGATAGGACATCATTTGAAATAGCTCAAATGGAATATACATTAACAGCACTAAACGAGCAACTGACATTATCTCAAAACAGAGAAAATCACTTACTATCGATGATCAAACAGATGCAGGTGCCTATTGCAATATTAGATACAAAGATGCGTTATTTAGCAATAAGCAATGCGTGGATTAACGTATATAACCTTAAAAATCAAGGAGATATTATCGGCAAATCCCACTATGATGTCTTTCCTAATCAACCAGAAAATTGGATTGACGCTCACAAGATGGCTCTTGGTGGTGAAGTCTATTTGGGTGGTGAGGAATGCTACTGCACACCCGAGGGAGCGCTTATTTGGATTACAGGCAGTATTTATCCATGGTACAGTGATGCGCAAACCCAAGGTGGTATTATTATTTCAACTGAAATAATAACCAAGCGAAAAAATTCAGAACAGCGTTTAAGCCATATGGTGAATGAGCTTATGCGATCGAATCAAGATTTAGAAAGATTTGCCCATATTTGTTCACACGACTTAAAAGGTCCCCTCCGTTCAATTTCAAGCTTTCTTCAGTTGCTCGTTAAGCATAATTCTGATGTATTTGATGATATCTCTCTGATGTATATCCCACATATCGTACAGAATATCAATCGCATGGATGAGCTCATCAAGGGTATTCTTGAATATTCAAAAATTTCACATGAGCCAAATAAACATACATCTATTGATATGTCGATTGTATTAAACGAATTGATTGAAGATCTTACCCTAAAAACAAAACAACTTAACGCAACAATTAATGTAAGCCTATTGCCTGTCCTCGATGGTGATTACATCAAAATAAAACAAATTTTTTCTAACTTAATTGAGAATTCTTTAAAATTCCACTCACATAAACCACCTATCATTGATATTACCTGCGATGATGATGATGAGTTTTGGAAATTTACGGTCAGAGATAATGGCGTCGGTATTAAACCTGAGAATTCCGCGGATATCTTCAACATATTTAAACGGCTCCACAGTGATGAAGAATATGAAGGTACAGGGGTAGGACTTTCTATTGTCAAAAAGAATGTAAACGCGCATGGTGGTGATATTTATATTCAAGCAAACCCAACAGGGGGATGTGAGTTTATCTTTACACTTCAGAAACAAAAGAAAATAATCAACGAGGATTAAGTATATGTCAGAGTCAGTTGAGAGCAAGGTTCTCGATCAATATATTGGAAAACGATTACGTGAAAAACGACAAAAATTGGGATTTACTCTAACCGATCTTGCTGAAAAATTGGCTGTCTCCCATCAGCAGATTCAAAAATACGAGCAGGCTCAGTCACGCATTTCAGCAATTACCCTTTATCAGCTCGGTGAAATATTAGGCGTAGAACCCAGCTATTTCTTTCAAGGATTTTCTGCCTTTCAAAAAAAATGCGGGCGCATACAAGGCGATGTCATTGTCCCTGATCGACAAAGCAGCCTTAATGTTTTATTGATCGAAGATGATGCCGCTGATGAGTTATTGGCACGTCGTGCTTTTGCTGAGGCCTCATTACCTGTTAATATTTTTACCGTTCATGATGGCGTCGCTGCCTTAGATTGCCTTCGTAATCGTAGTACCCTCGTTGATTTTCCGCGTCCCGATATTATTTTGCTCGATTTAAATATACCAAAGCATGATGGCTCAACCGTACTACGTGAAATTAAACGCGACCGTGAAATTAGTGATATTCCTGTCATTATCTTAACGAACAGCATTAATTTTCAAGAAATGATTTCATGTTATAAATCCTATGCGGCTGGCTATATATGCAAACCTTTTGATTTTGATGTTTTCCAAAAAAGCATTGATGCACTTGTGCGTTATTGGGCATTAACAGTTGTCTTACCAAGTCGTGCAAATGGTGTATTGACATAAAAACCATAAATCCACAATGCCTATAAAATGTAATTTCCAATTTGTTGACTTTTTAACTATTTCATGTAGGATCTTGCTTAATGCAAGATTCGCATGAATTCATTAAAAATCACTCAAGAAAGTATAATAATAATGTCAGGGCATTACCACCATAACTATGGTACTATTCGTGCATTTAGTGCCAATCTTTTTTTTCTTATCCGTCATTCACGTGCCTCCTTATTGGGCGCTCTATCGTCCGCCTTTGAATGGTACGATTATGCTCTGTTTGGCTATTTTACAACAGTTATTGCTCGTTTATTTTTTCCATCGACTGATCCCATGACGGCACTTTTATCTAGTTTTGCCGTTTTTGCCTCTGGCTTTGCAATGCGTCCGCTTGGTGCTATTATTTTTGGCTATATTGGTGATCGTGTGGGGCGGCGGCATGCCCTAGTTTTATCACTTGCCTTGATGGCACTGCCAACGGTATTACTTGGCTTATTACCAACATACGAACATATTGGTATTTGGGCGACATACACCCTCGTCTTACTAAGGCTTTTACAAGGCTTAGCCGTTGGTGGTAACTATGGTGGATCATTTATTGTGACCATTGAAAATGCGCCAAAAGGATATCAATCACTTGCGGGTAGCCTGGCTACATTTGGGACACTGGGTGGATTATTTTTAGGCTCTAGCGCAGCATTTCTTGCCACGACTTATTTAACTGAAACTGATTTATATCAATTTGGTTGGCGCATTCCCTTTCTATTAGGCGGCTTTTCAGGTTTTGTAGCATATATGATTCGTCATTTTATCCCTGATGAACAGTCATTACTAACAACTGAAACAAATCTGCACCACATATCACATAACGATAACATACCGATCCGACAAATTTGGCAACATCATCGAGAAAGCGTGCTGAAAGCCATTGGTATCATTTTAATCGACGGTGTTGGTATTTACTTGGCACTTGTTTTTATGGCGACATATGCAACTGTATTCCTCAAACTACCAGCAGCCTATGTGCTTGCTATTAGCACAGCCGCTATGGCGCTATTAGTTGTCTGCATTCCCTTTTTTGGCTATTTAGGTGATGTAAAAGGAGCACGGAAAATTTTACGCTATGTATCACTTGGTTTCTTGATTTTATCATTACCGCTTTATTTAATGCTGATCCAAAACCCAACAATTGGTATTTTTGCCATTTTACAAATCATATTTGCTATTTTAATTGCCGCCGCCTATGGCGTATTACCCGTCACCGTTGTTGGCCTATTTCCAAAGAACATACGGTATACAGCAACAGGGCTAGCGTTCAACATTAGTGTTGCAGCATTTGGCGGGACAGCGCCCTTAGTTATAATAAAACTAATTGACATAACGGGCGCTCTTTGGATCCCTGGTGTTGCACTTATGCTTGTTGGTATGATTAGTTTTTTCTGCCTCATCCGATGCAAACAGGACTATTTATAAAAAAATAGCTATAAACGCGTTGCAAACATCCATTCATATCCATCATGATCTTTAAGTAAGCACACACGATCCCCCCAATGTGCATCATTTGGCGTCATCAATGATATGGATCCAGCAGCAATGGCTTGTTCATACATATGATCAACATCATCGCAATAAAAATAAAGCGTCAATGGTGACTCCACCCCAAGGTGTGTAAACGTCTTTTTTGTGGAACCAAAAGCCCCTTCACGTGCAAACATAATAAGCATATCTTTATACGCCATTTCGACATGATCTAATACATCATCGGCATTTGTCTCATTTTCATTGAGCCATTTAAACCCAAATGCCTTTTGATAAAATGAAACGGATGCCATTGTATCACTTACCGTTAGGTATGGAATATGGGTTGGGCATTGCGTGCAATGTGTTGTCATCGTTAAAAATCCTTATATCTATTATTACACAATCATCAGTGTAACAAAATTTACAAAGCATGCCAGGTAATATATCCTTGAAAGATATATGAATTTATAAAAAATTTTCGTATACAGAAGACATCTAATCCTATTAAATAGGCACATTAATATGAAATCATTTTACTATAAAGAATAAACATGTTTATCTATGGTCTTCACCCTTCTTTTGCTGCACTTCAAAATCCTGAACGGGTCATCGAAAAAATTTACCTTGCTGATAAAAAAATGCTTGATCGATTATCATTATCTGCGGCATTAGCTAAGGGAGCAAACCTTAAAAACGTTGAAATTACCAATAAAGATAAACTTGATGCCATTTTACCAAAAGGTGCCGTTCATCAGGGGATCGCCCTTAAAGTGCAACCATTGCAACAAATGGATTTATCGGATTTTCTTCATTCTGACAAACCAAACCAAATTTTAGTTATTCTAGATCAGGTAAGTGACCCCCATAATATTGGTGCAATTTTACGAACAGCTGCCGTTTTTGGTGCAAAAGCCCTTATATTAACCGATCGCCATGCCCCAAAAGAAACACCAATTTTGGCAAAGTCAGCCTCTGGCGCATTAGAGCACGTACCTTTATGTTTTGTCAAAAATTTAGCACATGCATTAAAAGCAATTAAAGAAGCTGGTTTTTGGTGTGTCGCTTTCGCTGAAGAAGCTACACAAACACTGAGGCAAGTTAACTTAAAAGGCAAAATTGCCCTTGTCCTTGGCGCGGAAGGTGATGGCCTTCGTCGATTAACCGCTGAAAATTGTGATTTTTATGTTAAGCTGCAATCAACGACGACATTTTCGACACTTAATGTTTCAAATGCAGCAGCAATTGCTTTATACGAAACGTTTCAACAGCAAAATGCTTCATAACTAAATGATTAAAAAGGAAAAACTGTGACTAAAATTCTGCCAACCAAAAATGATTTTTGGTTTCTTCCCTTAGGGGGCGCCAATGAAATTGGTATGAACTTAAACGTATTTGGGTACAATAAACAGTGGCTTATTGTTGATCTTGGTATAACATTCCATGACCGCCTTGGTGTAGAAGTAATTGCGCCTGATCCCAGTTTTTTGCTTCCCTATAAAGAAAATATTGTAGGACTTGTCGTAACACACGCCCACGAAGATCATGTGGGTGCTATCCCTTATTTATGGCCATATCTTCGGTGTCCCATTTACGCAACCCCCTTTACAATGCGTATTATTCGCCAAAAGATTGCGGATAAACCATGGAAGCACGAAGTACCACTAATTGAGATCCCCTTATCTGGAACCTTTAATGTTGGTGATTTTGAAGTTGAATATATTACCCTCACCCATTCTATTCTAGAACCAAATGCCCTTCGCATTCAAACGCCACTCGGCACTGTTTTGCATTCAGGCGATTGGAAAATTGATCCCGATCCAATGATTGGTGAACCTACAAATATTAATCGTTTGATTGAAATTGGTGATAAAGGCGTCGATGCCCTTATTTGTGATTCAACAAACGTATTTAATCATGGGGTGGCAGGATCTGAGAAAGATGTACGTGATGAATTGATGAAATTAATGGCGCGTTTTCCAGAAAATCGATTAACAGTTGCGTGCTTTGCCTCAAACGTGGCACGTGTTGAAACGATTGCAAAAGTTGCAGCTGCTCTTGGCAGGCGTGTTGCCTTGGTCGGCAGATCACTCCACCGCATGACACAAGCCGCTAAAGACACAGGCTATTTAAAAGACTTGCCAGCATTCATTAGCGATACGGAAGCCGTTAAGTTACCTGACGATAAAGTCTGTTTTATTGCAACAGGATCCCAGGGTGAACACCGTGCAGCACTTGCGCGCATCGCAACTGATGGTCATCCTATTGTAAAATACACAGAAAATGATGTGATCTTATTTTCATCTCGCATGATTCCTGGAAATGAGAAAAATATTTCCTTAATGCAGAACAATCTTATTCACAAAGGCGCACGTGTCATTACAGCAAGCGATGAAGATATTCATGTATCAGGGCACCCTGCACGTGATGAACTCCGTCAAATGTATGAATGGGTGCGACCAACAGTTCTAATTCCTGTACATGGTGACGCACGTCATTTGGATGAACACGCTCGTTTTGGTCTTGAATGCGGCATTGAAACAGTCGTTGTTCCTGAAAATGGATCACTCATACAACTTAAAAAAGAAGATACGTGTGAAATTGATCTGTTACCATCAGGACGCTGGGTATTCGATGGTAAACGTATGATTGAGATGAATAGTCAAGTTTTGAAAGACCGTCAAAAACTTTCAACAGAAGGGCTTATTGTTGCCACATTGGTTATTGATGAAAATGGTATATTAATGCAATCCCCACAATTGACAATTAAAGGATTGTGCGATACGGATGCAGAGCATAGTGAATTGTCGTCTGAAATATACCTCGCGCTTGCCGATTCGTTAGAGGCTGCTTATGGATCACCCGAGCAACGTATTGAAAAGCTTCAGGCGATCATCCGAAAAGCAGCCCATCGCTGTTTGGACAAAAAGCCTGTTGTGGATGTGCATCTAATTGTTGGGGCACGTTAGATCACCCTTTATTACTTATCGTTTAAAAGGAATACCCAGCACATGCAAATCACCTTGATATCAAGTATCGTTGTTTTTTTTATGATGTGGTGGGTTGTCTTCTTTATGATCTTACCAATTGACATTGCGCGTGATCCTAATCCTGTAAAAGGATGCGACGCGGGTGCACCGCTAACACCAAATATCCGTATAAAGATGTTAATTGTGACAAGCATAACAACCGTTCTATTTAGTGTTTATTTAGGGTTAATGCTATGGTTTGGAAGACATGGCTTTTAAAATTCATTAATTCTGATTGACAATCCGCATACAGAGTGGCTATTTTAAGAGCAACTTAAACACGGGGGGTGCGCCATGCATTGGCGCTGAGAGGGCTTCGCTTATTTCGATAGAAATAAAGCTCAACTCCTAGAACCTGATTCGGCTTATACCGACGGAGGGAACGTGACACATAATACAGATCATCCTATCAATGCACATGACGTTTATACAATTTCCTTTAACACAGATATTCGTGGTGTTTTTGCACCAACACAACTAACACTCAACAAAGGAAAAATAACATGTCTTGTCGGTGAAAGTGGCTGCGGAAAGACAACACTGCTACGACTCTTATGCGGATTGGACGCATGCCAATCCGTGCAAAATTTTACGTCCGCTGACGTTGCTTATATGAGCCAACTTCCCAACCTTTTGCCATGGTTAACAATTATTGATAACCTCTGTCTACAAGAAAAAGTAACAAACATGCTTTCTTCACAAAAAGAAGAAGCTCTCGCTTTGTTAATACGCGTTGATCTATCGTCTGTTGCATATGCTTATCCTCATACCTTATCGATTGGTATGCAACAACGGATTTGCCTGCTTCGCACGTTTTTGCAACAAAAACCAATTATCTTATTGGATGAACCCTTTTCTGCCCTTGATCATGATACACGGGTCGATTTGCAATCAATGCTCGTTAGTTTATTGGGCGATAGTACAGTATTATTGGTAACACACGATTGGCTAGACGTCATGCGCCTTGCACAACGCATTTATGTTATTAAAGGCAAGCCTGCGACGTTGAGCCTAATGCCAATGACACTACCAGCAACAACAATTCCACGTACCGTTGATTTTGATCATTTGTCATCATTTTTTGACTCTTACGCAGAAACACCTGCACAAGAACTTATGCAGGTAATCACATGCTAAAACGATTCTTACCTTTTGCTTGCATCATTAGCCTTTGGCAGCTATTTGTTTATTTCTTTGCAATACCTGAATTTTTACTTCCATCACCATTTGTCATTGGTCGTAGCATTGTAACAAATGCTTATCTACTCATGATGCATGGATTTTATACAGGATCAGAAATCTTAATGGGTCTTTGTCTTGCTATTTTCTTATCGCTTATGTGCGGAATTTTTTATATCTTTTTCCCACGATTTGAACATTTTTTACGTCCAATGCTTGTTGTTATGCAGTCAATGCCTAGCTTTTTGTTTATGCCATTTTTACTATTGTGGTTTGGGTTTGGGCTGCTACCTAAAATGATTATTGTCACGCTTACAGGGTTTTTTCCTATTACGCTTGCCCTTATTGATGGGTTAAAACATCCCCCAGCTGCATTAAAAGAACTTGAATCATTATTTCGTGCGACTCCATTCCGATCCTTCATTTATTTACGATTACCTGCGGCATTACCAGCCTTTTTTACTGGATTAAAATGGGCGTGCTTACAAGGAGCCGTTGCTGTTATTGCAGCAGATTGGCTTGGTGCAAATCATGGTTTGGGATATCTTATTCTCACCAGCTATAGCCGTTTGCAAATACCACTCCTCTTTAGTTGCGTGATCATATTAATTTTTTATGCACATGTGCTTATGCTTATCACGCATTGGTTGGAGCGAACATGCATTTTTTGGCGAAATCCATCATGATAAAACTTATGTTGCTTATATTATTTATCTTATCCCCTGCAACGTGCGATGAAACACCTACACCACTTATTCCAATAAAAATTGCCCTTGAATGGTTTTTAAACCCACACCATGCCCCCTTTATTGTTGCTGATACAAATGGGTATTTTAAGGATGAAGGATTAGCCATTACCTTTTATCCAGCTAACGGATCCCAAGAAGGATGCAGGCAAGCAGTACAAGGAATCGTTGATTTTGCAATCACCCATGAACCGCAGATATTAATTTTTAACGCAAAAGGAATGCCAATCGATCATGTTGCCACACTCATTCCTGAAACAATTGAAGTTGTTATTAGTCACGTACCGATTGATCAACTAAAAGGAAAAACAATTGCGCATGGCAGTAGCGGTGCGGGTAGTTTAACATTTGCTGTTATGGATCAATTTTTAGAGCATGTACATTTAAAACAAAATGATGTTTCAATTATTATGGCAAAAAATTGCTTAGTGAGTGGTTTTTTATCGGGGAAAATTGATGCTGTTTTTAATATTTATCAAACATATCAATTGCATGACATTAAAACGCACATGACAAAACCATTTTATGTACATCAATTCAAAGACTTTGGTGTACCATCCTTTGCATCAACGGTACTAATTTGTAGCAAGAACGTTCAAATGGATGTGCGCCATCGAATGCAGCGCGCGCTACAAAAAGCCATTGATTTTATCCATCGTTTTCCTGATAAAGCATACGATTGCGTGCGAAGTTATCGTCCTGAATTAGATACAACCGAAAATAGGGATGTTTGGCCATTGGTGCATCCTATATTTGCACACGATGTCATGGTTATAAAAGATGAGCAGCAAACAACTTTACGGTTATTTTTGGAAAAAGCAGGGTTGTTATAATTATTAGAGACGAAGAAATCCAAATTAGATTTTATATGAGTATGACGGCGCACTAAATCCTGTCGCATCGCCCTAGCTCTCCTTTGTTTTCACTTTCGATTTCCGATAAAAAGGCACATCAGCTGTGGTTTTTTTTACGGGGCTTTTCTTAGCTTTCGTTGCCGCTACTGAAACCTTTTCCACACCTGACTTAAGCCGTTTTTGCTTTTGTTGATCTTCTTTTGTATCAATTTTCCGTGGTTGCCTTGATGCCCCTTTGTAAGGTGCGCGTTTACCAACAGGATGTTTCTCCGATTGTTTTTTATTTGGCGTTGTATCAGATAATGAAAATACAGTTGCACTCGTACGGGCATCCGCCGAATCCAACGTCACGACAAGCGTACCACCCAATTGATACGAACGATTGGTGCGTCTTCCAATATAACGGTGGTTTTCTTGGTCATAATTATAGTAATCACCTGGCAAACGTGCTTTATGCATAAAACCTTGTGCACCACTACCATCAAGAGCAAAGAAAATCCCCATCTCCGTAACGCCCACAATGGTTGCCGAAAACGTATGACCTACATAATCTTCCAAATGCAATACAAGATAGCGATCCATAACTTCACGTTCCATTTGTGCTGCTGTTCGTTCAGTTGCTGAAATATGTTCCCCAACTAATTTAAGAGCACCGATCGGTAAAATATCCTGACCACCATCCCCAAGATTTTCTGCCGCAATAAGCGCACGATGGACTTGCAGGTCGGCATAACGCCGAATCGGAGATGTGAAATGCGCATAGTGCGTAAGACCCAATCCAAAATGCCCAAGATTTTCAGGTGAATAACATGCCTGTGCTTGCGACCTTAATACCAAATCATGAACAAGGCGCTTAAAGGGGGTATCTTGTTCCAAGATCGTATTGAATCCTGCTGGTGTCATTTTTTTAAGTTTTGGAATCTTAAGACGCATTGTCCCAATCACATGTTTTAAATTATCCACCCGCGTTTCATCAGGCGCATCATGCACGCGATATAAGCAAGGCCATTTTTTATCAGATAATATTTTAGCAGCCGCTACATTGGCTGCAATCATCAACTCTTCAATCAATTGATTGCTGGTTTGTTGCACACGGGGAACAATCGCTTTTATTTTACCATTATCATCAAAAATGACCTTACGTTCAGTGCTTTCAAGATTTAATGATCCACGTATTTCACGCGCATAACGAAGACTTTTATAAGCACCATAAAGCGAAATAAGCACATTATCCCAAATTCCTGGTGGAACAGCATCAATATTTCCATCAATAGCATCTTGCACCTGTGCATAGGTCAAACGTGCAGCAGATCGCATAAGTCCCCGTTTAAACTGAAATGATTTAAGGACACCTTTTGAGCTAATCGTCATTTCAACTGCCACACATGCACGATCCTCATGTGGCTTTAAAGAACACATTTCATTAGAAAGACCCTCAGGCAGCATCGGCACAACACGATCGGCAAAATAAATAGAATTACCACGATCAAAGGCCTCAACGTCCAACGCATCCCCTGGACGTACATAATAGGCAACATCCGCGATCGCTACAATAGCATGCCAACCATCAGGATTTTTTGGATTCGTATCAGGCTCTGCCCATACAGCATCATCAAAGTCACGGGAATCTTCACCATCAATAGTCACAAGAGGTAAGTCACGATAGTCCGTACGCTTACCAAGAGACGGTACTGCTGCCTTTTTAGCTTGCTCCTCCGCTTCGGCAGAGAATTCAAAAGGCACCTCGTGATTATGAATAGCCATCAAACTGAATACTTTTGGTTCATTAAGATTGCCGATGATATCTTCAATCGCTAACTGACCGCTAATTGAATAACTAAAACGCACAACATCGTTGTTTTGGATAGGCTTTCCTTTGAGATCAGACACAGCTTCAGCAATCGGTCGTGGACACCGAATAGGTGGGAATGACGTTCTTCTATGGGACGATTCAATCCAGCCACCATCATGATTTTGGTGGTAAATTCCTAAAACTGACTTTTGTGGTCGTTGTTTACGCTTATCTGGCTTTTGTGTATCTAGCTTTTGCGTATCTGTTTGCTCAGCATGTATTGATGTTGACTTGACGGGGACACGTCCCTCTGCCTTGTGAGATGCTCTTATGGGAATCGTTATTGCATAATCTATATTTTTACCATAAAGCCCTTCACATTTTAAATCATTGAGTACCTTTTTCAGCTCCACCCGACGCGCACCTTTAATATTAAGCAATTGACAAATTTCACGTTTTGTAACAAAACGCTGTTCTTTTTGGATAAGCGCAAGGACGTCAGTACGAATTGAAGACACGGCAATCACCTTATAATGTTTGTTGTTATTTTGGGGCGTTTATGCATTTGATCGTTGCACGTAAACATGCGACAGCGCCTTGTAACAGGTATGTTTATCAAAAAGCAGGCTACCCTGTTATTCGAACATTATCACATTATTCTTCATACAGCAGCAAAAACCGTGCTACAAAGAATTATTAAAATTATTAAAAATTAGGAGATATTTACATGGAATTTTTCTTGGATACTGCCGATGTCACCGAAGTCGAAGCCTTACTCCCAACAGGACTTATTGATGGCATTACCACAAATCCAACATTAATTGCAAAGTCAGGACGTAAATGGAAAGAAGTTGTAAAGGAGATGTGCGCCTTGGTCGACGGCCCTATTAGTGTTGAGGTGGCGGCTCTTGACTACGAAACAATGATTAAAGAGGGACGTGCCCTTGCTGCGATCAATGAGAAAATAGCTGTGAAAGTACCGTTAACCCCTGCAGGACTTCGTGTTTGCAAAGAATTATCGGATGACGATCATATGGTTAATGTAACGCTTTGTTTTTCACCACTTCAGGCGCTTCTTACCGCAAAAGCAGGGGCAACCTTTGTGTCTCCATTTGTGGGACGTTTAGACGATATTGGCATAAATGGAATGGATTTAATTAAAGATATCCAGGAAATCTACGAAAATTACCCAAATTTATGTACAAATGTTTTGGCTGCATCTATCCGCCATCCACAGCATGTTTTAGAGGCTGCAAAAGCAGGGGCTGACGTCATCACATTACCACCAAAGATTATGCGTCAACTTTATCAGCATCCACTAACTGACCTTGGGATTGAAGCGTTTGTTAATGATTGGGCATCAACAGGGCAAACAATTTTATAAGGCTCTTAATTGTTACTAACACTCCCACCCATCGTGAATCAAAATGTTAATTCACGATGGTCATATCAATTAGTCAAAATTTTTCTATGCTCATTTATACACAACCACACTTTCTTGATTTTCTAGATTAACGTGCAGCAATCTCGTATAGAACCAATCCTAGAAGGTGGCTCTAATACAGAAAACGATAAACTATCACCATAATTCGTCAAGCTACTATAATTTTTAGACTGCCCACTCACCACAAAGTCAACTTTTAAGTTTTCAGAACTTTGATCACTTACTCCCAACACAAGTAATTACACCATAGCCGCATCTGGACTGTCTTTGTGCTTTTTTTCTTCCATACTAAAAATTTCATTACTTGACAACTTTCGTCGGAGCGAAAACTCTTGTGAGTTATTAAGGATCTTAGATTCATTATTCATATAATAATCCCAACCTACGTCAACATCTTTTCTCTTTTTTATCTTGCGTTCTTTATCCAGTAGATTCTTTTCATCGTCAGCAAGAGCAATAGTTTTGATTTCATCCATCTCGCAACCCAAGAGCCCAAGAGTCCTTAGTACCTTTCCTAACTTATCCAGCAGATTCTCATCTTTAATTTCAAGACCTCGAACACCATGATTTGCGTGTACCAAAACACCCCCAGTATCACACAAATGTGCTTCGAATCGACACCCAGTCAAGGCGAATGTGAACACAAAATCCCATGTTTTATGCCACGGCAAGTCAACAAAACAACACTTATCACGGCTAAACGGAACGCACCCCTCCACAATCACCTGCATCATGACCACATTCCACCACATTTTCACTCCAAAATTCTTTTGGAGCACTCTTGAATGCCTTACATTCACACATATCCATCCTTTAATACTTATTACTTGCCCGGCAGCACCAAGAGTAAGAAATCAATTATTCTGATTTTTAATTTAGTGAAAGTTTTTTTAAAAATACGATTCATTACGCTACTCCAACATACTATATACAGAAACCTACCGTATTTTTCATAAGGGATAGAGTTGAAAAACCAATAAAAATGCGTTAAATGTAGCGAAAAAGCACTATTAGACTCAATAACATAAAATTTTACGTCTAAATGTTATTAATTTAACTGGTTAATTGGAGCAAATCATTTGTACCAGCAAAAACACCTGTTAGATTTGCTGCTTTACCCAAAATTGATGTAAATGTAGATGCGGCATTAACTTTGATGGGGTGGTGTCTCCTATAATAATTGTTGGAGAAGTACCAGTAAGCGTAAAAGTACCTGTACCAATATTTGCATGATCGTTAATTTGAGCCGTTGATGAATAGATAGTGATATCACTTTGCAATGTTGCGCTATTATCAGCTGAGAATATGGCTGTACCAGCCCCTGTAATGCTTAATATTTTACCTGCTGCGCTTGTAATGGAATGCAAAAACGGTATTACAGCTCCAGGTGTTGTATTTATTGTTGAATTACTTGAAAGAAAAGGTGGATGATTTGTCGTATCGATGAGTGTTACAGATCCCTCCGAACCAAGCACGCCACCTATTTTGATTATCCCTGTATGCGTACTTGTACCCATTAGCCCAAGGATTCCAGCACCAGCTATCACAACAGAGAGACCATTCCCCCCATCTTGAATAAGCGATGTCTCACTGGAGCATCAATCTCTATCGTTCGCTCGCCTGCAACGATAAGCTTTTATAGATAGAAATGTTAATAGACCTACTGCGTAAGTCTTTCCGCCTCCTCTGATGAATGAGTTGTCAAAGCGCCCCCAACCCATTTTATTTTTTATGCCGTAGCAAATCCATTTTTCAGATTCACAATCCCTGCAATAATATGGAATTTAATGCCATAACGT
>CANLGW010000010.1 GCA_947490395.1 Alphaproteobacteria bacterium
CTGGTCTTTTTTTGATTTTCGTGTATTTTAGAGACATAGGGTATCCATTTTAGTCGGTGAATACCCTTTTTTAGTATATCTTGCTTAAAATTTGAAGCGTTTTCCGTAAAAGTTTAGCTCTAATTCCACTTACGCAGTAGGTCTATTATAGCAGAAGGAAACCTGCATACGGCAGAACGTGTGATGGGGGAACATACCGCAGGGATACTTGATGAAACAGAGATCTTTAATCCACTTACCCCCCCCAGCAAAGTCTTACCTTCCATCCCCCCAATAGCAATTGAAATACCAACCGCCATTCCATATACAGGTCAAGGCAACATCATCGTTGGCACCTCTATCGTGGAGGCACACATAGATAATACTGAACTACTGCATCCCATTTACGTTTTCTCTCCTAAAAAAACAGCTTTTATTGAATCCGTTCAATCATATAGTGCCGTATGATAACTCCCTATCAAGAAGAAGTAGCAATTAATTTAGCAAATAGGCTACTGAAAGATGTTTGGACTCCAAATAACAATGATAAATTGCAAAAACTTAGCGTTCATGCAATTTATCTCTTATTAGGAGAATATTTGTTATCACCTAATCCAGACTCTTATAACCCTGAAAACTTTCAAGTGGGGTTAGATAAAATTCTTGATGACACATTAAATTATATGTCAAATTGGGAATTAGAAAGAAACTTATCCCTAGTCAATAATTTTTATTCTAATTTTAATGTGGAGATAAATAATTATAAAAATAAATTAGACAAAGAGTTAAGATTAAAAGAAGAGAAAGAGTTTAAAAAATTCCTACAAAACATTCCTGATTTAAATTCACTCACTCAGCATACAATTCAAAACATCCCTCTTATTTTTTTATATCGTGCTCAAAACCATTTTATCGATTCACTAAATTATGCTGAAAGGGCGATTTTTAAGTCTTATGAAATAGCCAAAATATTAAATCTCTCCTTCAATTTGGATTCTGCTCTTCAAAAATTAGGTTTTGGTTCATTAAAAGATTTTTATGTAGTAATGTCTTTGCTTTTTAATGGTTTGTACCAAGGTCATGGAATTTTCGATTTATCTATTTGCCGTATCAACCTTGAAGATGACGTTGATGGGTTAAAAGATCAAAAGATTAAAAATTTGCTTAGTAAAGTGTTGGGGCACATATCATTCGATCTTACAGCTTTAAAAAATAGTTACCACGATATGAAGGAAATGGAGCCAAAAAAAGAGTTCATACCATTTGCACATTTTAATCCGTTTATTAAAAAACCGTTGCTGAGAATTGGAAACACAATATTTTTGTGTCCTGATTTTAAATGTATCTTAGCACATGCGTCTTGGGGTTTACTGAGCGAAATCCGAAACGTATTAGAATCCTCAGAAAAGGAAAAATTTGATAAACTAAGAGGAGAAGCTCTAGAACAATACTTTACCCAATTTGGCTTACAACGCGCAGAACCTAAGGTTCCTTCATCTAAAAAAGTAACCAGTTCTGTAGCAGATTTCTTTATAAAAACACCTAACAGAGCCTATCTGGTTGAAGTTAAGAATAGTTTAGGGCTAAGGTCTCCCATTTTTAAACCAAAAGAACATATAAAACTTTGGATAAGATTGTGGCACGCTTACAATCAGTGTGTGGCTTCTAAAGGTTCAGAAATTACTCATTTTATTATAGTAGTAGATGAAACTGTACTTATCGAAGCAACTTCATTTTTCTTATTTGCCCATCATGCTAAAAAAATTGAGATATCTAAAGTTTCATTGGTATCTGCTTCATTATTTACGGATTTAATCCTTGTAGGAAAATTAGATGAATTTGTAGAAGCACAAAAAGAAAGGGCTGATTGTTTTATTAAAAACCCTATATATAAGGAATTAATGCATTGGATAGAAACAGAGCAAAACTTCTCTATAAATAACAATGATGCTTTAGTACAGCATTATGAGCCTATAAAGAAAGAGCTATTGCCATGTCTTTCACATTTTGTAGAAGAGCACTTGTCTGATAAACCAACTTCATCTTATAAAGCTTAAAGAGAATTGAAAAACATCAATGAAACACAAAATCCATTAATTATAAAAAATAATATGACTCACACTGCACAGGACTATCAGTATCAATGTACGTTACTGAAGAGGACTTCTGGTAAATTTTTTATCCAGAAGTCAATTGCAACGTGGCAGATTTATTAAGGTGTCACTGCAATCGTCTTCTGAAAATGACAACAACCAACATCAACCGCACCGCCATCAGGGCACGCATTAACCGCGCAACAATCGAAACTAACGGCCGTGCATGATGCCTGAATGAAGTGTGTTAACACAAAAACAGTGAATAAAGAACCACAGAAAACGCGACAGGCGCTAATAAACGAAAGAAGAAAACTACGAAAAAACCAAACCATAGAATAACTTTTTACTCATTTTTTGTTACAATACAACAAGATATATAATTAAATAAGTTAAAAATTAATTTTATTTACGCGCCAATCATTGCCAAATGCGCCACTGTCGATTTAAATAATGGAACATACCCACAAATTCGCCCGTATACTTTCGTGCGCTAATTTTTCATCATAGGTATGAGACGTTAAATTTTGGTCTTTTAACATCGAAAGCCATTGCGATTCATCATCAATTAAATGCCCTTTGAACGCTTCGCGTAAAACATCTTTTGGGTATTGAGCCTCAACACCTTTAATTTCCAGAATTACCTTTAATAATTTCCAAAAAAGCTCAATGGTAAATTCAAAACGTCGAATTGTAGCATCCACAATAATTTTATCATCACTCATCGGTTTTTGTGCGGCGCTCTCCAAAGCCATTAAGGCTTTTTCCATCTTACTAAAAGCCAGTTCAATTTTAATATTTTTCATTGGTGTGGCCTTTCATGCAGTTTAATTCCTTCACGCTTAATGGACTGTTTAATTAAAGAATCTTCATCCATTTCGTCTAATCTTAAACAATCAATTTTAAGCAATGTATCGGCGTCATCAATAATATCCAAAACATGTAGCCAGTTTTTAGTGGTTGCTGCGGGACAATAAAGCGCTATATCAATATCCGCCCTGTCTTAATTGTCACCCCGTGCACGCGAACCAAACAACCAAATTTGCTGGATAAAAGGCTGTTTTATTAATTCATGATAGAATACGTAATCGGTGATTTTCATGTGCTTCGTCTCCATAAAGAATTAAACTCCTTTAAAAGTTAAAGACTGCCACACTGTAAAATACAGTCAATCAATATGCAAGAAAATGTAGACCTATGAAGCAAAACAAAAAATGTCACAAGTCAATCACATAAAAAGTCTTTATAAAAAAATAGATAATTTTAATTGAATTGGATATAGAATCCACTTACGATCAAAGATGACGTACGCAATTTATAGTTTATAATGAATTGAACAAGGATATTCGATGATTTGGGCACAAAATGAAAATATATCCTTTGTACAACAAACAACTGAACTTGAACAACTTTGGCACGATATTTTAAATACAGCGCGTATCAGCGAAGAGTCGGCTATTGCATCGCTTCTTGAGAAACCCATTTATAACACGCCTATTCAGCTTAACTGTATAAAAGAGCACGCACGTAGCCTGATTGAGGTGATTCGGGAAGTTAAGCTCAAGCCACTTTCTATTGAAAGTTTTTTAAAAACACATAACCTAAGCAGCCAGGAGGGTATTGCCCTCATGTGTCTTTCGGAAGCACTTCTTCGTATTCCAGATTCCCCCACCAAAACACAGCTTATTCGTGACAAAATCGGGGCAGGTAGCTGGCAAAACAAAGATCAAGATCAGTTGCTCACAAAATTTGCTCATATTGGTTTGATTGGCACCAGTAAATTTTTAGCGATAGGTAATCAAAAAACCCCTTTAAGTATTGTTGCATCCCTTATTCGCCGTTTTGGTGAGCCACTTATTCGGCAAATCATGGCGCAATCGGTTCGTATTATTGCACAGCAATTTGTTATGGGCGAAACTATTAAAAGTGCTATTGGCCGTGCGCAAGATATGGAAATAAAGGGGTATCGTTATTCATACGATATGTTAGGAGAATCGGCTAAAACAATGGCAGATGCCGATCGATACTTTGAAAACTATAAAGCGGCTTGTATTGATATTGGTACACGGGCTGCTCAAACAGAATGCATTTTTGAAAAACCAAGCTTATCAGTTAAGCTATCTGCCCTTCATCCACGTTATGAAATGGCAAAACGTTCCCGTGTACTGACGGAATTGATGCCGCGTGTTCTTGAGCTTGCAAAACTTGCCAAAGCACAGAATATAGGACTTACTATTGATGCGGAGGAGTCGGAGCGTCTCACGTTATCTCTTGAAATTTTTCATAAGATTTACAGCGATCCATTTCTTGAACAATGGGAGGGGTTAGGACTCGCTGTTCAGGCTTATCAAAAACGTGCAGCTTATGTGGCGCGGTGGCTGATTGAGCTTGCACGGCACGGCAAACGTCGTATTGTCGTGCGACTTGTTAAAGGTGCCTATTGGGATTCAGAAATTAAACGCACGCAAGTCAATGGTCTATCTGATTATAGTGTTTTTACCCGAAAACATCACACAGATACATCGTATCTTGCCGTTGGTAAAATGCTCTTGCATGCAACTGATGCTATTTACCCACAATTCGCCACTCATAATGCCTTTACTGTTTCAGCGATTACATCAATGGCTGCCGATATTAACGTGACCAATTTCGAATTCCAACGTTTGCATGGTATGGGTGAAGCCCTTTATGAACACATCACCGAAAATGCTGACGCACACATCCAGCGCCCGTGTCGTATTTACGCACCTGTTGGTAATTATCGTGATTTGCTCGCCTATCTAGTAAGACGTCTCCTTGAAAATGGAGCTAATTCATCTTTTGTTCATCAGATGTATGATAGCAATCATTCGATTGAGCAGTTGGTTGATGATCCTGTACAAAAAACTATTAATGATGGTGGAAAATCACATCCTAACATTCCTCTTCCCGCGGACATTTATAAAGGATCACGTGAAAATTCTATTGGCATTGATCTTCATTCTGAAGTCGAGCTTGCTTCACTTAATCAATTTATTCATTCCACATTTGAATCGCACTGTGACACTCCCCTAACTGATGATGGAATGCTTTACCGTATTGTTGATATCAGTTATGCACATACCGAATCATGGGCAAAAATAGCGGTGGAGGAGCGTGCACGAATTATTTATCATTTAGGTGATCTTATCCAACAAAGTACCCCCGTACTGATGAATGCACTTGTTCATGAGGCTGGAAAAACACTGCCTGATGCCATCAGTGAAATTCGTGAAGCGGTTGATTTTTGCTATTATTACGCTGCTAATGCCCTTAAATTACAAACGGCACCAACGCAATTACCCAGCCCAACGGGTGAGCTTAATCTCTTTAGTTATCATCCACGTGGTGTATTTGTCAGCATTAGTCCATGGAATTTCCCCCTCGCTATTTTTATAGGGCAACTATCAGCTGCGCTTGTGACGGGAAATTGTGTTGTGGCTAAATCAGCTATGCAAACACATACCATTGCTAAAATAGCAGTCGATATCGCCTATGCAGCGGGCGTTCCAACAGGTGTTTTGCAGCTTGTTCACACATCTGGTCAAAAAGTATCAGATGCAATTTTAACGCACCCCAACATTGCAGGGGTTGTGTTTACAGGGTCAACCGAAACCGCACGTCAAATTAATCAAACACTCGCAAATCGAAAGGGTGCTATTTTACCATTAATTGCTGAAACAGGTGGTGTTAATGCGATGATTGTCGATTCTTCAGCATTGGCTGAACAAGTTGTGCCTGACATTATCACATCCGCCTTTCAATCAGCTGGACAACGATGTTCAGCTCTTCGTCTTCTTTGTGTACAAGAAGATATAGCTGATTCTATTCTTGATATGTTGATGGGGGCTCTTGATGAACTTAAGATTGGGGCTCCTTGTGAACTCTCAACTGATATTGGTGCTGTTATTGATGAACATGCCCAAAAAAATTTATTGGCTTATTGCGAGTCGCTGATTAATCAACCTGAATGTGCACGTTTGCTCTATAAATATGATCTGAAAAAAATACAACCACACAGTCCTCCACAGCATATCCATTTGTACCTCCTCATATTTTTCAGGTTGGACGTGTTTTGGATGTAACACATGAAGTTTTTGGCCCTATACTCCATGTTGTGCGTTATCGCGGAGAATATCTTGATCAGGTTATAAAAGATATTAACGCTCTTGGGTATGGATTAACATTAGGTCTTCATACGCGTTTGGAATCCACGATGCAAATGGTTGCAGGCCGTATTAAAGCGGGTAATATGTATGTTAATCGAAGCATGATTGGTGCTGTTGTTGGTGTGCAGCCGTTTGGTGGTGAAGGTATGTCTGGTACAGGATTTAAGGCAGGTGGTCAAAATTATCTTCTCAAATTCGTGCATGAACGTGTTTACACACAAGACACCACTGCTGCTGGTGGCAACGCATCGTTGCTAACAAGCCTTTAAATCAATTCGGGGAAACGACTCAGGATTGCACGCTAATCGATCTTAAATTTTTTGGATAAAACTTATGAAATACATTACAACCTCAATAATGCCCGCTGTTTGGCTAATTGTTCTGATTATTGGTGTGCCGCAACTTTCAGAAACCGTGTATACGCCATCACTGCCTGACATTGCACATGCACTTTTGTGTAGTGAATCTATGGTTGAATATACCTTGACTGTTTACCTCGTTGGTTTTTCAGTTGGCGTTTTTTTTTGGGGCATGCTGTCTGATCGCATTGGGCGAAAACCATGTGTGCTTGGGGGGATTGCGCTTTTTATTATTGGATGCATAGGATGTTACTATTCAACATCCATTACACAATTAATGATCAGTCGTTTTGTTCAGGCTTTAGGAGGTAGCATTGGTAGTGTTGTTACGCAGGCCATTACCCGTGACGCCTTCCAAGGGACAGCCCTAAACAAAGTTTATTCAACCATTGGCAGTGCGATGTGCATTTTTCCTGCTATAGGCCCTGTAATTGGCGGGCAAATTGCTGAACACTTTGGATGGTCAACTATTTTTCTGGTGCTTATTGCCATGGCTGCCTGCATCGGTATTATATCGGCACTCCATTTGCCAGAAACGCATCATCTTGAAGATCGTCAATCTGTGCCAATTTTAAACGTCATTGTAACACTGCTAAGCGATAAACATGTTATTGGTGCTGGGCTTATTGTGGGAATTTGTAACGGCATGTATTTTAGCTATTTTGCAGAAGGATCATTTTATCTCATCAAAATGCTAGGGTTAACTCCCAGTCAATATGGCTACAGTTTTATAGCGATTGCGATTGCCTCCATGATTGGGGGTATTGCCTCCGCACGATTCAATGGGCGTTATACAGCGCATACACTCATGAAATTAAGTAATATCATCGTTCTAATTGGCAATTTATTGTTTGTTTTATGTATTACCCTTCATCATATCAGTCCTATGTCCTCCTTATTCCTAATTAGCATGACAATTATTACCCAAATGATTGCAGGTTTTGGAATGTGTAGTTCAACTAGTAATGCACTGGCAATTGCCCTTGTGAATTACAAATGGTGCACAGGAACGGCATCAAGCCTTTTTGGATCCTTTTATTACTGTATTGTATCGCTCGTTACATTAGGTATGGGGACGCTTCATAATGGAACCCTATTACCCATGCCACTCTATTTTGCGACTTTAAGTTTGTTGTTATTGTTTGTCCAGCGGATGGTGCAAAAGGATACGATAAAATAAGAGCCTATCTTTCGTGCTTGTAACGTATATAAGTGTGTACTATCGATCGTCATGGCCTGAACAGCATTGATTTGGCTAAAGTTACCCCTTATAATAGCCTAAATATGGATAAAATGACCCCTTATTTTGTCCAATATCCGATAAATTTACCCTTATTTTTGGAAAATCAATGAAAATACGTCGTTCAGAGCTGAATATATTATTAGGATGGCTGGGTAAGCCAAATAGAAAACCACTCATTATTCGTGGTGCTCGGCAGGTTGGAAAATCCACACTTGTGCGTCAATTGGCAGAGGAAAGTAAACTATGTTGCTTGGAATTAAATTTTGAACGAACGCCTGGTTTAAGCGATTTTTTTTCAGATAAAAATCCAAAGCAAATTATACAAAAATTATCTTTATATGCTAAAAGGCAGTTAACGCCCGATAATACCTTATTATTTTTGGATGAAGTTCAAGCAGCACCAGAAATTTTGGAAGTTCTACGATATTTTTATGAAGAGTGCCCCGAATTTCCTGTTATTGCAGCAGGTTCTTTGCTTGATTTCGTTCTTGAGGCACCTGCTTATTCAGTGCCAGTCGGACGCATTGAATACTTTCATTTAATGCCTCTTTCATTTAACGATTTTTTAATGGCAATAGGTGAGATTGGTTTGGCAAATTGGATAAGTGGGTGGTCATTGTGTGATGAGGTGCCTCAGCTTATTCATCAACAATGCCTTGATCTTGTCAAGCAGTTTTGGTTAATAGGTGGCATGCCTGAAATAGTGGCTCATTTTAGTGAGTATCGTGATTTTCAAGAAATTAATAATATGAAACACAATATTCTGCAAACCTATCAAGATGATTTCCATAAATATGGCAGGGCAAAAGATATCTCTTTGTTGAGGCAGACATTTAAAAAAATACCTGCTTTAATTGGAAACACCATTAAGTATGCAAGCATTGATCGTGAAAGCAAATCTACACATGTTAAAGAAGTACTTGATAATTTGAATTTAGCAAAGATTATTCATCTAGTGCAACATAGTGATTCGACAGGGATTCCTTTACGATCACAAGTAAATCATAAAGTTTTTAAAGCTATTTTACTTGATATTGGGTTGTTATGTGCTGCTTTGGATCTTGACTATTTATCGATTATTAATGCCCCTGATTGGGCATGGGTAAACCGAGGTAGTTTAGCTGAACAATTTATTGGTTAATCACTTTTGAAATTAAAACCTTTTTATCAAGAGCCAGAATTATTTTATTGGGTGCGAGAAAAAGCTCAATCTTCTGCTGAGCTTGATTATGTTTTTCAGTATAAAAATAATTTAATTCCTATTGAGGTAAAGGCTGGGAAAACAGGGCATCTTAAGTCATTGCATTACTTTATTAAAGAAAAAATATGGTCTTTTGGTGTTCGATTTAATGCAGATATGCCAAGTTTTCTGCAAGAAAATATGAATTTATCAGATAATATTTCTGTGCCTTATAAGTTATTATCATTGCCTTTTTATTTTGCTGAGCAACTCGAACGTTTGATACCTGTTGATGCATTAACTGTAAAAAATTAAGAAAGGATTTTGTATTCGTTTTCTTAAGGAGTACCAGCGTAATCATAAGCGTATACAAATCTTAGACAAAAATTAATATTGCCTCTTTGATCCATTGATTTTCATCTCTTAGATGACCTAAACTAACATTAATATAATTAATTTTGAGGTGTTTTGTGTCGCAGCGACGTTCCCAAGTAGAAATTATTCGCTTCGATCATGTCAGTTTATATTACCCATCAGGTGCACCTGTTTTTTATAACTTGAATTTCTCTTTTTATTCATCAGGATTTTATTTTCTAACAGGCGCGAGTGGTGCAGGTAAAACATCCATGATGAAGCTTATTTATCGTGATTTAAAACCATCAGAAGGGCTCGTAACTGTTTTTGGGCGCGATGTTACATCCCTTGGTAATGCCGAACTTCCTTTGTTTAGGCAAAAAATGGGGCTTGTGTTTCAGGACTGTCGTTTACTGCCACACCTCAGTGTTCTAGATAACGTCGCACTTGCACTTCGTATTACAGGCATGGATTTAAAACGTGCACGCAATTATGGGAAAGAGTTGCTCTACTGGGTTGGGCTGGGTGATCATTTGAATTACCTGCCAAACAGTCTATCCGATGGTCAAAAACAACGTGTAGGTATTGCACGTGCTGTCATAACACGGCCATTGTTATTGCTGGCAGATGAGCCAACAGGTAACGTCGATGATAAAGCGGCTTTTAAATTGATGCAGTTATTTGAAGAACTTAATAAAATTGGTACAACAATTTTGGTCGCAACGCATAACCGAAGTTTAGTCGATTCGTTTAGTCATCCTGAATTGCATCTATCACAAGGGCAGTTGTCTATCAATTATCCAAAAAATGCACGTAGTGCTTAATGCTTATAACTACATGAAAATCAAAATAAACAAAAAGGGAATATAGATGACAAATAAAATAGAAAAACCTTCTTATGTCTTACGTGATATTCCGCTTGACCAGGAATCTGGAAGACGTCACATTCCAGTACTGATGGGGTTGTTGGTTTTTTTACTTATTATTGTTTTCACAGCCGCTATTACGATCGGTAGTGCGCTCCACAAATGGCAAAATCCAGGCGGACAAAAAGTTACGATTGAAATCTTGGAAGGCAGTGCTGTGGCAACAACGCTTGTGGGCACACCTGCAGGTGCAGTCGCTCCCGCTGAACAAGCTGTCGTTGTTCCTAACAGTGCGCCTATTGATATTGAAAAAATTAAAAATATCCTTCGTACAATACCAGGGGTGTCATCCTTTGAAATTCTTGATCATGAAAAATTGATGTTATTATTACAACCTTGGGTTGGTGATACTGGAAATCTAACGGATTTAAAAATGCCCCTTTTAATTGATGTTGAGCTTGATTCACGCGTACCTTTTCAGGTGTCTGAGGCACATCGTATTTTAAGTCAAATTGCCCCTGGCGTACGTATTGAATCTCATGCAAAATGGCAACAAACACTTGTCACATTGGCGCAATCTCTTCGAACGCTTTCCTATATCATTATAGGATTTATTGCGTTAACGATTTTTGTGATTGTCAGTCTCATGACACGGGCATCACTTAACGTGCACAGCGATATTATTAACGTTTTGCGATTGATGGGTGCCCGTAATCGTTATATTGCCAGCTATTTCCAAAATAGCTCATTTTGGTTGTGTCTCAAAGGAGGAGCAATCGGTCTTATTGCTGCTATACCGACGGTTATCTTCATGGGGTGGCTCTCACGTCACCTTGGTATGCCTAAATTCTTTACAGCTGAACCTGCAACAGGTGCGTGGATTTTTATTTTACTGCTTCCTATTACGATTGCATGTGTGGGGATGTTTGTTTCACGCCTTGCTGTTATTGGTACGCTGATGCGGCTTGATGCGACATGAAGGCGTTTATTTATTTTACACGACGCTTTTGTTTAGCCTTGCTTGTCATTATGGTGATATGGCTGATGGGGTTTGTTATATTTATGATAACACTGCCTAAACAACCTGGTGATAAACAGCACGTTGCTGATGCTATTGTCGTGTTAACGGGGGGAAAGGGGCGTGTTGAGGTTGGTATAGCACTTTTTGATGCGGGGCTTGGTAAACGATTGTTTATTTCAGGCGTTTTTAAAGGTGTCAATGCAAAAACACTTGCCTCAAAACAAGATGTCCCCAATGCATTATACACGCGTTTATCCGATGTTGAGTTAGGGTATGAAGCCAATAATACGGTTCAAAATGCGATCGAAACAGCAAAATGGGCAAAGGAAAATAACATTAAATCCATACGCCTTGTGACGGGGAGTTATCATATTCGTCGGAGTATTATTGAATTTAAACGTATGTTACCAGATGTCACGATGATTGGGCATCCTGTTCCCTTTAGAAAAATAATGTCACGTAAAGCTCTTCGGCTCATGTGGAATGAATATTTGAAATTGAACTATGTATGGGCTCAGGGAATTTTTGGCTAAAGGGAACCTGTTAACAGAAACGCATGCGAATTTGAAAGGATTATCCTATTTTGTATATCCAACTTAACACTCTTGATGAATCTTAATTTATTTCAAATCATATAAACCCATATATTTTTAGCATTGTACCTTGACACCCTTTAACAAAAGAAGTTTAAATTAAGTTGTTTATGTCATAGGAAATAACGTATCGTGCCTATTTTGCCTTTTATTCAAGATGCTATTTTTGAACAAATTGTGCTTGATCTTCTATCTGAAGGTAAAAAGGCAAAGCAAATAACAGAAACACGTTTTAACCGTAATGTTATTGATCCTTTTGCTGTTTTATTCGAGATGGCTAGTTTTGAAATTGATAGCAAAACGTGGTTACTAAATGAAAAAATAAGACAAGCACAAAAAACACTTTCCAATGCTATAGGCATGTTTCATCAAAAAATCTTAGGATCCGTGGACGGTTGGCAAGATCTTGGTAAAAATGGAATCGTTGATCTTGTAAATAATGACCTCAAACTTATTGCCGAAATTAAAAATAAACATAACACAGTAAAAGGATCTGATAAAGTAAACACCTATGATACTTTAAACGATCTTGTAATGAAAAAAGGTCATCTATACAAAGACTACACGGCCTATTATGTTGAAATTATTCCAAGCAAGGCACATATTTTTGATCATATGTTTACGCCTTCTGATAAAAGTCAAGGGTGTAAACGTTCAGGTAATGAGAAAATTCGTCACATCGATGGGAATAGTTTTTATGCAAAAGTAACGGGTGTGCCAACAGCGCTCCAAATGGTTTTTGAGGCGATTTTTGTTGTTATTCAAAAATACTATCCTCATTTCAATGATCGTGAATTTATTCAAAAATATTTTATAGATGCATTTGGAGAGAATCCTCTTACCCTCATTAAGTAATCGCTGATAACATTTGGATTAGACTTGTACTGATATGATAAGCAAGATTCACAGGAACAGCATTCCCAATCTGTTTGTATTGAGCCGCCGTAGATCCCATAAATGTCCAATCATCTGGGAACGATTGTATCCGTGCATATTCGGAGATGCTAAGCGGGCGTGTCTCTGACGGGTGACAACGCTCGGTTTGCTTTTGTGCAGGGTTGCATGTAAGCGTAAGAGAAGGCTCGTCCCATGCAAGACGCCGAGCCATACCTGTTTTGCCTCCTCCTTGATAAAAACTTTTCCCCATATATTTTTTCTGAAGATCAATGGGTAATGATTTCCAGTATCCACCCTCTGGAACAAGAGACATAATGGCATGTTTTGATGCCGTGTATCGCTGCCCCTCTGAAAAAGGAACATTTTTTAATGCTTCACGTATTGAAATTGTATAATTTTTTTCTTTCGGAAAAATAATAGGAATGAATAGATCATCCCTCACGCCAATAATTACAAGCCGTTCTCGTTTTTGTGCCACATCAAAATATTGAGCACGCAATATACGATACTCACAGCGATAACCAAGGTCTTGTAAAATCCCAAGCATAATCGTCAATGTTCTCCCTGAATCATGTTTTTCTAGACCACGTACATTTTCCCCTAAAATAATTTTAGGACGTATTTGTTTAATTGCACGTGCATATTCAAAAAATAACGTTCCACGAATATCTTCAAATCCAAGCTTTTTCCCAGCATAACTAAAGGCTTGACAAGGAAATCCACCGGCGATCACATCGGCTGTCTTTTCTGTAAAATCAACATTTTTAACATCGTCTGTAATTACATTCCAGTGAGGTCTATTGTGTGACAGTGTTGTTGTGGCGGTTTTATCAATTTCGACAAGCATCTTTGTTTGAATGCCTGCATTTTCCATTCCAAGCGCCAAACCACCAGCACCCGCAAAAAGCTCAATTGCTGAAAAAGGTGTTTTATATTCATTTTTCAAGAAAGAAAAGGGAACCTCACGCGCGTTACCTGAAAGTTTAGCCTTTAATTCTTCAAGCTCTGATCGCTCAAACAACCGATCGCCATGTCCATCACGTGTGGTTTTGATAAGCCCTTTCTTTTCCCAACGACGAATTGTATCGTGAGAAATGTCAAGTATTTCACACGCTTTACGTATCGATAACGGATCAGAGTTTAGTTCGTACATTATTATAGTAACCTTTGCATATGCATAGGTTACTATAATTTGATTTAATGCGAATTACAATATTTTTAGCCGAGAGTCATTGTCAATACAGACATTAATTTAAAGGATGTACCTTCGTTTAACCTTCCTTAAAATATTTCATATCTATACCCATCGGAAATGAAAACACCTGTTTTTACCAATGTTGTCGTCATAGCGAGCGTAGCGAAGCTATTCAGGAAAATAGGCATTTTTGTAATTAACAATCACTGGGTGGCTACATCTGTTTCGCAGATTCGCCATGACAGAAAATGGGCATCTTCATGTTCATTCGGTATAGCTGAATTTATGTGTATTCACCTGAAAATAAAATAAGAATTATAAGTTAACCCACCGTTTATAATTATACTTTTTCTTTGCCAGCAAGGCAAAGCGACGCCTATCCTTTTCAAAGCAAATGTGGTGATTAATATCAATTAATAAATTCCCTTGCGATTTTTGTAAAAAAATCCATATTGTGCATTAGCATTATATATTAAAAAATAAAAGAGACTCTATGACTTTTAAGAATCTAACATTTACCGTTGTTGGTGCAACAGGCGCTGTTGGTAATGCTGTTCTTTCGCTTTTAGCTGACCGTGGCATTCCAAAGGAAAATGTAAAAGCAGTTGCATCCAAACGTTCCCTTGGAGCATCTGTTTCTTATGGTGATCATGCTGAATTGGCGATAAAGCCCCTTGAACATTTTGATTTTAGTTCAACTCATATCGCATTCTTTGCCGTTGGCAGTGATGTATCTGCCGAATATGTGTTGCGTGCCGTACAGCAAGGTGCCCTCGTTATCGATAAATCATCGTATTTTCGCATGGATGTGGATGTTCCCCTTATTGTTCCAGAGGTCAACCCAGACGCAATCGCACACGCATCTAAACGCCGTATTATCGCAAATCCAAATTGTTCAACGATTCAGCTTGTTGCGGCTTTGAAACCTATTTATGACATTAACCCCATTCGGCGTATCGTTTTATCCACATATCAGGCCGTTTCGGGAGCAGGTAGTAATGCTATGGATATTTTGTATAATGAAACAAAAACGGTGTTGATGAATCAGCCATCTACACCAAATACAACATTTCAAAAACCTATTGCCTTTAACGTGATTCCAAAAATTGATGTATTTATGGATGATGGCAGCACAAAAGAAGAATGGAAGATGATTGAAGAAACGAAAAAAATCTTGTCACCAGACATTCGTGTGGCTGCAACGTGCGTGCGCGTGCCTGTTTTTGTGGGGCACTCGATTTCGGCGACATTTGAATTAACGCATGCGTTTGATTTGAAAGATATCATAAAGGCGCTAAAAACGTCCAAAGCATTGAAAGTAGCAGGAGCTACGGATCAATTCCATACACCGTCAGAAGTTGCGCAGGAGGATTATATTTTTGTAAGCCGCATTCGCCGTGATGTATCCACCGAAAATGGGGTATCTTTGTGGATTGTAGCCGATAATTTGCGCAAAGGTGCAGCACTGAATGCCGTGCAAATTGCTGAACAAACGTATAAACACCATAGACATTTGATACATCTATAAGTGGTGAGAACAAAATTTATGACGTGCGTCTAAAAGCTGTTTTAATTTGGTAATCTTTCTTTGACCCTTTCACGGTATATAATATATCAAAATGATTATTATTATGAAATAGCCATTGGCAATGATAAAGATCCTGATTACAGAGGTGATCGTGCTGTGCAGTCACAGGAAATAAGGTATCTTCTACACTAACATCATGCAGCAAAACACCATTGCTTTTAAAAATGGTAAACGTGTTAGGTGTAATTGCATAGACATGTGTTTGAAAACATGTTTGGCAGTCGTTGTGCAGATGATACGTCCCTTCCTCAGTGTACAAAATACGTTCATCATCTTTTATGGCAAAATGTGCTGTTCCTGTTATGATGACGTTTGGTTCTGAAACATGCCGTGTGAATATCCAGTGGCCTTTGAATATGTGATAAAAATTAAGTTTTTTGTGGATCATGCTTTTAACATTTTATCTATAAAGATTATTCACTATTGGCACGACATATTGACGGCATAAAGCCAGGTCATTATAGCATAAAATCACCTATTAGTTTAAAAAATAATCAGCAATTTTATCTTTTTATGGATTTGTTGAAAGTGGGGTGGTACTATTTAGTTAATTTTGTTTAATTAGATAAATAGAGCAATGAAATTTTGTACCGTTGACGCGTTTACCCACATTTTGTTTAAAGGAAATCCTGCAGCTGTTTGTGTTGTTGATATGTTCCCAAGTGATGTTTTTATGCAAAATGTAGCAACAGAGGTCAATCTATCGGAGACGGCATTTGTTGTGCCATTAGATGGAAATCATTTTGCTATTCGTTGGTTTACCCCTACGATTGAGGTCGCTTTGTGTGGGCATGCCACATTGGCGGCGGCTCATGTTTTATGGACTGAGATGGAAATTGTTGCACGAGAAGAAATTTATTTTGAATCAAAAAGTGGTATCTTAAAAGCGTGGCGCCATGATGATGGTATTACACTTGATTTTCCTGCCCATTATACAGAGCCAATGAGTACACCTGATGGTCTTTTTGAAGCCCTAGGTGTAGCGCCTGTGTATGTTGGTCTTGCGCATGATGATTGTGTTGTTGAATTGCATTCAGCCGATGAAGTTATCCATTTGTCACCCGATATTGCCCATTTAGCTGAACTTGAATGTCGCGGTGTGATTGTGACGGCTGAGGCGCCAGAAGGGGCTAATTATGATTTTGTATCGCGTTACTTTGCCCCAAAGGAAGGGATTCTTGAAGATCCTGTGACGGGATCAGCGCATTGTAAGCTTGCAACTTATTGGTCAGAACGTTTAGGGAGAAATAAGCTTGTTGGTTATCAGGCTTCTAAACGTGGTGGCTATGTTAATGTTTCACATGAAGGTGATCGTGTTTTTTTAACAGGGCATGCTGTTACGGCTTTTAGTGGCCGATTTGTCGGTATTCCAGTATTTTAATGTGATCCGAAATGCGTGGTTAATGGCTTGGTTGTTAGTTGATCAGCCGTTGTTTCGGTTTCAAGGAGGGCTTCTTTGATTAATTCTTTGCATAATAAGAATTCGGCATCATCCTGTGTATTGTTTGCCATAATTGGTGCGCCTATAATGTAAACACCTTTGCTAAAGGGCAAGGGGAACAGGAAATTATCCCATGTTTTTAAAAAACGTCGTCGTGTTAAGGCATAACTAACGGGTATGATGGGTGATTTTGCAAGACGTGCAATGTGGATGACCCCGTCAGCTACGTGATGACGTGGTCCTTTTGGGCCATCAGGTGTTATGCCTATACAATGTCCATTTTTCAAAACGCGGACGGCTTCAATGGCTGCTTTTACGCCTCCACGTGTGCTGGATCCATAAATACTATTAATTTTCCGGTGCTGAATAAGGCGCGAGATGAGTTTGCCATCACCATGTTCAGAGAGTAACATGTGGAGTGGTTTGTCCCAGACCCAAGCAAAGGGCATCATGGCAAGACGTCCGTGCCAGAAACAAACAAGAAAAGATTGATTCGCATTAATTAGGTTTTTAGCGTGTTCAAAACCAACATAGTCCCACTGTGTTGTTTTAAAAACAAACCATAAATAGTGATACCCAATCCATGCAAGCATATGTTGCGCATACGTTGATTTTATAAAGGACTTAAGAATTTTTTTCATGAAAGAAATACGGTTGGCTGGGGTACTAGGATTCGAACCTAGGATGGCGGTACCAAAAACCGCTGCCTTACCGCTTGGCTATACCCCAACTGTGAACTTAAATACCATACAAGAAATTAGGATAAGATTCCAGAAAAAAGTTGTCAGTTGTTTAAAAATAGGGATAAATAGTAAAAAATGGGTGCTTCTTTCATTAAAATTCATTTTAAGGCTAGCCATAAGCATAAACCCTTTGTATAAAAAAGCAGTATGTAATTTTTCCAAGATATAAATGTTATGAAAAAAATAGTTTTATTAACCTTGTTTTCAGCAATGGTTTGCTCGTCATTGTTAGCGTCTCCTTTAAAGGGAATTCGTATTATTGGTAACAAACGAATTGAATCGGAGACTGTTCACTCTTATATACCTATTAAAGTTGGTGATGAGTTTGCGTCAGGAAAAATGAATGAGACGTTGAAGGCTTTGTTCGCAACGGGTTATTTTGCCGATGTCAAAGTTGATCGCGAGGGAGATACGCTGGTTGTTAATATTGAAGAAAATCCGATTATTAATCGAATCGCTTACGAAGGAAATGATAAATTAAAAGATGATGTGATTCAGCAAGAAATTAAATTGCGTGCACGTGAAGTATTAACCCATTCACGTATTCAAGAAGCGCAACAACGATTGCTTGAGATTTATCGCCGTATGGGGCGATTTGGTGCAAGGGTCGAACCAAAGATTATTAAGTTGCCAGAAAGTCGTGTTGATCTCGTTTTTGAAATTGATGAGGGTGGCGTAACGTATATTCGTAAAATTGCTTTCGTTGGTAATAAGCATTTTCCTTCTAAAAAACTAGAAGAGCAATTGAATTCAAAACGGACACGTTGGTATCGTTTCTTTGCGGTGGATGATGTGTATGATCCAGATCGTTTTATTGCCGATCAACAGGCGTTACGTAAGTTTTACTATGATAATGGTTATCCTGATTTCCGTATTATAACATCGCATGCGGAATTAAGCCCAGATCAAAAAGACTTCTTTTTAACATTTCATGTGGAAGAGGGTGAACGTTATGAAATTGGTAAGATTGACATTACTTCAAAGTTGCCAAACGTGAATACCGAAGAGCTAAAGAAATCCTTGACCTTTGCTGAAGGTGATATGTTTAGCGGTAAAGAGTTTGAGCGTTCAATTTTGACCATGTCAAACACGATTGGTATGCAAGGATATGCGTTCGTTGCGATTGAGCCGATTGTTAAAAAACATCCTGAAACCAAAAAGGCAGATGTAACATTTGAAATTAAAGAAGGGCCACGCGTTTATATTGAAAAAATCGTTTTTGTTGGAAATGATCGTACACGTGACCATGTACTGCGTCGTGAAATGGAATTGCACGAGGGTGATGCGTATAACTCTGAGAAATTGAAGATGTCTGAACGTCGTTTGAAAGATCTTGGTTATTTTAAAACGGTAACCGTTGATACGGAGCCTGGTGCTGCCCATGATCAAGCGCGTGTTATTGTAAAGGTTGAAGAGCAACGTACGGGGGAAATTGGTTTAGCGGGTGGTTTTTCAACACTTGATGGCCCATTAGCATCGGTTAAATTAACGGAACGCAACTTTATGGGGACAGGGCGTACGCTTTTCTCTGATTTATCTGTTGCGAAAAAGCGTCAAGATTTTAACGTTGGTGTGATTGAGCCCTATTTCTTGGGGCGTAATATGGTTGGTAACATGAGTGTATTTGGTATGCGTTCTGGGCGTTCAGCGCTGTACGAGCAAAAGGCAATTGGTACAAATCTTGGTGTTGGTTATCGTTTGAGCACTTTTTGGTCGCAAAGTTTTAATTACAAGATTAGTCATGAAAAGATTTCGCACTCACGTGTTGTGACGTCGCCATATGTGCTTGAACAAATGGGGACAAGTTTAACATCCGCTGTGACGCATTCGATTGCGTATGATCGCCGTGATAGTGTGCGTAATCCAACGACGGGCTATGTGGCTAATATGTCAAATACGTATGCGGGACTTGGTGGTAACGTTGAATACTTGCGAAATTCAGTTGGTGCTGGATGGTTCTATCCTTTAATGGATGAGGTTGTTTTGAATGTGAATGGTGAAGTTGGTGCGATGACAAAGTTGAGACGTAAAATTCGTTTGGCTGACCGCTTTTCCCTTGGTCTTGAATCATTTCGTGGGTTTGAATATGGTGGACTTGGGCCACGTGATGCCGCTACAGGCGATTCATTGAATGGTACACGTTTTTGGACATCGACAACACAGGTTGTGTTCCCGCTTGGTTTGCCAACAGAATTTGGTATAAAAGGTGCGGTCTTTACGGATCTTGGTTCTGTATGGCGTGTGGGGGAGAGTATTCCTGGTACAACCGTTTTGGATAGCAGTCGTGCGCGTGCCTCTGTTGGTTGTGGTATCTCGTGGGATTCTCCATTTGGTCCAATTAGTATTGATTATGCACGTGCCGTTAAACGCGAAAAATATGACCGTACGCAATCTGTCATTTTTGGATTCTCGTCACGTTTCTAGTGCATTTCAATTGAGGATATTATGTTCACTGTCAATAAGATTGTTTTAATCCGGGCATGCATGGTTGTTGTCTGTATTGTTTTGGTTGGCTTTTTTGGATTTATGCTAGGTAAAAAATATTTTTATTTGCCGAGTAGTGATTTAGCTGTTGCGGTGATTGATGGTGATCGTCTGAAACGGGACGCTGTTCCGTTTCACACCGTAAATGCCCTTTTTTCAAAAGAGCAAAATCGTGTGATCGAAGAAATGTCCGTGTTTGAAAATGAGCTGAGTAAAGAACATGAGGAAATAAAGTCTGAAAAGAACTCAACAAAAGCAAAAAAGCGTAAAGCAGCTTTTGATATACGTGTAGCGGAGCTTGAGCAAAAAATGCACAAAAAACGCGCTCATCTTTTAAAGATTATTGATGTTACGACAAAGGAGCTTGAGGATACAGTTTTGGCTATTATTCGTGAACTGGCGGCAAAACGAAAAATTAATCTTGTGCTCAACACAATTGTTGCTGAAAAGCGTTCTGTATTTTTTAATGATGATCGTCTTGATTTGACAGATGATGTTATAGCCTTATTGAATAAACGGTTAGCGAATATTTCTCTTCCTAAAGACGACAAACAAAATGGTGATAAATAAAAGAAGGTATAAAACATGACAGATTCCCGCTTTTATATTAAACGTGATGCATTATCATTATCTGACATATGTGCATTGATTTCATTACCTATTCCTGATGGGCTAAATGGAGATCTTTTATTTACGGGGATTCGTACGCTTAAAGATGGGGATGAATCGGAAATTGCTTTGTTTCACAATACTAAATATCGTGATGATGCTGAAAGAACAGGAGTAGGTTTATGTCTAACAACGGATGTGTTAGCGCATTGTGTAGGGGCGCAATTAGGAAAGGATGCCTGTAAAACACTCGTTCTCGTGCACCCTAAGCCCTATCGTGCCTATGCGATATTAGCACGTGCGTTTTTCCCAGAGCCTGCATTAAGACCGCTAATTCATCCAACGGCAGTGATTGCACAAACAGCAATGATTGGCGAAGGATGTGAGATTAGTGCATATGTTGTTGTTGGTGAAAATGTAGTCATTGGATCGCATACGAAAATTAATTCACATACAGTTATACATGATGGTGTTTGCATTGGGTGTAATGGTCGTATTGGATCACATGTGACTATTAGTCATTCGTTGATTGGTGATGGTATTCTCATTAAGCCAGGCACCCGCATTGGGCAGCAGGGGTTTGGTTTTCATATGGATGAAAAAGGACATTTTGATGTACCACAAGTGGGTATTGTTGAGATTGGTAATGATGTTCAAATTGGTGCAAATGTGTGTATTGATCGAGCAAGTCTTGGAAAAACAAAAATAGGTAACGGTGTGCGTATCGATAACCTTGTGCAAATAGCGCATAATGTTTATATTGGAGATCAGTCTGTTCTTGTTGCACAGGCAGGTGTAGCAGGTAGTTCGCATTTAGGGCATTTTGTGATAGTGGCTGGTCAAGTTGGTATTGCGGGTCATTTGAAAATTGGTAATGGCGTTAAAATAGCCGCACAAAGCGGTTTAATGCGCGACGTAGCTGATGGTGAAACGGTGGCTGGTTCGCCAGCGATGCCTGTGCGTGATTGGCATAAGCAAACTATTGTGCTTCAACGATTAATAAAGGAAAAGAAAAATGGCAAATAAAGCCTATGCAGAGAGTAATATGGCAGAGATTATAACACCCGATTTTCAATCAACAAAAGTTGATGCATTGAGTATTGAAGATATTGTAAAACTTATTCCCCATCGCTATCCGTTTTTGCTGATTGATCGTATGGAAAATTTGTTGTTAGGACACAGTGCTGTTGGTATTAAGAATGTTTCAGTGAATGAATGGTATTTTCAAGGGCATTTTCCAGAGCACCCCATTATGCCAGGTGTCTTAATTATTGAAGCGATGGCGCAAACAGCAGGAGCTCTTGTAGTGAAAACACTTGAAGAACAACAGAAAAATGTTGGGGACGCGTCGAATCATGCAGGTAACCTTGTTTATTTTATGTCTGTTGAGGGAGCTAAATTTAGAAAACCTGTCGTGCCAGGCGATGTTTTAAATTTAAAAGTTGTTAAAGACCGTAGCCGTGGTGCAGTTTGGCGCTTTAAAGGCGAGGCATGGGTTAATAATGTGTTGACCAGTGAAGCAACATTTACAGCAATGATTGTTGATAAGAAATAATGATGATCCATTCTTTAGCAGAGATTCACCCAACAGCCATTATCAACGATGGTGCGACTGTTTGCGAAAACGTTTATGTAGGACCTTATTGTGTGATTGGATCAAACGTTACACTAAAAGCTGGTGTTCGTTTGATATCGCATGTGTGCGTTGATGGTATTACCGTTATTGGTGAAGATTCAATTGTATACCCATTTGCATCCATTGGTCATTCTCCGCAGGATTTAAAATATAAAGGTGAGCCATCAACTGTTACGATCGGGGAAAAAACAACGATTCGTGAATATGTGACGATTCAGCCAGGCACAGAAGGTGGTGGTATGAAAACCGTTGTTGGTGATCATTGTTTGCTTATGGTTGGTGTTCATATCGCTCACGATTGTCATGTTGGTAATCACGTAATTATGGCAAATTATGCAACACTTGCAGGGCATGTTGTGATTGCTGATCATGTTATTGTTGGAGGTTTGTCGGCGATACAGCAATTTGTACGTGTTGGTGTGCATGCTATTATTGGCGGCATGTCAGGTGTAGAAAAAGATGTTGTGCCGTATGCAATGGTTATGGGCGAGAGAGCACATCTGCATGGTGTCAATTTGGTAGGTATGCGTCGTCACGGTTTTTCAAATGCGGTAATTCAAAAAGTTCAAAGTATTTATAAAGATTTATTTAATGAAGATGATCACTCTGTTTTTGCAGAACGCGTTGCAAAACAGCATAATAGCGATGCTGAAAATGAGTCAGAACCTGCAACACAAACACTGTTTGATTTCATGAATGTTGATTCAAAACGGCATTATTGCATGCCAAAAGGGCGTGGGTAAAGAAAGAATGCCTTAAGGTTTTTTTTGTTTAAGATTGATTTTTAAACATTCTTTTGCTACTCTAATAGCAATAAAAAATCATTGAGGGAATTAACTATGTCTACTTTTAAATTGAAAGATGACATAAAGGCGTATATTCAAGAATTAACATGTAATAGTTACGTTAATGATGAGCTTCAGTTAGATAGAATTTGTGAAAAATTAAAAATTGATTATTTTGAATGCGATTTTGATGATTCTAAAATTAGTGGTATGTTAATTAAAGATAAGAATTTTGATAAATTTGGTATTTATGTTAATCGTAAACATCCAAATGTTAGGAAGCGTTTTACGATTGCGCATGAACTTGGTCATTACATTTCTTATAAGTATGAAAGTCACTCTTATAGTCAATTAAGCCAAAATAATGAGATAGAGGATTATGCCATATCGTTTAGACATGAGGGTATTCGCTCTCAAGCAGAAAAAGAAGCTAACCAAATCGCTGCGGAAATGTTAATGCCTGAGTTACGAGTAAAAGAAATGGCTGAACGAAAATTGACAATAGAAGAAATGGCCGACTTATTTTTTGTATCTGAATCAGCCATGACGATTAGATTGCAATCCATTTTTCAAGGTTTAATGGTAGTTTAATGTCACGACCAACAGAGACACGAAAAGGACATTTTCCTAAAAAAGGACAAAAAAGTTATCAGCATCATTGGACTTGGATTATATGTATTTCAATTTTAGCTATTGCGTATATTTTAGGAATTATTTTAAAAAAGAACGATATTAGTCATTTAATAGTAAAATATGGAAATGATATAATTTTTTTTCTGGCGGCAGCTGGTGTGCCTGCTCTTATTACAGTTGCAGTACAAGGAATTAATAAGTTAATAAAAGAATAAAATTAGTTATCTCAGATCTTGCTTAGAATTAAATCCAAGCAAGATCATTTGGAGGTTGAAGATTCACCATCTACAAAATAAACTTTGATAGGTCTTGATTCTTCGCCAGTTCACCAACTTTTGTATTTACATCTATTGCTGTCATACAGACAGTTTTTTGAGCACGATCAGGTGCCTCAAAACTAAGATCCTCCAGCAATTTTTCTAAAATCGTATGTAAACGACGAGCGCCAATGTTTTCGACATTTTGGTTAATTTCGGCGGCTAAACGTGCGATTTCTTCAATTGATGTTGTATCAAATGTTAGATCAATTCCTTCTGTTTTTAATAATGCTTTGGCTTGTGTGATTAAATTTGCCTCTGGCTCTGTTAAAATCTGAACGAAATCTTCACGTGTTAATGCTTTTAGTTCGACACGTATAGGTAAGCGACCCTGTAATTCAGGTAATAAATCAGATGGTTTAGCTAAATGAAAAGCCCCTGAGGTAATAAATAAGATATGATCTGTTTTAACAGTACCATATTTTGTGGAAACACTTGTACCTTCAATGAGGGGAAGTAGGTCACGTTGAACCCCTTCACGACTAATATCAGCTCCTTGGCGCTCGGAACGTGCACAAATTTTATCAATTTCATCTAGAAAAACAATACCATTTTGTTGTACAGATTCAAGCGCTTCACGAATAATTTTATCTTGATCCAATAATTTTTCAGATTCGTCTTCAATTAAAATGGCATAGGCAGCTAATACGGTTAGACGTTGGTCTTTGGTGCGTCCACCTGTGAGTGCTTTGCCAAAAATATCACCTAGATTTAGCATTCCCATTTGAGCGCCTGGCATGCCAGGAACATCCATTGTTGGCATGGATAATCCACCGTTGTCTTGCACCTGAATATCAATTTCACGATCGTTTAATTCACCATTACGCAATTTATTGCGGAATTTTTCACGGGTTTCAGGGCTGGCTGATTCACCGACAAGAGCATCTAAGACGCGTTCTTCAGCGAGGGCGTGTGCTCGTGTTTTAATTTCTTCACGTGATTTGTCTTTTGCAATATGAATGGCAATTTCAACAAGATCACGAATAATTTGCTCAACATCACGACCAACATAACCAACTTCAGTGAATTTGGTTGCCTCGACCTTAATAAAAGGGGCATGTGCGAGTTTTGCTAGACGACGGGCGATTTCTGTCTTGCCGCACCCTGTTGGTCCGATCATCAAAATATTTTTTGGGAGCACTTCATCAATAAGATCAGCGGGTAATTGTAAACGGCGCCAGCGATTGCGAAGGGCAATGGCAACAGCACGTTTTGCCTCCATTTGTCCGACAATAAAACGATCTAATTCAGCAACAATTGCACGAGGGGTTAACGTACTCATACATCCAAACTTTCTACGATAATATTTTTATTAGTGTAAATGCAGATGTCGCCTGCAATCTCAATAGAACGACGGGCGATATATTCAGCGTCCAATGTATCAACGGTTGCAAGGGCACGTGCAGCTGCGAGTGCAAATCCGCCGCCTGATCCAATGGACATCACGCCATCTTCTGGCTCTAGTACATCACCTGTTCCTGTTAGAACTAGTGATACATTTTTATCGGCAACGAGCATCATCGCTTCAAGTCGCCTTAGGTACCGATCGGTACGCCAGTCTTTTGCAAGCTCAACACACGCACGGGCAAGCTGTGCTGGATATTGTTCTAGTTTCATTTCCAAACGTTCGAATAGGGCAAAGGCATCGGCTGTTGCGCCCGCAAAGCCCGCAATAACATGTCCACCTGCAAGGCGGCGTACTTTGCGCGCTTGTGATTTGATAACTTGCGTGCCAAGCGTTACTTGACCATCGCCTGCAATCACAACTTTTCCACCTTTACGTATTGAAACGATTGTTGTTCCGTACCACAAATCAGGTTTATGCTGCATAATTTTACTCCATTTTCATTTGTTACTGTATCCTGAAGCGCTTTTAAGTTCCAGCCAATTCAGTAAAAAAAAGACAATGAAAGAAGAATTCAGGTTTAAGAATTATAATTATAATTTATTAAAATTATATTATAATATATATTTTTAATAAAATAAATATGGTTGAATTAACGGAATTTTAACAGGTGTTAATTAATATAAGATTATAAGGTTTAAAGACCTCTACACTTTCGTAGTGTAGGCAATATAAAGCGCAGGGAATGTCAAATTATGTTACCAGTACGTATATTTTTACCATCATGTGAACGCAAACAACAAGGGTGTCTGCCCTTGAAATGGGTGGCGTCGGTGTTGAAAATAAGGCTGTACGCATAATGTTTATGGAATCATGAGATAATACCATAGGACGTAAGAGACATCCCTTTTGAAACAGCAATGGAGGGACGTCTTATGTCACATACAACAAACCAATCACGTATACGATTATTTTTAGTCACAACCAGTTTTGTGAGCGCATGTTTTTTAACAGATGTTTATGCAGGGGATAATCCGATTGACGGTAAAGAAACCCTCTCATCATATAGCCGAGTGACGCATGTGAGAATGCCAAAGCATAAGCGCGCTATTGCGACGACGATACCTCAAACAGTCCATGAAGCACCTTCGCCTGTGTTTAAACGCATTGCCCTAAAAGCATCAGAATTAAGAACATACCTTAATGAACGTGTTATTGGACAAGAGGAGGCTATGGCGAGTTTTGCCGCGTTTATCCATATGCATTTTACAAGCATTGCTTTAAATAAGTGGATTGAAGAAAATCCAGTGGAGGCGGCTGCAAGCGGAATGGTTGCCTGCCAGAAGAGTAATATGTTGATGATCGGTCAAACAGGGTGCGGTAAGTCAGAATGTCTGAAACAAGCCCGTCATTATTTGAAGGCTCAGGGATTTGATATTACGATTGTTGATGCAAGTGCAAGTTCGCTCACCCGCACAGGGTATGTTGGTCTTAGTGTGTCAGATCTTTTGGCAGAGGCACTTCGTTTGAATAATTATGACGTGTATAAAACGGAGAATAGCACCGTGATTTTTGCAGATGAAATTGATAAAATTGCGGCAAGTACGTCTGAACGATTGGATGGAGGACGTGATATTACAGGCGCAGCAGTTCAAAATGAATTTTTAAAGCCCTTGCAAGAGGATACAATTCAATTACGGATTGAGATAATCCCAGGTAAAAAAGAAACGTTTCACATATGCACTAAAAATATTCTTTTTGTGGGGGCAGGCGCGTTTAAGAAACTGCATGTTTCGCCTGACAACCGTATTACAGATGCGGCTTTAAGTGAATTTGGTTTTTCAGATGAATTTGTTGGTCGATTTCAAAACCGTGTGTTGTTTAAAAAATTGGCTCAAAGTGATTATTTGCGTGTTTTGCAGTCCAATTTTTCAGTGATTAAAGAAAAACAAGGCCTGCTTAAAAATGGTTATGGGATCGATCTTACTTTTTCTTATCCTGCCTTAACAAAAATAGCGGAAGGTGCCTTTATGCGCCCAACTGGTGTTCGAGCCCTAACGTCAATTGTGGAAGAACTTGTATTGCCCTATATTAAAAACGCTGAACGGTATGAGGGAAGAGAAGTTCAGGTGCGCGAAAGTGATGTTGTGGCAATTATCCCGCATACACCGCAGGAGAAAATGGCTGTATGGGATGGAAAAACGGTGGATTCACGTGAGCCTGAAATGAGCCTTGAGCTGCGCAATACATTGTATAGCTAATGATTGTTTTTAAAATAAATAAGTTGTCTTTCAGCCTTTATAGATCCGCGGATCAAGTCCGCGGAAAACAAAGGAAGAATGCAGTGTTATAGCATTGATATTTTTAATATCCTTGATATCGTGCGCTTGAAAATGGTCGCAATAAATCACGTATTTCTTGACAATTCTTCGCTTTTACATATTCATCATTGATAACGTCTTGATCAAGCTCTTGAATTAATCCTGCTGCAATTCCAATATGACCTTTGTTTAATGCATTCGCGAACACGTGAGCGCGATCGCCTTTCGTGAGTCGTTCTGCTTCTGATGTGATTATTTGAAAGACAGTGTCCATATCACCAGCAATTGTTGCCTTTAGAAGTTCTTTTTTCATTTTTATTTTGCTAGTGAATGGTTGTTCACGTGTAGCCGATTGTGCTGTGGACGCAGTAATGCTTTCTGGTAAAACGTCATTAGGGGTATCGACGTCGTCAGGTGCAAGCATATGTTTGTTTGGGCGGTTGCTTTGTGTGGGGCTAAGTTCGCTGATTGTAAGCTTGCCGATTGATTGGTAAGCATCGGCCGATTCATTCCATAGCAATGTGTACTCATGGGCGACTATTTTAGGATTGCACAAGCGAATAGGATGAGCAAAGCTAAAATTACTAAAATCACGACTCCTTAACATTTCATCAAAAACAGCCGTCGTTTCTGTAACACTAATATCATGTAAAGCCCACGTTTTATTAGGGGAATCATAGAAAGCAGTTCTAATTTTGCCCGTTAATAATCCAATAATGCTATCCCTGTTAATATACTTGTTAGGGCTTAAATAAATGCAGGGCACACCGAATTGTTCCTGAATATCTGTTCGGATTTTATTTGATTCTGAGGCTTGATGATCGTTTCTTCTGTGTTGCGAAAACACAAGATTAAATGCGCCTTTTAATAAGTCTTTTGATTCATTATCTGCACAAATAGGTTCAACTTTATTTGTATTAAAGTCTATTATAAAACGTAGGTCTTTTTCTTTTATTTTAAAACTAATTTTTCCAGGTATAATTTGACCGTTAAAAAAACAGGATTCAACACGATATGTTTCAAAAATTTTATATCTATTATCTGAAAATGCGTATCCTAACTGATGATCAGGGCAGTCAAAACCTGGGGCGGTAATAAAAAAAGCTCCATTAGCATCACTGTCTAGGTTATCAGCAATACTGTTTAAAAATAAAGTGGGATATTCCACATCATAAAATTGTATATTTTGTGTGTGATCTGGTTCGCCAAATTCTAATACTTTTGTGCTGTGTAGGCTAGAAAGACTTGTTGATGCTTGTCTTTCATGAGTATCCATACAATACACCTGTGTTGCCGCTGATAATAATAATGCTGCGGTGATTGTTTTCAGTATAATCCTCATTCTATTGTTCCTTTTTGTTAGAGTTGACGTAAATATGAAAAATTTATGTCATGTCTGATATGGTTGTTATTTTATAGAATTCAATTCTTTTATGTATCAATTATTATTGATATGGTCTTTTACTTTTAAATACCACGAGAACTTATAACATAATTTAAATGAAATATGCAATGCGTATTTTTTTTTATTCTTCTTAAGTGTAGAATTGATTGTAAATTAAAAATATTTGGATTTTATCGTTGTACGATTTTAATCGTGCCGCATAAATGGCTGATTGTCAGATAAAAGAGGGATCCAATAGCGCACCCCCCTAAAACAAGAATAGCGTCACCGTAATGTCCAAGCGTTTGTGGATTATGTAGGCCAAATATACTCGATAGTTCATTAGGTGCATAGGCAACAATACATCCCATGCATAGGCTGATCGTTGTAATTTTGACAGCGAAATTTACAAAATCCCAATTAAGTTTGAAAAGATCGCGTTTATATAAAATAATGCCGAGGGCAATAGCTTGACCATAGGCTGATAATGACGTTGATAGCGCTAGCCCAACGTGCAGTAAATAGGGCATTAAGCATAAGTTTAGCACAAGATTACCAAGGATAGCAAAGCCACCGACAATAACAGGGGTGCGTGTATCATTTTGCGAAAAAAACGTTGTGGCAAATACTTTTGCGGCAACATAGGCGGGAAGGCCGCTCGCAAAGGCTGCAAGTGTGGGTGCTGTTTGTGCAACATCGGCGGCCGTGAATTGCCCATGTCCGAATAAAAGGGAGATAAGCGGATAGCTGAGTACAATCAGACCAATGGCCGCTGGCATGTTCATGAATAAGGCAAATGTTAGGGCTTTGTTTTGTAGACGAAGGGCTTCGTTCTTATCGCCTGCGCGCCATAATTTGCTGAGACTTGGCAATAACGCCGTGCCTATAGCAACGCCAAAAATTGACATAGGCAGTTGGTATAAGCGATCGGCATAATAAAGGTACGACATTGATCCAACGGGCAAGAACGAAGCCAGCTGTAAATCAATAAGCAAATTAATTTGCATCACACCTGCGCCAATCATGCCAGGGATCATTTTTTTAACAAGCTGTCGCACATCAGGGGAGAGCGTCGGCATTTTAAGAGGGATTGAAAGCCCCTGGCGGGCACACGCAAAATACAGCCAACCGAGTTGTAAAACACCTGCAACAAAAACAGAAATTGATAGCAATGTGCCTGAATTAATGGTGGTGTGTGGAATCATAAGAAGGGCAATAATCATAGCGATGTTGAGGAGCACAGGCGCCGCAGAGGCTGCCCAAAAGCGTTCAACAGAATTAAGCATACCCGCGAGGAGTGCCGTTAGTGAAATGCACAAAATATAGGGAAATGTAATACGCGTAAAGGTTGTGGCCAGTTCAACACGTTCGGGAGTGCTCGAAAAGCCAGGGGCAATGAGAGGCATGACGAAGGGCGTTAATAGTTCGATGAAAAGGACAAATCCAAAAAGAAACCATGCCATGACAGAAAAGGCTTCGGTTGCCATTTTTTTAGCAGCAGGCAACCCGTCTTCAGTTAATTTTCCAGCAAATTGAGGGACGAAGGCGGCATTAAAGGCGCCCTCGGCAAAAAAACGCCGAAAGAAATTAGGGAATTTAAAGGCAACGACAAAGGCGTCACTGATAACACTTGCCCCCATGTAGTGGGACATCAGCATTTCGCGTAACATACCAAGAAAGCGACTGACAGCCGTCCATCCACCAACAGTTGTTGCAGCCTTAAACAAATTCATTTGGTTCAAAGATCTTTGTTTGTTTAATGCCTTTGTTTTCATGTGTAATTTCTTCTAAGACGCCGTTATGCAATCGTACAATTCGATCCATTTTAAGTGCAAGTTCTAAATCGTGCGTGGCGATAAGGGCGGCTAATTTTTGAGTGCGAATTAATTGAATCAGTTCATCAAACACCATTTCAGATGTGGTGTCATCAAGATTGCCCGTTGGTTCATCTGCAAGCAAAAGCGTTGGTTCGTGAATAAGGGCACGTGCAATAGCGACGCGTTGCTGTTCGCCACCCGATAGCTTTTTTGGTGAATGATTGAGTCGGTGGGAAAGTCCCATTTTTTCTAAAAATAGAATAGCCTTTTCGCGTGCTATTTTAAAGGGAATGCCTGCAATAATCAGTGGCATCATTACGTTTTCAAGGCTTGTGAATTCGGATAATAAATGATGAAATTGATAGATAAAGCCAATATGCTTACGGCGAAGTGTTGTTAAATCGGTGTTGTTGAGCGTATTAACATTATGTGCATGGATAGTAATATCGCCTGATGATGGTTTTTCGAGTAAGCCAGCAAGATGTAGAAAAGTTGATTTTCCAGAACCACTGGCACCAATAAGGGCGACAACTTCGCCTGCATTTAGGGAAAAGTTAATGCCTTTAAGGATGTGCAAAGTCGCATCCCCTTGTTGATACACTCGGTGAACATCGTGGCACTGAAAAATCATGAAAATTCCGAAAGACATAAAAGGGGCATGGGGCGAATGACCGGGATCGAACCGGCGACCTCTAGAACCACAACCTAGCGCTCTAACCAACTGAGCTACACCCGCCACAATTGAGACTGAGTATAACTAATGGTTGCTACAAAATCAACATTTTTTTGGTGCTCATGCATTTTAAGTTAGTGAAGTTTTTATGGTTCTTATGCAAAATAGGTAGGTAGCATTTATTAAACCCCAGAATGTGTTATCTTCGAACGTGACCCGAAGATTTTTCATGCTTCACGGGCAAACACACTAGGTATAACTTAATAGGCTATATGCCGCTTCAGTAGTAGAGATACTCGGGGCAAGCCCGAGTATGATATGGGGAGAAAATAAGATGATGTATTGCAGTGTTGATAAAAACAAAGGCACTTTCATGTTGATTGAGTATAGATTAAAACCCATCCCAGTTATCTTTTGTATTTCCTTTGGTTGATATTATTGGCTTTGTGGTGCTTTTTGTTGGTATGCTGCTGGTAGCCCGCACTGTACTGATTGGTTTTTTAGGAATTATAGAACTACGATCATAGTCTCTGCCGGCGCTTTCATCAATTCTGAAATAGTTTACCATATCACGGAGCTGTTCGGCTTGTTCGCTCAAAGATTGTGCGGCTGCCGTTGTTTCTTGCACTAGTGCGGCGTTACTTTGGGTCATTTCATCCATTTGGCTCACGGCAATATTAATTTGCTCAATACCCGAGCTTTGTTCGCCAGAGGCAAGTGAGATATCTGTAATAAGTGTTGCCACATGTTTCACAGAATCAAGAATTTGATTTAAACTCGATCCTGCTTGATTGACGAGTTTTGCTCCATCTCGAACATGGTGATTACTGTCTGTGATCAGGCTTTTAATTTGCTTTGCAGCTTGTGCTGAACGTCCTGCGAGGGTTCGAACTTCTTCTGCTACAACAGCAAATCCTTTGCCAGCTTCACCTGCACGTGCGGCTTCAACCGATGCGTTCAATGCCAATAGATTTGTTTGAAATGCAATTTCGTCAATAACGACAATAATGTCAGAAATCTTGCCTGCTGACTCTTCAATGCGCTCCATTGCGGCAACAGCATCAAATACAATTTTACCGCTGCTTGTCGCGATTTGATTTGATGTATTAGCCAGTTGGCTGGCTTGTTTTGAGTTATCTGCGTTTTGATGCACGGTTGATGATAGTTCTTCCATTGACGCGGATGTTTCCTCCAGGCTGCAGGCTTGTTGTTCTGTTCGAACGGAAAGATCTTGTGTTCCTTCGGCAATTTCAGCAACAGCCCCTGTAATTTCACGGGTGGAATTTATAATTTTTGAAATTGTTTGGTTTAACTGATCCCCTGTTTCATTGGCATCTGATTTGAGCTTTTCAAAGATACCTTTATAGTTTCCTTGGATGCGAACGCGTAAATCGCCTTTTGATAAGCCTGCAAACATTGTCACCATATCACCAACCGCTTGCTCAACAGTATTCATTAGACTGTTCATGCCTGTTGATAGACCTAACATAAATCCATGTTTATTGGCTTCATCAATACGAATGCCAAGATTGCCATCATTTGCTGATTGCACAAGTTGCTCAACTTCAGCTTGGATATGGGCTTCATCCGTTTGATCATTCAGTTCAATAACAACCCCTAAGAATTCATTAAGGTCATTTTTAATTGGATTTGCAATAATCCGTAAAACACATCCATGATAAGTCAGCACATACTCAGCCTTTGATTGTATCTCGCTTAAGTTTGTGCCTGCTTTGGCATCGTTACGGTTAAAGTGATTGATAGGTTGATCGATTGGGTCTCTTACTCTAAAGCCATTTAATTCATTTTGTAGTAAATTTTCATGACGTTTAAATATGCTTATTGTTGCAAGGTTTACATAAATAATTTGCCCTTTTGCATCAGCGATTAAAATGCCTGATGATACGGTGTTTAAAGCATTTTTTAACTGAATAGCTTCAATTCCTGATTTGCGAATAATGTCAAGTGCCCGCGCCATATTACCAATTTCATCGCCACGGTTTTGCCCTGTAACGACAATTTTTGTGTCACCTGTTGAAAATTTTTGAATAAGGCTGGTCATTGTTGCTAGTGGTGTCGTTACACCGTGTGATACAAACCAGTATAAAATGCAGAGGAATATCAGTGAAATGAGTGTTAGTATTGTGAATATAATCAGACCTGTTGTTGCTTCTGATGCTTTGCTAATGGAAATCACCCGCACTTCACGTGCAACGCCATCTTCGATATTTCTTAATTTTTCAACAGCAGCAAATGAAACTTTAAACCATGAATCGGCTGTGACGTCTTGGAAGCGTCCTGATAAGCCTCCTTCTTTCATCACGTTCGCATATTCTTTTATTTTTCGGTATTCTTCAGAATTCATGAAGCTAACAAATTGCTTGCGGGCGAGTTCTGGCAATACAATAGACCTACTGCGTAAGTGGAATTAGAGCTAAACTTTTACGGAAAACGCTTCAAATTTTAAGCAAGATATACTAAAAAAGGGTATTCACCGACTAAAATGGATACCCTATGTCTCTAAAATACACGAAAATCAAAAAAAGACCAG
>CANLGW010000011.1 GCA_947490395.1 Alphaproteobacteria bacterium
ATGGACGCTGAGATTCCTGATTATATTAGGAAAATGGGTATCACCCGTTGCACTGATTTTAGGGCACCCAGAGGATTTAATGACCCACATCCCATTTTGTCATACCAACTTGATCCAGAATCTATTACAAAAATGAATGCACAGTATCAGGTAGCTAAGCAGGCAATAAAACAAGGGCAAAACCACCTTGCTATAAAAATATTGTGGGATTTAGCAGAAAATGGATATGCACCTGCGAATATAGATCTCTCGAATGCTTTTGCGCATAGTGATTTAGAATTGCAACAAAATTCGCACTTAGCAGACATTTTTATAGATAGGCCTCTTACAATCGAAGATATGAGAATAATACAAAAAAGCGTTCGGAATACATGGGAAAATAGAGAAACTATTCGTGAAGAAATCCGCCAGGCACAGGAGCATTTTCGTGATTCTCTAAGGGCAAAATCACCATCAGAAACTAAAAAATCTGTTCACGATGATAACGACACAGCGGCGACTACACGTGATTCAGGAAGCTCCATAGAATCTGTCATAATAGAAACTAACACAGCTGTTTATTCACCTTTACAAGATGAAGCAAACCAAACACGTTCTGCATCACTTACCTCCCCCGCAAAAGAAAAGGATGATTAAACCTACAGAGAAATAGTAGCTAATTATCATGTAGGTACTTGAAACGTGGTGATAGAACTACAGGTTTTGTAATGGTCTGCAGCACATGTACCACAAGATGTCCATGAGTTTCTAGCAGATAGCATCATTGATATTTGGTTTAAACAAGGAAGAATTTCTAATTGGTGGAACCCTAAAACATTAAGTCAACTTGCACTTACACGGTGAATGTTAAAATGAATAGAATCATAGTTTTCTTGCTTTTTTTGTTAGGTCTAAAGAGTATCAGCTATGCCATGGACGCTGAAATTCCAGATTATATTAGGAAAATGGGTATCACCCGTTGCACTGATTTTAGGGCACCCAGAGGATTTAATGACCCACATCCCATTTTGTCATACCAACTTGACCCGGAATCTGTTGACGTAATGGATAAGCAGTACCAAGTCGCTATGCAAGCTGCAGAAGCACAACAAAACCACCTTGCTATAAAAATACTATGGGACTTAGCTGAAAATGGATATGCACCCGCAAATCGAGATCTTTCCAGAGCTTTTTTATATGGTAGACTAGACCTCAAAAAGAATCATTATTTAACGGATATTTTTTCAAATCGACCTTGTACAAAAGAAGACATGATACGAATAAAAAGCGATGTATTGTACATGTGGGAAAATAGGGAAATTATTCGTGAAGAAATTCGCCAGGCACAGGAGCATTTTCGTGATTCTCTAAGAGCAAAATCACCATCAGAAACTAAAAACGATGATAACGACACAGCAACAACCACACGCGATTCAGGAAGCTCCATAGAATCTGTCATAATAGAATCTATCACAGCTGCTCACTCACCTTTGCACGATGAAGCAAACCAAACGCGTTCTGCATTGTTTACCTCCCCCGCAAAAGAAAAGGATGATTAATAAAAAAGCACTCCTATGCAAACAAAGAGAGTATCTTTTTAGTAATCGTTATGAAACATTAACTTCCTGTTTTGTCAGACTCAAGCGTGATCGAATATATAGCCATTTAACGTTAATTTAATTACGCTTTTGTCATGGCGAACCCCTGCAAGGGGTGTGTGGAGCCATCCAGTGACTAATATGATAAAATAACTGTTTTCCTGGATCACCCACGACTCTTACGAGGCTCGTGATGACTACTCATTTATACTCAAATTAACGTTAAACGGCTTATACATACAGATGGAGAACTGCTAAACTTTCTCCACAAAGTCCGCAATAATTTTCTTAAGACCACTGGTCTCAAACTGAATAAGCAACTTGTCGCCCTCAAACGCCAAAACAACCCCACCCCCAAACTTGGTGTGTATCACACAATCACCTGTTTTAAATGAATGTGTTGCTTGCATTGACTCTGCCACAGGCATACGTTGCTTCAATGCGTTTCCATAATTACTTTTCGGCACATAACTACTTTTATCCTGATAAAAATGTGCTTCACGCGATGCTGGGTTTGACCAGCTATTTTTATTATTGTGCACTGATAAATGACGTGACGTTACGGGTGCCATACCATGATGCGCATCCAAACCACTTGGATTTTGGTGTATAACAACATCCTCCGGGATTTCACGAATAAAACGGGATGGTTGTGCACTTTGCCACCCTTGTGGGGCACGGCGTTGATACGCATAGCTAATATTTACACGCACGCGTGCACGACTCACACCAACATAGGCCAAACGCCGTTCTTCCTCTAACCCACTTCCATTGCTTTCAGCGAGTGCACGTGGATGTGGGAAGAGTCCTTCTTCCCACCCCACCAAAAATACCGTATCAAATTCCAACCCTTTAGCTGCATGCAGGGTCATTAATGTCACCATATCATCCGTATTATCGGTATTCGCATCAAGAACTAAACTAACATGTTCCAAAAATCCGCCTAAGGTTTCAAACTGCGCAAGCGCTTGTACAAGTTCCTTTAGGTTTTCAAGGCGTCCCGCCGCGTCAGGTAATTTCTCATTCAACCAAATACCCGTATATCCCGACTCATCCAACATAATCTGAATAACATCAACATGCGACTGCGCCTGCAATGCATTTCTCCAACGATCAAGATCATCAAAAAACTGACGAAGTGCTGTCCGCGCCTTTGTTTGCAATGGAATATCATTCGTACTTTGTTCAATTATAAAACGTGCAGCCTTTGGCAATGATATCCCCTGCGCACGCGCAAAGGCATGCAAACGCTGCAACGTTGTATCACCAATCCCACGACGCGGTAAATTAATAATACGTTCAAATGCCAACCCATCATCAGGCTGAACAAGCAACCGCACATAAGCAAGCGCGTCTCTAATTTCTTGACGCTCATAAAACCGAGGCCCACCAATCACACGATATGGAATCGCCATACGCATAAAGCACTCTTCAAATTCACGTGTCTGAAAGCTGGCGCGCACCAAAATTGCCATTGAATTAAGCCGTTCCCCATTTCGTTGAAACGCTTCAATTTTATCGCCAATATAATGCGCCTCTTCAGCACTATCATAAGTACCGCGAATATGAATGGATTCACCGCCAGTTTTTTCCGTCCATAATGTCTTTCCATAACGATCACGGTTATGTGAAATCAAACCACTTGCTGCTTTCAAAATAGGGGCTGTCGAACGATAATTTTGCTCTAACCGAATAAGAACTGCACCTGGAAAATCTTTTTCAAATCGGAGGATATTACCAACCTCTGCCCCACGCCATCCGTATATGGATTGATCATCATCACCAACACAGCAAATATTACGTGTCCCATCGGCAAGCAACCGAAGCCATAAATATTGCGCACTATTCGTGTCTTGATACTCATCAACCAGCACGTAATGAAACTGCTGTTGATAGTAGGCTAAAATAGCAGGATTGCCCTGAAAAAGAACCAAATTGTAGAGAAGCAAATCACCAAAATCTGCCGCATTTAAAATACGTAAACGCTCTTGATAATCACTATAAAGCTTTGCCACTACAGAGTTTTCATAAGAACTTGCCTTATCTGACGTGATGCCCTTATCTTTCAGCCGATTAATGGCTGAGGCAATCATACGTGGCGGGAATTGCTTATCATCTAGCCCTTCAGCCTTTACCAACTGTTTAATCAAACGAAGCTGATCATCACTATCCAGAATCGTAAAATTAGGTTGTAAACCAACAACCTCAGCATGCCTTCGCAAAATTCGAACGGCAATCGAATGAAAGGTTCCGATCCACATGCTGTCAACAGGACGACCAAGCAACTTTGAAATCCGTTCACGCATTTCAAACGAGGCTTTATTGGTAAACGTCACCGCTAAAATTTGTTGCGGATGGACATAGTTATTATGGAGAATATACGCAATACGCGTCGTAAGAACACGGGTTTTACCCGTACCAGCACCTGCCAAAACCAGCAAAGCACCATCAACACACTCAACAGCTTTACGCTGTAATGTATTTAATGTATCAAGATAAGACGAGCCGGCAGTCAGAGCCACTGAGGATGCAACTGCCATGTTCATCCCTGTTATTTACTAAGACCAAAATTCTGGAAACGTTTAGCAAACTTACTAATTTGACCACCTGTATCCATCAAACGATGACCAGCGCCTGTCCATGCTGGATGCGACAATGGATCAATATCCAAACGCATTGTATCACCTTCTTTACCCCATGTTGTGCGAGTATTGAATGACGTACCATCGGTAAAAACAACAGTTATCCCATGGTATTCAGGGTGAATTCCTTCTTTCATAATACGACTTCTTAAAATAAAAAACTTGATTGAACTATAGCCCATATTAAGGTGTAAATGCAAGTGCTTGTTTTGCCTAAACACGACTCTTATACGAATACTTTCACAAAAAATTCAGTGGATCCACATCAATATGAATCGTGACATCTGCTGGTATTTTAATACCCGAAAGCCATTCCTTCGTAAAGGCTTGCAGATTTTGCTGACGATTCCCACGAATCAAAAAATGCATACGGTAACGTGATCGCAATCGATAAAGCGGCGATGGTGATGGCCCAAGCACATCAATTGTATCAGTTAATGGAATCACCCGCGCTAATTGCCTACACACATCAGCCACACGATTTTCATGCAATGATGATAAGGTAATTGAAATCAATCGAGCAAATGGGGGCATAGAAAGCATTTCACGTTCAACAAGCTCAGCCTCATAAAATGCATCACGATCATGACGTTGCAAAGCCTTATAAAGAGGATGCTCAGGCTCACGCGTTTGCACCATCACAACCCCTTTTTGTTTTGCCATGCGCCCCGCACGACCACCAACCTGAGATAATAATTGAAATACTTTTTCAGCGGCACGCAAATCCAACTGATAAAGCCCACGATCAGCATCCAAAACACCAACGCACGTTAATTTAGGAAAATGATGCCCCTTTGCCAAAACTTGCGTACCAATAATAATGTCAATATGTCCATCTTCGATACTTTGAAACATCGCACGTGATGTTTCGGGGTGTGTAAGTGTATCACTCGATACCAACAAAATACGCGCATCAGGAAATAATTGCTTGACCTTTTCCTCCACTTTTTCAATACCAAGACCCACATCTTTTATAACCGTACCATTGCACGCTGGGCATTCCTCTGGGCGTTTCGTTTCAAAACCACAATAATGACATAAGATTATTTGTCGATTACGATGTACTGTTAAATCCACATGGCACCCAGGGCATTGCCAATGATGTCCACAGCCAAAACAGGTAAGAAGCGTTGAAAAACCACGACGATTCAAAAAAAGAAGACTTTGTTCACCGGCAGTAAGGCGTTCGTTAATCGCATCACATATAGGTTGTGTAATAATCGTATTAGGGTATTGTTTTCGATCAATTATGTGCACCGTTGGCATTTCGGCCGTTCCATAACGTTCCTTTAATTTCAAGTGATGATAACGACCATTTTTAATATTTGCATACGTTTCAAGAGATGGCGTTGCCGAAGCAAGAACAATCGGAAATGATTCATGCTTTGCGCGCCAAATCGCCATATCACGTGCATTATAGGCGCCCTGTTCGTCTTGTTTATACGACGTATCATGCTCTTCATCGACCACAATCAACCCTAAATTCTGAATAGGCAAAAACAAAGCAGACCTGGCTCCTAAAATAACAGCAGAACCAGGTTGTTGGATGATCTTCCATATTTTACGCTTATGCGCAGGCGTAATATCACTATGCCATATAAAGGGTGGTGCCCCAAACGTTGCCGTGAAACGCGCAACAATTGCCTGTGTCAACGCTATTTCAGGAAATAAAACAAGCACTTTTTTGCCTGCATTTAATACGGCTTGGATAGAGGCAAAATAAACCTCCGTCTTACCAGCGCCTGTCACACCATCCAGTGCATAAACATTGAAATACGAAAGCGTCTGTGTGATCGCTTCAAAGGCTATTTGCTGATCAGCATTCAAAGCAATCTCTTTGAATACATATGTAGGTAACAACGGTATGGTATCTTGCTTTAAAATAGCATCCAATTTTAAAGTGATGCACATCTTTAGCACACAGCCAACAGAAATCATCGTGTATTGCGCTGCATTTTCAATAAATGTTAAAAAATTAGGTGTCATCTGATAAGGCAAAATGGTTTGAATTTCCTTAAGCGCCCCCTCATATGCATGCACTTTACCTGATTGTGCAATAACACCTACTATACGCTTATTTCGAAAGGGAATTTCAACCAATTGCCCCACACAAAGCCCTGCTTGCCCAAGGTAAGTCAGTGGAAAATTAATACCTGCTGTTATTAAAACAGTATACGGTATAAACACATCAGATCGATTCTCACTAACGAAAGGCAGCATCTTTTTCAATATTTTGTGCTAATTGTCGCTCCCAACGCGCGCCATTATCAAGTAATTTTTCTTTCGTGTAAAGAAGTTCGGCATGGGTTTCAGTTGCAAATTCAAAATTTGAGCCCTGAACAATGGCATCGACAGGACATGCTTCTTGACATAACCCACAGTAAATACATTTTGTCATATCAATATCATAACGTGTTGTACGGCGGCTACCATCGCTTCGTTCTTCGGCTTCAATTGTAATAGCCTGAGCAGGGCAAACAGCTTCACATAATTTACAGGCAATACACCGTTCCTCCCCACTTTCGTATCGACGGAGCGCATGCTCACCCCGAAAACGCGGACTAATCGGTGCCTTTTCAAAAGGATACTGAATCGTCACTTTTTTCTTAAAAAAATAATGCAACGTTTTAGCAAATCCCTTAATGATTTCAGTCAAAAACCAACTTTTAAAGGCAAGACGTAAAATACCCCACTTTTTCATCGTTAAAGTGTTCCTTTCAACATAACGCACAACGCAACCACAACAACACCCACAAGGCTTAGTGGCAAAAAAACTTTCCAACCTAAACGCATCAATTGGTCATAGCGGTAACGCGGCAATGTGGCACGTGTCCATAAAAAAATAAATAAAAACACACAAATTTTTCCTAAAAACCAAATAAAACCTGGCACCCAATCAATCAATGAATGGTTAAAAGGTGCCAACCAACCGCCTGCAAATAAAATGGTACACATCGCACTCATCAAAATCATGTTAGCATATTCACCTAAGAAAAAGAGTGCAAACGGAAAAGCTGAATATTCCACATGATAACCTGCGACAAGCTCTGCCTCAGCCTCTGGCAAATCAAATGGTGTACGGTTTGTTTCCGCCAAACATGAAATGAAAAACATAATAAACAAAGGAAAAAGCTTAATCGCATACCAACAGTGTGCTTGCTCCATCACAATCCTTGAGAGATTAAGTGAACCAGAGCAAAGCAATACACACACGAGGATAAGCCCTATCGACACTTCATAAGATATCATTTGTGCGGCAGATCGCAGCGCCCCTAAAAAGGCATACTTTGAATTACTCGACCAACCCGCAATAATAATACCATAAACACTAAGTGACGACACCGTTAATATGTATAAAACCCCCATATTAATATCAGAGAAAACCCAACCAGGCGCGAAGGGAATCACTGCCCATGCAGCAAGGCTTAAGCTAAACAACAAAACAGGTGCTACCAAGAATAACAACTTATTAGCAGCCATAGGGATGATGGTTTCTTTATGCAACAATTTAATACCATCGGCAATTGGTTGCAAAAGACCAAACGGACCCACAACTGTTGGACCAAGGCGTAATTGCATATACCCAATCACTTTGCGCTCAGCCAATGTCAAATAGGCAACCCCTAAAAGAAGCGCCACCATCAACAAGATGGCTTTAAACCCAATAATAGAAAGTGTTATAATATACCCTAATAATTCATTAAGCAACGGCATCGTGTGAACGTCCTTTATTCAAAATTTCATGCACACATGCGGCCATTGTTTTTGAATGCCGCGTTATAGGACATGTCATATAAAAATTATCAATTGGATAAGCAAATGCCATTTTATCAAGAACACCACGATACGTAGGGAGATCAGACCATAAAGACGGCGCCACACAATCAATATCAACCATAAAAGAGTAGGCACTTTCAAGATGTGCAACCAAATCAGTATACGTGTTAAAGGGAAGTGGGCACTCTAACACATTAGATAATGCACGAATGATTGACCAATCTACCTTTGCCTGACCTGGTGGGCTGATCGCGGCATAACTCCGTTGCACACGCCCTTCCGTATTTACATAAAGTGCATCTTTTTCTGTGTAAGCGGCACCTGGCAAAATAACATCCGCACGATGGGCACCTTGATCACCATGATGCCCCTGATAAATCACAAATGCATCCCCAAAAGCACGTGCTTCAATTTCATCGACACCATATGCATAGACAGCTTTGATTGTACCCTCTTGACAACTTTTTAAAATCTTATTTGTTGAAAAACCATCATTTTTGGGGACAAACCCAACATCCATTGCCCCTACGCGCCCTGCGGCTGTATGCAGGACGTTATACCCATTCCAGTAGGTATCTGTGTTTTCTTGAATAAAGGCTGGATACGTATGTAGTAATTTTTGCACAAGCGTCATAAAAGCAAGTGTATCCGTTCGTGTAAAACATGACTGCCCCAAAATCACAACTGGACGAAACGCTGTTTTTAACGCAGTCGCAAAAGCGTGCGTACCATCAATAAGACTATTTAAGGCATCAAGAGTTGTACCGATCGACGCATAAGGGTATGTCAAATCAGTAGAATCGCCAATCATACCAATAGAAAGTGCTCCACGCATATAACGTTTACGAATACGCGCATTAATAAGCGGCGCTTCGTGTCGTGGATTTGTGCCAATCAGCAAAATAGCATCAGCTTCCTCAAGTCCTTGAATTGTCGTATTGAATCGATAATGGACGCGATTCTCATAAGGGAGCAACGCCCCATCTTGACGGCAATCTCTGTGCGGTGATCCGAGTCGATCAAGCAATAATCGTAACGCATAAACAGACTCAACATCAACCAAATCACCCACAAGGCCTGCAATTTCTTCACCTTCTAAAAAACTAAACGTATGTCGAATATGATCAAACGCTTCGTCCCAGGTACAAGGTATTAATTTACCATCAATACGGCGATAAGGTTGATCCAAACGTTGAGACGTCAACCCATCGCAGGCAAAACGTGTACGATCAGATAACCATTCTTCATTCACAGCTTCATTCAAACGAGGCAAAATACGCATCACCTGATTGCCACGTGAATCAATGCGAATGTTTGATCCAACAGCATCCAACACATCAATACCATCTGTTTTTTTAAGTTCCCATACACGTCCATGAAACGCATACGGTTTATTGGTAAGCGCACCAACTGGACATATATCAATCATATTCCCTGACAATTCAGAAACAACTGCACTTTCAAGTGTCGTAATTTCCATATGTTCACCGCGGTGCAACGTGCCAACTTCAGGCACACCTGCAATTTCATTTGCAAACCGAATACAACGCGTGCAATGAATACAACGATTCATCATTGTTTTAATGAGCGGCCCCATATACTTTTCAGGCACCGCACGTTTATTTAACTCAAAACGGCTAACCCCACGACTGTAATTAAGCGTAATATCCTGCAAATCGCATTCGCCGCCTTGATCACAAATTGGACAATCAAGTGGATGATTGATCAATAAAAATTCAAGCACCCCTTTGCGTGCTTTTTCCACCATAGGGGATTTTGTATACACAACCATACCATCACTTACAGGCATTGCACAGCTAGCAACGGGTTTAGGCGCCCTCTCAACTTCAACGAGGCACATACGGCAATTACCCGCGATCGGCAAACGTGGATGGTAACAAAAAACTGGAATTTCAATATGAAGATCTTCACATGCCTGCAGAACGGTTGTTCCTTCAGGAACTTCAATGGACTGCCCATCAATTGTCAAGCGAATCATTTGCACGTTGTTCTGTCACATTTTAGAAAATACTATGACCAGTCTAGACATTTCTTTTGATGATGTCTTTTAAAATTCGATTCAATCAGACAGAAATATAAACACACAATACAAGACAACCATGAGATCACCGTTTCACGTGCCACGGCATAGCCTCAAACAGTCGCAAAAGAACACAGGAAGAACATGTTGGAAAAGGTGTAGGGAAGATACGCACCGCAACCCCCGCTTTCCGCGGACATAATCCGCGGAGCTTAATATCAATACTTTCCTATGATCTAATTTGATCAAAAACATCCTTTAACACTTTTACGCGATCAAGTGTAGCTTTGTGACGCTCAGGTCTTTCAGGCAATTCTTTTAAATTCTTCCCGCCCACTTTATATTGACGATCCAAAATCTCATCAAACGACCGATTGTTATGCTGCAACATATCCAAAATTGCCATAAACGAAGTTGTACGTCCATTACCAGCACGGCAGTGTAAGTGAATCCATGTCCCTTTTGGCAAACTTTGCGCAAAATTAATAAACGACTTTATATAGTCAAGATCTGGCGGATAGTGATCCGTCAATGGAAGACGCCAATACTGCACACCATAATGTTTCGCCAACTCTGCTTCTGTTCGAAGAATCGGGTTTTCCATCAAAACAGGCGCTTTGAGTTTTCGTTTATGTTTATCATGCTTTGCTGCCAAACCTTGTTTCATCCGTTCGGCATGTTTTACTTTACGTGCTTCAAGTTTAATTTCATCCAATTTACGCGGCGTAATAACAAAAGACTTGCTTCTTTCAAGAACTTCTTTAATTTTTGCCTCACTATCAGATTGATATTTCTTTGACGGATTTTCATGACGATCTGTTACCGTGAATGGCACACCATTTGCATAAAAATGAGCTTCTTCACGAAGATCAACCACCACAATATTTGAGGGGTGAATCTTATAACGTTGCACAATCTCATTCAAAATCAAGGCAAATTGATCCTCTGAAAATTGCCCACTTGCAGATGCATTTAAATCAGACACAAAGCGCAATTTAGGAATTTTATCCACAGGTCTATGATCGTTTTCATTATAGGCTGCAAAACACTGACATACAGTTAAAAGTGATGCTAATACTATCTTTTTATACACGTTATATTCCTCCTGAAATATATTAATAATAACTAACTATTAATAATGTTAAACAACGAATCAAACCAACCAAGCTCAATCATTTTTTTCACTTGGCCACTGGCATTACGCAAAGAAATAGGGCAATGATGTTCTTGGCTTTTATCACGCGCGAGCAACAACATCCCAAGACCAGCCGAATCAATAAAATCAAGTTTCGTCAGATCTAAAATGCATGATTCACGCTCGGTCTGACTAATGGCATCCGTAACCTGTCTAAATGAGCCATAGTCTGAATACGTCAAACGATCCTCAATTGCCACAACAACACTATTATTTTCATTTAAAATACTACAAATCATCATATTTTTCTTTCAAAACAACACAACATTACATTCATTTAAATCACTTTTATTCGTTTGGCATTCTGGGGCATATGAATCCAACATATCAACCACTGATTCATCACGATCACTACTCATACATGGCACATCATTCGCTACAAATATTTCACGTGTCTGCGATTGAATATGTCCAACCGAAACTTGAATTTTTTTCAAATCCATTAAAATGCAATTAAAATCCTGCTTAATTTGATCTTGAAACTGAACATTAACGATCAAATCATTGGCTGACGATGAAAAATCATGCATTGAATTCACAATATGCTGCGACACATCTGATAAACGTATCGTATTATCAACAAGCCCCTGCATCATCGTTTCAAGCTTTTCCTTAGCCTTAATATTCTCACTAATATCAATACGTGCCACATCTTGTAGAATTTTTTGGGCACTCATCAATGTTTCATTCATTTCATTTACTTGATTTCTAATATTTGTTGCCAGATTTTGCGTATCATTTGATAATTCACGCACTTCACTTGCGACCACTTGAAAACTTTCCCCTGATTCGCCTGCACGAACAGCCTCTATGGTCGCATTCAACGATAGATACTTGGTCTTACGATTAATGGATTCAATCTCACGAATACTTTTTTCAATTTGATTCAGCGTATTTAACGCGCCATCGAGGCTAGAAATCATCCCCATCGCCTGTTTTGAAATTTCCAAAATACAACTAATTGAATTAATAAAAATCTCTTGAAACAGTGATGGAACATGTTTAATCTCAACAGTCTCGCCACCAACATTAACCGTATGAGTAAGCCTAATAATGTCTTTCATATGTTGGTTTTGTTCAGTATTTAATTGCACCATACTCTGAAATTGTTGTGATAATTCAATTGTTTTTTGTTCAGTTAAATCAGCAATTGACCGAATATTTTTTTCAATCGATACAGATCGTTGTTGAATATGATCGCCAAGCTTCATCCATCGCCTTAAATGGCTTTGGTAAATAGGCTCTATTTCATACTGATCATCATTCATTTTATTTCACGCCTTTTGGCTGTTTTTATAGTGTAATTTAATTATCGACTAACTACATAATTGCATAAGAGTTGTTGATATTTCGTTAAGATGCACTTCTTTTTGTACCGCGCCCAATTCTTTTGCCGCACGTGGCATTCCGTAAACAACACACGACGCTTCATTTTGCCCTAATGTTGTGGCACCTAAATCACATAGATTTTTAAGCCCTTCAGCACCATCTCGCCCCATTCCTGTCATGATAACAGCAATAATTTGTTTAACTGGCAGCACATTAGCTGCTGAATTGAACAAGAAATCAACGGATGGTTTATGACCACTCACAAGACAACCATCATTAATAATCGTCACATACCCATTTCCAGATTTACGAATACCTAAATGATACCCACCTGGCGCTAAATACACATTATTAGGCTGTATAATTTGACCATCGCTCGCTTCATGCACGGTTAATTGCGATGACTTATCAAGGCGTGCTGCAAAGCTTGCTGTAAATTTTTCGGGCATATGCTGCGTCACTAAAATCGGCGGACATGTATCGGGAAGTCTACAAATAACCTCGGTTAACGCCTCAACACCACCTGTTGATGACCCAATCAAAATAAAACGATTATTTGTCACCATGCGTAACATTGGTTGAATAATATTATTCAAAGGGGTGCTCGTTTGATGCTGAGTTCGTGCACGCACACGTGCCGCTGCTGCTGTTTTCACTTTTTCACAGATTTCTTGAGAAATAGCCGTCATTGCCTCTTCAAGGTTACGATTAGGCTTTGCAACATAATCAATAGCACCTAATTCGAGTGCACGAATTGTCTCTTGTGCACCATGTTCGGTTAAACTTGAAATCATCACAACTGGCATTGGTCTTAATGCCATTAACCGCTCTAGAAAATCAAGACCATTCATATTAGGCATTTCAATATTAAGCGTCAACACATCAGGATTTAAGTTCTTTATTTTTTGACGTGCGATTAGGGCATCACTTGCCGTATCAATAACCTCAATCATAGGATCATTATTAAGGATCTCTTTCAATAAATGACGCATAAATGCTGAATCATCAACAATCAATACACGAACTTTATCATTACTCATTTTCTGCATCTCCTAAAAGACTTCACTGACATTCGATAAGGCATCATCAAAAGAAACTTGCAGTCATTTACATAATTCAACTTCATCTTTACGTTCATAAATCTCATTTTACCTTCTGATAAATGGTGCGACCGATCAAACGAAAACGATCATCGCAAATTTGGTGTAACGTCTCTGAATGACCAATATAAAGCCACCCCCCATCAACAAGCACATCCGCCAAGCGATCAAACAAAATCTCTTGTGTTTTTTTATCAAAATAAATCACAACGTTACGACAAAAGATAACCTGAAATTTCCCTTGAATTGGCCAATTAGAAATCAAATTGAGTTGTTTAAAATGAACTAATTTTTTCAATGATTCATTCATTTCGATACTCTTGTCGTCATTCACATAACAATGTTTTCTCAATAAATCATTTGAAATCCCATGATTTCCCTTGTAATGACCACTTTTCCCACACGCAATTACATTTGTATCAACATCCGTCGCCAAAACACGCGCATCACATTGTATTAAATTAGGTATCACCTCGAGCATTGTCAGTGCGATTGAATACGGCTCCTCACCCGTGGAACACCCGGCCGACCAAATACGAAGACGTTTATACGTACTCGCCGACTCATTCATCCGACGTGCAAACGGAATCAGAACATCATTCCTCAAATGGTCAAAATGATGCTCTTCTCTAAAAAAACGTGTCAGATTAGTTGTGATTGAATTAATTAAATGAGGCAATTCTTGGTCATTCTTATCCCCTGCTAATAGATCGCAGTATTCTTTAAAGGTTTTAAGATTTAGCAGGCGCAATCTCCGCACGAGACGCGTATGAACCATTGTTCGTTTTTCAGCATTAAGAACAATACCCACACGTTCATAAACAAACTGGCTAATAAAGTGAAAATCAGAATCCGTTAAAATATAATTCTGACCTTCAAAAACCTTACCCGTTGTCTTTTTGTGGACGATGACCGTTGAATCAATATTCATATACGTATCTTATTCCTCAATTAACTCTAATATTACTGGGTTGTATCTATTGCCTTATCAGCAATATCAGCATTGGTTTTTAAAATTTCTTCTGGGATGCGTCCATCTAAAATGTCAATTGTATGATCAAACACTCGATCAAGTGATAGAATAGCAACCATACGGTTTTCCGTATTCACAATCCCTTGTAATACTGTGTCATTGGTATCATTTAAATCAATAGACGGTATAGGGCGTATCTCATCTGAGCTCACATTGATAATATCTGATACTGCATCCGCTAAAATCCCCATCACACGATCAGCTACACGAACAATCATCACGACATTATTTTTTGATGCATGTGTTAATCCCAACCCAAAGCGACAGCGAAGATCTAAAATTGGCACAACCGCTCCACGCAAATTAATCACACCACGCATATACGCTGGGGTATTTGGTAAAGGCGTTGCACTCGACCATCCTTTAATTTCACGAATTGTCGTAATTTCAATAGCGTATTCTTGGTCATGTACTGTAAATGTAATAAATTGCATAATCACATTATCTTGTGATACAGCCTTCTCAATCGAATTAAAATCATGCTTATCCATACACAAATCACCTTTCTTCTTTTAATTCGTGCACCCCTTTGGATGAACGCGTATCATTTATCGATTGTCCTAATGTTGTAAGTGACGTTACATCTAAAATCATTGATACATTACCATTACCTAAAATGGTGGCACCTGATATACCAGGGATGGGATCATAATTTTCTTCTATACTTTTAATTACCACTTGCTGTTGTTTATGCAATTCATCAACGACAAGTCCTATTAATTCTCCACCTTCAGATTCAACAATCATAACAATACCATCACACGGGTCATGCAGCGCGTTTGGGATATTAAATATTTCATGCAAATAAACAAGCGGTATTGTTTTATTGCGAAGGTTCAAAATATCATGACACCCAACAAGTTTTGAAATCTGAGAATGATTCGGACGAATACTTTCAATAATATTGACAAGTGGAACTATATAAAGCTCAGCCCCTGAAGAAACAATCATCCCATCAAGAACAGCAAGCGTAAGTGGCAATGTAAGTGTAAAACGACACCCTTTACCTTCAAATGAAGCAATTGAGATTCGCCCCCCAAGAGATTGTATGGATTTTTTTACAACATCCATTCCAACACCACGTCCCGATATATTTGTAACCATTTCAGCCGTTGAAAAACCAGGTAAGAAAATAAGATTATCGATGTCTTCACCACTTAACGTGTTATCAGCACTCACCAACCCTTGAGATATCGCTTTTTGCAATACACGCGCCCGGTTAATCCCATGACCATCATCCATGATTTCAATTAAAATACGTCCACTTTTATGTTCTGCACTTAAACGAATAGTGCCGTACGCTGCCTTTCCATTTGCTATACGATCTTCTGTTTTTTCAATACCATGATCGATCGCGTTGCGAATCATATGAGTTAAGGGCTCCCCCAACCGTTCAATTACCGTTTTATCAATTTCGGTATTTTCACCAAACGTTTCAATCCGAATTTCTTTCTTAAGTTCAAGCGATAATTCGCGAACAAGCCTTGGCATACGTGTAAACACGGTTTTTACAGGTTGCGCACGAATCGCCATTACATATTCCTGCAAGTCACGCATATGTTGCGTTAAATCTTGCAAATCTTTATTAATTGTATTCGATGCATCATTTGTAAGCGCTTGCGCCTTATCCAGCAGCATCGCCTGCTTAATCACCATTTCGCCAACCGTATTCACCATTCGATCAATACGATCCAATTCAACACGAATGGAATGTGCAACTTCTTCATGAGGTTTTGTTTTTTGATCCTTAACACCTTCTTTCGGTGTTATTACTACTTCTGGTTTTTGTATAACTAACGGCGTTGCCTCAACAGGTATTTCTTCAGCACAAACTGTTTCATCCACCACATCAATCACCACATCACATTCATCATCAACAAATTCGAAAGCATCTTTAACGCGTTGCACTATATTTTCTGTTTTTAAATCAATAACCCACCACATATAACAAACAGCAACATCTAACGCCTCTAATTCAGGCAAATCAGAAAGATTGACCTGAATTGAAAAGGCTGATTCATCACCATGAAGCGCCATACTTCTTAATTCACCCAAAATGAATTTAGGCTCATTGCCTGATTTCAAAAGTTCTGGTTTGGGTTTAAACGTAATTCTAAAGGTTGTTTGAATGCTTCCAACAACAGTCTTACCCTTTTTTACCTCCACAGCTTTTTTTTCAGAAATAACGGCATTACCTTCATTTGAGGCAATATTCATTGCCTTTAATTTATCCCGTATGTCAGACAATTGAAGGGGCATCTCATCAGATTCAGTACTTGCTGCCTGAACCAAATCACTCAGCACATCATTGGCACGCAATAAGATTTCACAAAATTCTTCCGCCATAACAAGACGATGATTACGAAAAGCATCAAGCACGGTTTCAAACAAATGGGCAAATTCAATTAACGCTGTAAAACCAAAGCTTCCCGCACCACCTTTTATGGAATGAATGGCTCTAAACACAGCATGAATACGATCTTCACTTTGATCGCCACCTTTTATTTCAGACAAATTCTCTTCAATTACAGCAAGGAGTTCATTACATTCTTCAAAATAAATTGTTTTAAATTGATTGAAATTACTCATTTTATCGATCCACAAAAATATCAAAATTAATTGTTTTCAACGTATAACGAACCATTTCACGAATGGTGTATGAATCATCTACAATTAAGGCACTTTATCTTCTTCATATCCATTCAAAATCCTTTACTAACTTCATACAACCAAGCTGATTAAACGTATTAATTAACTCTGTCGATGCTGATTCAATCGTATATGGAACGTCTTTTTGCTTAAATGTTTTTGCCGCTGATAATAAAATTTGCACACCTGCAGCGCCAATTCGCTCAACATCCTCAGCCACAACGCAAACACCCTCACCCTGCTCAAGATGAAAAATCATTTTTTGATGTATACGATCGCATTCCGCCTGATTGACAGTCGATGCAAGATGAATTTTATGAATCCCCATATAAACACTCTCTCCGCACACACAATGCACCTACATATCCCTCATTTCATGATAAAAAAAATTAATTAACATACAGTTAAAGATCAAAAAGGGAGTATACTTGCATCATTGAATGTGAGAAAATAATTAACACTCTTATATGGGCATAAAATTTAAAGAAATGACGACTGTATTTATTGGACTTGGTAGTAATATTGGTAACAGAATGCACTATTTACATTTAGCCAGAGAAGGTCTTTCAAATATCTTTAATGCAAAACACACATCATCCATTATTGAAAGCGCCCCCCTTTATGTAACGGATCAACCCGCCTTTTTAAACCAAGTTATTTCAGGTGAAACATCCCTATCAATTACAGACTTATTTAATTACATCACGCAACTTCAAAAAGAAATTGGACGTACATTGACATACAAGAATGGCCCAAGAGAAATTGATATTGATATCCTTTATTATGGTAATACAATCATGGATACGCCCGACATAACCGTGCCACACCCGCGTATTAATGAACGATTATTTGTTCTAGAACCAATATGCGAGATCGCACCTGACTGGTTATGCCCCATCACAAAAAAGACAATGCGAGAGTTATTACTCATTCATTCTTCATAATATCTACTCTTTTATCTAAATATTATCATTTTATTAATATTATCAAATTATAATTCACTTATAAATTAAAGATAATTTGGTGATTAATATGGTGATTAATCTTTTCTGTATAATGTTATTATCATCATTGTTGTGCGGTCACACACATGCCTTTATGCTAGATGCCCCATCATCGCAGAATAATAAAAATCATTATTCAATCATTAATCTAAGCCTTGATACGATTATAAAAATTACACGCTCTTACCAATATGATGAGCGAACGGTTGCTAAAATTACGCCATCTGAAACCCCTGAAAAGTTTATAGCATCAGCCACAATCGCAGATGACAAAGCAAAAGCTGAATTAGATGTGGCGGATAGACATCGTAATCATGGCACAAATTTTGCGTATGTTTCATCAATCAAAGAATCTTTTCGCTTATATGAAAAAGTAATGAATGACCCCGACGTCAGTCCTGATCTTAGAATGCGTGCTAAAATTAATTATGCTGAAATATATCCATACGTCAATATTGATGACTACAGTAGCCTTGCCATTCAACAACGCAAAACAGAAACCATACAGCTTTTTGATGATGCCTTACAAAATAGTCAAATCTCCGTGGACATGAAAGGCTGGTGCAAACGTCACTTTGCGCGCCTCCTCCTTAGCTATAATTTTGATATTGAACCCGCACAGGCAAAACAAAGGGCACTGACATTGCTTAATGAAGTAATTGACGATAAAACCACAAGCATCGAAACACGCACACGGGCGCGTCTACAACTTGCCTCACATTTTATTGACTTTCATTTCGACATACCAAAACCTGAATCCATCGCAAAGGCCACCCAAATTCTAACGGATATCCTAAAAGAAAGCACCACACCAGCCGATCTAAAAGGTGAGGCCATCATCCAAATGGTCAACATCGAAAAGCCAGACGAAGATCCTTATTATGCGCAAAAATTAAAATTATTAAACGAGATGATTGTTGATGCAACCTATTCCACGGCTCTTCGCGCCCGCATTAAAGATGATCTTGCCGATACGTATCTATCTGGAAAGTTTGATATTAAGCAAAGTGAAGCCCTAGCTGCCAGCCTTAAATTACGGCAAGAATTAGCGTCAGATATGAATCTCGATGAAATAGACCGTTTTAAGTATCAGGAAAAGCTTGCCATTTGTCATGTCTTTAATCTATTTAGAAGCAAACAAGCCGACTCCGCAAAAAGTGCCATGGCAACATTCCAACTGATGCTAAGAAATACATCTGTGTCCATTAATGCACTCGCCGAAATCAAAGGTCAACTCGCCCATTTCTTCATTCAGAAATACTTAACACCCGATAATGGAAAAGATCCTAAAACAGCTGCCTTTGATTTAATTAATGAACCCATTAACGATCTACACGTCAGCAAAGATTTGTGGTATTCCTTTAAAATGAAAATCATCGATTGGTATGAGCGATCCTACAGTATCATCGGTCTTAAAAAGAGCGCAGGGCGAGAAGAAGCGATTCGCCTTGCAACTGAACTGCAAAATGACGAACGTCTAACCGTCAAACAAAAAGAAAACATTCAACATAAATTAGATCATCTGAATTATATTAGACGGCAAGATCACGTTCATTTTTATTAACGCTTACTTTAATTACCATCACCCTTTTTCCAACGGGCGTTGTCCGTGGTTTTTCTATATTCTTTTATACATACGCAAATAATAAACATATTCCCTCATAATAATTGGTATGAGCTCTTGAATTGTAAAACAAAATGATCATACAAACAGTAAGAGATGCCTAACAAACGTTCTTAAACTTTTTACAAAATTTGACGTATGTGCTAGAATGAATCTCATTTACGTTATCTCAATGAATGGTTTTGTGAACACGTTACTTTTTCATGCGCAATCGAAAGGGATATCGATGCGACACGTACTAAAACCTTACATCCCAATTCACAGTTTGGTTATTTTAACCCCATAATTGTGACACGTCTTGCTTCATAAAAAAGATACTACTATCCCCATCATGAATCAAAATATTGGTTTATGATGGGTATTGTGCTATGAGTTAAGCGTATATAATTCAAAATTAACACTTAATGGGGAACGTGCATGGTTGTTATTGCTGCTTTGTACCACTTTACAGACTTACATGATTGCGAATCATGGTATCAACGTTTAAAGGATCTGTGCACAGATCTAAACATAAAAGGTATTCTCCTTCTGGCGCCAGAGGGTATTAATGGTACCATCGCAGGCAGCCGTGAATCGATTGATACGCTTTTAGGTACACTCAAAAATGATGAGCGTTTTTCCAAGCTAGCTCACAAAGAATCCTTCACTGATAAGATGCCATTCTTTCGCCTAAAAGTTCGATTAAAAAGTGAAATCGTCACCATGCGCATGCCAGAGGCCAATCCCAGCAAAATTGTCGGCACATACGTTGACCCAAAAGATTGGAACACCCTTATTTCAGATCCTGATGTTGTGGTATTGGACACACGTAATGATTATGAAGTCAAAATTGGTACCTTTAAAAGGGCACTCAACCCTAAAACCGACGTGTTTGTGGAATTCCCAAATTATGTCCGTCAAAATCTTGATGTCACTCAAAATAAAAAAGTGGCTATGTTTTGTACAGGCGGCATTCGCTGTGAAAAGGCAAGTGCCTTTATGAAACATGAAGGGTTTGAAGAAGTTTATCACCTTAAAGGTGGCATCTTAAAATATCTTGAAGAAGTCCCTAAAGAAGAAAGTTTATGGGAAGGTGAATGTTTTGTATTTGACAATCGCGTCAGCGTTAATCATGACCTCATGCCAGGCAATCATGTCTCATGCTATGCATGCCGCATGCCTTTGTCCCCTGAAGAACGTCTTTCCGAACACTATGTCGAAGGCATTCAATGCCACTATTGCCATGATGTCTTAACAGACAAAGCCCGCCAAGGCAATATGGAACGTCAACGTCAGGTGATCTTAGCGGCAGAACGTCACCAACAACATATCGGTGCCACAAGGCATCGTGCTTAATACATAATCGGCAAGCAGAAGGAAAAGTTATTATCCTTCCTCTATACCTCTTCCAAATGATTTTGCGCAACTTCCCTTTTCATGGCCAACCAGCGTAGGCTGGTTTGGCCATCCAAGAAAATAGCCATTGATTCATCACGTTTGCTACGCAAACTCATAATGACGTCGGATAATAAACTATTACTTTCTACTAAAAATCATCGGTAATGCGTATATCTATTTTTCTTTAAGCTTTGCGCTTTTCAAAAAATATGATTAACTGTATTATGTTTATAATATTAAATTCAGAATGAGGCCTTTGTCTCAACACAATCAATCGGAGAAATATATTTATGTCTTTCATCACATCTGCCATGGCATCCAGCCCTGCTGTCGCACCCACCACTCAAGGTTTTGCTGGTTTTGACCCTATTTTAATCGCGCAAATCGTTCTTTTAATAGGTGTTTTCTACTTTTTCATGATTCGTCCACAACAAAAGCGTGCAAAACAACACCAAGAAATGGTTAATAATATCCAACGGGGCGATCGCGTTCTTACAAGTGGTGGCATCTTTGGGACAATTCACAAAGTTGAAAACGACACTGAAGTAAGTGTTGATATCGCTGAAAATGTTCGTGTGCGCGTACTCCGTTCAACGCTCACTAATGTTGTGTCAAAAAATGAAACCGCATCATCAAGTGACGCAACAGCGATAAAAAAGCACGCTTAACGTAAAAAAGGGTCATCAGCATTTCTAAAGTAATGACAGAGCTGCTGATAACACTTTATCATATTTATTACGACTGTTTATTAAGGATTACCTTTTATGTTAGCAATTCCACGTTGGAAATTTTGGCTCATCACAGGCACATGTGTATTGGGAATTTTGTTTGCTCTACCCAACGTTACCTCACCTGGTTTTCTTTCCATGATGCCGACCTGGCTTCAAAATAAAGTGAACTTAGGTCTTGAACTTCGTGGTGGCTCACACTTGCAATTAGAAGTCAACTTACAGGCTGTCGCGCGTGATTATCTTAATCAGCTTCTTGATGATGTACGCACACAACTCCGTAAGAACCAAATTGGTTATATTGGGCTTGCAGTCGATCAAAAGGCCGCAACACCACGATTGGAAATGACACTGCGCAATTCATCCGATGCGAATGCTGTGAAAAAAATTATCAATGATATCGATAAGCTATTAACCGTTGCGATTAAAGAAAGTCATGTTGTTGCGCACATCGAAGAATCAGCCTTTGAAAATCGTAAAAAGGCATTGATCGACCAATCTATTGAAGTGATTCGTCGTCGTATTGACGAAAGCGGAACGAAAGAACCAAATATTCAACGCCAAGGTAACGATCGTATTATTTTACAATTACCTGGTGTGGATGACCCTGCTGAAGTTAAACGTCGTATCGGTAAAACCGCAAAAATGACATTCCGCCTTGTTGATCCAAACCTACAGCCCGTAATGGCAGATCCACAAAACCCAACACGTGTCCCTGTGGCATCAGCTGGCGTTGAATATCTTCCTGAGGAGCGAGGCGGACAAATCATTTATGTGCCTGTAAAAAAACAAGTTATGGTCAGTGGAGAAACACTCGTTGATGCACAAGTAACGTATGATCAAAATGGTAGCCCTGCTGTTTCACTAAAATTCAATAGTGTTGGCGGCCGCAAATTTGCCGATATGTCACGTGAAAACTTAAAAAAGCAATTTGCCATTGTACTTGATAACCAAGTCATCAGTGCCCCTGTTTTCCAAAGTGTAATTAGCGATGGTGGCGGGCAAATTTCGGGTAGATTCACACTTGAGGAAGCAAGTGATCTTTCACTTCTCCTTCGTGCTGGTGCACTTCCCGCCCCCCTTAAAGTGATCGAAGAAAAAACCGTAGGTCCAAGCCTTGGCGCCGATTCAATCCGTTCAGGTCAAACAGCCGTTATCCTAGCATTCGTGTTGGTAGCAACCTTTATGATCTTATGCTATGCAACATTTGGTTTGTTTGCAGATATTGCCTTGGTATTTAACATCATCTTTTTGTTTGCTGGACTTTCATTATTACAAGCAACATTGACCCTACCTGGCATTGCTGGTATTGCCTTAACAATTGGTATGGCCGTTGATGCAAATGTTCTAATCTTTGAACGTATCAAAGAGGAATTACGCGGCGGCGTTAAACCCATTCATGCGATTGAAGCTGGCTATAAACGGGCAATGATGACCATTATCGACTCAAACTTAACAACACTGTTCGGTGCCGCTGTTTTATTTGAATTTGGCTCAGGCCCAATTCGTGGATTTGCCGTTACGCTTGCTCTTGGTATTGTTATTTCGCTGTTCACAGCGTTATCTTTATCACGTCTTATTATTGTAACGTGGCTCAAAGGTCGCAAAACAACAACGCTTCCCATTTAATATCGTTTAAAAGAAGAAAGTTCACTCTATGAAACGTCTACAAATCGTCCCTCATAATACATCCATTAATTTTATGGGTTTTCGTTTTATTACTTTTGGTATTGCCATTGTAATTTCCATAATCTCAATTTTGGGCGTCACCTTTAAAGGTCTAAATTACGGTATTGATTTTCGTGGTGGCTATATTTTAGAAGTCCGCATGCCAGAGGCACAAGATATTCCAAAGCTCCGTGAAAATCTAAACAACCTTGATCTTGGTGAAGTCATGTTACAACAAGTTGGCAATGACCGTGATTTTATGATCAAGCTTGAAACACAACATGGCGGCGAATCAGCACAAACGGTTGCCATTGATAAAATCAAAGGTGTTTTGGGTAAAAATGTTGATTATCGTAAAATTGAAACGGTTGGCCCTAAAGTTGGCGCAGAACTTGTCAATAACGCCATAAAAGCCATTGGTCTGTCCTTAGCCGCTATGTTGCTTTATATTGCCTTTCGTTTTGAGTGGCAATTTGCAGTTTGCGCAATCGTAGCGCTTACGCACGACTGTCTTGCGATTATGGGGCTTTTTTCCGTATTTCCCCTTGAGTTCAACGAAACCGCTATTATTGCCGTACTGATCACAGCTGGTTATTCGATTAACGACACCATTGTTATTTTTGATCGCATCCGTGAAGGCCTTCGTAAACACAAAAAAATGCCATTAGGAGAACTGATCAATCGCAGCCTTAATGAAACATTATCCCGTACAATTATGACGGCGAGCACGACGCTTCTTGCCGTTTTTGCGTTATACCTTTTTGGTGGAAAAGTGATTTCAACATTTAGCCTCCCCATTTTATTTGGTATTCCAATTGGTTCATTTTCATCCATTTGCTTGGCGGCACCACTCCTCCTTTATTTAAAACTTAAACGTAGTGATTTTTCGACGCCAGCAAAAGTAATAGACCAAAAAGAGGCAAATGGTGTTATTTAAATTAGAATACACTCAATAGACATGAAAGTTCCTATTTTCCGTCATGGCAAATCTGTGAAGCGGGTGCGACCATCCAATAATTGTTTTCCTGGATCAACACACTCCATTTGCGATGACGGCAACGTTGATAAAAACAAAAAATTTCACGTTAATTGGGTATAGACCTAAAGGTAATAAAAACATGTCAGGTACAGTTGCTGATTTAAACAATAGATCGATTGAAGTCTTTCGCGAAATCATTGACGCTTTCATTGAAACGGGAGAACCTGTCGGATCACGTACCTTATCAAGACGCCTTAAAAGCCCCTTATCTCCTGCCACTATACGTAATGTAATGGCTGATCTTGAAGATGCGGGACTCCTCTATGCCCCTCACACCTCGGCTGGTCGTCTTCCCACAGATGCCGGTCTCAGGTTTTTTGTAAACGGACTTCTTGAGGTTGGTGACATCCAAAAAACGGAACGTGACGAAATTGAACGTCGCTGCAAAGCATCTGGCCTAAATCTTGATAGTGTCCTTAATGAAGCCTCCACTATGTTATCAGGCTTATCGTCCTGCGCAGGCCTTGTCATGGCGCCAAAGACAGAGGCCACCCTCAAACACCTTGAATTTGTTTATTTATCCCCAGGACGCACATTAGCTGTTTTAATTACCAATGAAGGCACTATTGAAAATCGCGTCCTTGATTTACCCGATACAATTACACAGTCTGTTCTCAATGAAGCAGCACGCTATTTAACGGCGCGCATCCATGGGCGCACTCTTGCTGAGGCTCGCCACATTATTACGCAAGAATTAACCCAAGACAAGGAACACTTTGACGAACTCACAACTAAAGTTGTCGAAATGGGTCTGGCTGTTTGGGCTGGTGGTAAACGAGGCGGATCATTGATTGTCAGAGGTCAATCCAATTTACTTGATTCCGTAACGGAACTTGATGAGTTGGAGCAAATTCGCGGTTTATTTCAAGCTCTCGACACAAAAGATACACTAATTCAACTCCTTGATGCCTCGATTCAAGCCGAAGGTGTGCAAATCTTTATTGGAGCTGAAAATAGCCTTTTTCGTCTATCAGGCTGTTCCCTTGTTGTATCACCCTATCGAAATACAGAACAAAAAATCATTGGTGCCATTGGAGTCATTGGCCCTTCACGCATGAATTATAGCCGAATTATTCCACTCGTTGACTATACAGCCCGCATTATTGGAAAGCTCGTCAGTTAAAAAAGCGAAGTACCACCTGGCAAAAAAGTTATATAATTTAAAAGGTAAAAGCTGCACCTTCAGAAATATGTTTCAATTAACATAAAAATTTCATAAAATTATTCAGTAATTACCGCGACATACCAAAGGATCCTTTCATATGACTAAAAATAAAACCGTTCTCCTAAAATATATCATTATATTTTTCGTTATTATAATGTCCATACTTTTTATAAAGGAAAACATTAAAACGAAAACACAATCACACATCACACATAGTGGTACAGTTTCTTGCTTTAATGCCAACGAGAAACCCACAGAAAAGATGACGTGCGAGCTATCAAGTGCTTCTCGCATTGGAAACTATGTCATTCTAGCTAATGATAAAGATGGTGACCAACTCTTGATGTATGATATCGGCAGCTTAAAGCAAAAACCCTATCAACGCAAAGTCAATCCATCCCTTAAAATACCACTTGCAAAACCATTCTTTGTCAAAAAGATTGAAACAACAAGTGTTTTTGAAAACTGGGTACTTACTTTCAGTTCTTATGATCGCACAACTGAACTCGCCTACACAAAAGCTATTGCTTTCAAGTTTAATGAAATAACAAAAAAGGCTTCTGATTTTCATGAAATTGCTGACGCAAAACTTCATGCGATCCTTAAAAAATTATTAAGTAATGCATCAAAAGATCCTGTTGAATATTTTAAAATTGAGGCATCTGCTATTGTACCAAGCCAAACATCAGCGAACGAGCAAATCCTTCTCCTTGGCATTCGTGAAGCTGGCAAAAGCTACAAAGAAGATGAGAATGAAAGTTCAACAAAAATCGTTGCCGTCAGCATTACTGAAAAGAATGGACGCGTTGAATTGGGTGATGACTGGAAACTCCTTTATACACGTGAGCATGCCAAGGATTTTGGTTTATCAAGCCTTGAATACAACAAAGAAGATAAGCATTTATACGCTCTTCTTGCCTATGAAAAGGGCACGAATTATACAGGAAAATTAATCAAAATTTCACTCACTGATCTTTTCCAAAATAAACCTTTTACTTCAGTTGATGAAGTGTCTTTTCATAACCACAAACCAGAAGGGTTAACCTATCTTGGTGATAATTCATACTTTATTATATCAGATGACGACCGCACAGAAACACCACTACCCGATGGTAAGCGTGACATTACTGAAAGCGCATTCTGGATTATAAAGCCTGTGGCTAAGTAATTAAACAAAACGCATTTTAAACAGATTCTCCGCGGGTAGATTTTGAATCCGCGGATTTATTTATAAAGCGTTATTTTTCCTATAAAACATCTAAAATTGTTTGTAATAAACATTAGACTTCAGCTAATATGGTACTAGAGGCTTAAGATTTCAAAGAAATCACGTGTACCAAACAAAATCACGCTCAGACATATTTGAACAACCCCTGTTCACAACCGTGAAATACCCCAAAGATACTTTTTGGGAAGACGAGAACGTACGTCCATTTCACTTGTCAATACCTGAACAATTTCAGCAGAAAAAAGCACAGTCCACACAAAAAAACGCTCGCAATACTTCTGCACAACGTAATCCTGAACACAAAACAGAAGATGCTTATTACAAGAATCAACAGCGTTTTGCCAATCGCCAGCATACACCTTATCTACATGATCGCCCGTACTCAACGCTATATGGTTTTTTTGTACAAAATTTTTACGCTAATTGGATTGAAAAGGAGCTTAATTTCACCATGAGCAAGCTCTCATTCTTCGCCTTAATTATAGGGCTTTTCTTTTTAAGTTCCCTGCTTTTCATAACAGGTTTTTTAATCGCCGTTAATGTTTATGATATTGGCACTCCCCAAAAAATAGCATCAAGTTTGCAATCAAGTAATTATCCTTTACCCAATCTTGACGGGTCGATGCCACAGATGGGTATGCCTCAAGTAAATGCCCAACAAATGGCAGGTACATTACCAAGCACTCCACGTCCTGACTTGATGAAAAACTCAATGGATATGCAGAATGCACGCATAGGTGATGTTGTAATCAACCAAATGGAACGCCTTCCATCAAAATATGCACAACTACCTATGCAATCAATGCCACCTATGCCAGAAAGCGGCGCGCAATACATGATTGATCAACGTGCGCCACTTACAGATCATTTACCAGCCGCGCCGCGCCCTATTATATATGCGCAACAATATGCCCCTGCCCCTTACAATCCAAACTATGCACCGCAATCACCACAGTACCAACAACCTTATCAACCCCAACCAATTCAACAAAATCTCAATCAGACTCAACAGAATCCTTATACGATTCAATCACCTTACCGCCCGCAACAACCTATGGCCGTCGCACCACAGCCTATGCCGCCAGCACCCTATCCAGGTGGCTATCCGCAGGCGCAATATCAACAATATCCACAGCAACCAACACCACCGCGAGGCTATGCGCCCGCACCTTACTAAAAGGGCAACAAAATAACTCTTACATATTTTAAACCTGTAAATTTTATTGACCATACTTTAATAACTATGGATACCATTCATAGCGATCCTCACTGAGGTGACTCATTCAGATAGATCACCACGTCACCTCCGACTCCTCATGATAATGAAAGCTTAACTATTAAGTATATAGTAAAAACCCGCTAAGACATATGTCCTAACGGGGCTTTTTACAAATATACATCCCTCACCGCGCAAACAATGAGAGGCCATTTTCTACTCTTCCTCAGAGTCATGATCCAACATAACATCTGATTCTTCGTCAATCGGAATCATTACTTCTTGCTGCGTATTGTTTTCAAACAACATAATTGGTCCTTGCGGCATTATCGTTGATATCGCATGTTTATAGACAAGTTGAGAATGTCCTTCGCGACGCAGCAACATCGTTGATTGATCAAACCACGTCACTATACCTTGCAATTTAACGCCATTTATTAAAAAAACAGTTAGTGGAGTTTTGTTTTTACGAACATGGTTCAAAAAAACATCTTGTACATTTACGGGCTTCTCTCCGGCCATCTGACTATTATTCCTTATTATCTTTACTAAAATTTGATAATAATGATGCTTTTTTCAATCTGCAAGTGAAAAAACAAATAAGAAAGACTTTTTATATAATTTTATCTTTTTAAAATGTAGAAGCTTTTGTTTACCACCAGAAAATGCTATTTTCTTGTGATCACGCACATTTCAGGAGAATCCTATATGTTTACATTACCCCCCCTACCATATGCTAAAAATGCACTTGAACCCCATATCACAGCGCACACCCTGTCGTTTCACTACGACAAACATCATCAAACGTATGTTACCAATTTAAATAATTTAATCGCAAACACTGATTTTGCCATGTTATCACTCGATGATATTATACAAAAAACAGCAAAATTATCTGAATATACAGCCATATTTAATAATGCAGCGCAGGTGTGGAATCACACGTTTTATTGGGAAAGCATGACCCCTAATGGTGGCGGCACACCCACAAACGATCTAAATGATGCCATTACACGGGACTTTGGGTCATTTGATGCATTTCGCGACACCTTTAAACAAGCAGCCTTAACACAGTTTGGCAGTGGCTGGGCATGGCTTGTTGTTGCACACGATAAAACACTCAAAATTGTAAAGACAAGCAATGCTGAATGCCCAATCACAGAAGGTATGACACCACTTGTAACCATTGATGTTTGGGAACACGCGTATTATTTGGATTTTCAAAATCGCCGCGCTGATTATACAGAGACCTTTTTAACATCGCTCATCAATTGGCACTTTGCTGAATCAAATTTTGAAAAAGCAAAAGCCGTCTAGGCCATGACACTGTATCTAATCATGATGATTGCTGTGCAAGGCGCCTCTCTCCTAACGGCTATGGCACTAGTTCATCATGATTGGAAATATCAAACAATTCCATTATCAACATTAAGTATTTGGCTTTTAGTAACACTTTGCTACGCCATTCTTTGTGCATTCAGTAATAATCATACTCACGCTCTCATCAATCACAGTGGCTTTACATATGATTCATGTCTAGCGCTGACAAGCACAACTATTTTGCTTTCGGGTTATCAATACATTCGGGGTAAAGCAATGATCGGTCTTGCTGACCTTATCATTTTAGCTTCTTTCTCTGCGTGGATACCAATTGAAAAAGTACCAACGATACTACTCATCAGTGGCGGCGTAGCAATCATACTTACGCGGTATTTTAAACGAGAAACAGCACCCTTTTTGCCGGGTTTGCTCCTTGCTTGGCTTATCGCTCTCTTGTACTAAAATATAATTAGCTAACCATAAAGTTACAAAATCATTCACACTATGAAAATGATTAAAATTAAAAATTTACATAGATAAATACACATAATATGATTATAATCATAGTTAAGCTGATTTACGCGTTTAATCTAAAAAATACAAATATATTCATTACTCTTCATTAACTTTACTAAAGTAATATGAATTGCTATAAAGAACTGATATTTTTTAAACAAATATGCCCCAATAAAAATAACTAAGGAACTAAAATGAGTTTGTTTATCAAACGACTACCGAAACCAAAAAGTGAAGTTTTCGCAGCACTCGATATTGGAACAAGCAAAGTTTGCTGTGCAATTGCCCGTGCAGCCAGCAAGAAAAATCAAGACCAGGCTTCTTTAAAGGTAGCAGGCATTGGTTACCAGCTATCAAAAGGACTTCGTGGCGGAAACATTATAGACTTAGAGGCGTTAGAAGATTCCATTCTAAATGCCGTTCATGCAGCCGAACAAACAGCCACACAAAATATTAACAGCGTTTATGTTGCCATTCCTGGACGTTGGGCGCAATCGCACCGTGTAAAGGTGGAAATACAACTATCCAATCATCCTGTAAATGAATCGCATCTTAAAAGACTGCTATCTTTAAATAGAGATATTTCGATTCCCCAAGATCGTCAAGTCATTCATATGCTTCCTATTGGCTATGAAGTTGATGATGTAAAAGGCATCCGGGATCCTCTCGGCATGATTGGACAACGCCTTGCTGTGTTATTACATGTTGTAACGGCACCAGTCGGGATGATCCGAAATCTGACATCGTGTGTTGGTCGTTGCCACCTTGATATTGCTGATTTTGTTGTATCACCTTATGCATCAGGTCTTTCAACGCTCGTTGATGATGAAATGGAACTCGGCGTAACCCTCATTGATATTGGTGCTGGACAGACAAGTGTATCAACATTTATCGAAGGCAATCTTTCAAGTCTAACAACGATTCCAATTGGCGGTGCTAACATAACGAATGATATTGCGCGCGGTCTCGCGGCACCACTCGTTCAGGCCGAACGCCTTAAAACACTTTATGGAACACTTATTGCCTCCTCATCGGATGATCGTGAAAGCATTATGGTCGCACAAATGGGTGAATCCATACATGATTACAGCCATCAAATCCCCAAAGGACTACTTGTGCATATCATTAAATCACGCATTGAGGAAATTTTTGAGCTAATTATCAACAAAGTCCAAGCACATGAAATTGACCCGCTTGCTTTTCAACGCATTGTCATTACAGGTGGCACCAGTCAATTACAAGGTATACGTGAAATGGCAACGCAATACTTTGGTAGACAAGTCAGGCTAGGCTCTCCAAACGGTCTCTCAGGAACGATTGACCTTATTCAAAGCCCCAGTTTCTCAACATGTGCAGGTTTACTACAGTACGCCTTTCAAGATTTTGAAAGCAATCAATCAACAGCCTTATCTATGAATACATCCTCTTTTTGGAAACGTATGAATGGATGGATTAAACATAATTTCTAGCATTACATAATAAATTCTCCAAAAAGTTCATCCCCTTTTTGTTAAAATCTTAGCAATTTCGTGATACATTTATTAATGTGACGTGACTATGTGTACCAAATCAACGTGAAATTGCCTGTTTTGATCAACACCGTCGTTATCATGAGCTTCGCTCGGCGATGCAGTAAAGCAGCCACGAAATGACCACATCTACTTAGCAAACTCGCCATGGCGGGAAATGGGTACATCCATGTCCATTGAGTATATATACAAACAAAAGGAACCTTAATGATCCAAATATTAAAGAATGTTATTATCGATGGGGCTAATAACACCTACCTTCTTGCTGATATCACACATAAAAATGGTATCATTACAGCAATTGAATCATCTCCTATTCACACACACGCCATTGATTCATCTCACGTTTATGTCACCCCTGGCTTTGTCAATTGTCATATTCATCCCAATCAATTATTTGACCGTCGGATGTTGGATGCACTTCCAATCACAGCCCTTCTCAGCACTATGCATACAAAGCATGACAAAACAGATGAAGATCGATATCAACAAGCTATTTTCGTTCTCATCGATGCCCTAAAAAGTGGTGCCACCAGCTTTTACGCAGTCGCTAGTAATCCCACACCTGTAATTCATGCATTTAATGATTTAATGATAACAGGCGCAATTAGTTGTTTTTTCAATGATAGCTGGGAAGGTGCTGGTACATCCCCCACACAAACACATTTTGATATGATTGAAACCGAATTTGCGCATTATTTTAAATGCCAATCTAATACGCTTAAAATCCATATTGGAACAGCGTCAATTTTAACAGCATCGAATAAATTATTGATCCTTCTTAATGATATTGCTATACGCTACGACACAAAAGTCAATATCCATATGAGTGAAGGGGATGATTGTGTCAAGCAACTGATTAGTTTTGATTATGCTATTCAGTACCTTTTGAAAGATAAAGGCGACTATGAAATTGTTGAAGGTTTCATTTCGGCACTCCTTAAAACAAAAGGATATAGCGCCGTTAAAATCATTGCGCTCTTGGAAACAGAAAGCAATAAAGAAGATCCAAAAGATAAACGGAGCATTGCTGATTTAATTGTGGAGGATGAAAATCACCATAAATACATTATTGAAATTGAACGAAACGTAAAGAATTCATTCATTCACAAAGCCTGCTTTAATACCGCGCGATTAATTGTCGATAATCTGGCGCAGCGTGAAGATTACACCCAAATCGTAAAAGTGTTTCATATTTCATTGCTCTATTTTCCGATTGGCGAAGGGGTGGGCTCCGTCTATCACGGAAAAACGATTATCCATGAAATTGAATCCAACGAACGCCTCAAAGTACATATCACCGATCCTGAAACCCATGAAGAGTTTGATGCAACCGATATTTTGCCTGAATA
>CANLGW010000012.1 GCA_947490395.1 Alphaproteobacteria bacterium
AAAATACTTTCGTGTTTGATTCATGATTCAAATAACTTCATGCACGTTATACACGATGTATAAACCGTTTTTTTTAAAAGTCTACGAAAAATAGTTTTAAAAACCCTTATTATTCAAGACCTGTGTGGCTTGGCGGGAACTGCTGTGCAGAATTATATATTTTTTCCACATCACTTGTTTCAAATGATTTAAAATCTTTAATGATGATGTGTTCTGGGTTATCAAATACATCATCATTCAAAAGCTTATGATATAAAATCCAATCTGCATCTATATTTTTATATAGAATACTTCGTCTCTGTCTCTGTTGCTCATCTCCTAGCCAAATATAATTTTCTAACTTATTTTCTTTAAAATGTTGAAGCATAATATTTCTCATGTCAGAGGCAGGCTTTGTTGTCATGTATTGTTTCCCCCCATAAAGCATATTTGATACAGTCGCTGAAAATGAATGTAGTTTCATGGCGAGGTCAACGTGTGGTTGCATATCGAATCTAAAATATTCAGCATTGCGTGCAATTCCCATATGGGTTGTGATTGGCGAATCTTTATCTATAAAAACAGAAACGATCATTTCAATGTCATAGCTGCTTAATGCATTAGGTTGCCTTGGATCTTTACGTGTTACATATGCAATCCATATGGTTTGTTTAGTATCACTTCTTGCAGCTAAATCTAATGAATATTTAAACGCAACTATGCCATCTCTAATGGGAACCGATTTCATTTCTCCATTTAATGTATCTGCAGGCACTTCAAAATGGAACGCAGTATCACGTTGTTCTATAAAATAAGCTTCCCAAAAATTAAAATTCTCATCTGTCAATTTCTCAAAAACAAAGTAAACATTATCTTGGTCTTTCGCATAACCATCAGTCTCTTTGTATTGCATTTTTCTTTTTCCAATAAACATCTCTTCGTTAAAACGAATAATTTTGAAATCTTCTATCTCAAATAATGTTGTGCTAGCATATATAGTTATCGTTGCATGAAAATATAAGCTTATGAAAATGAAAAGGATAAATCTTAGAGTGTACATGTGTTTAAAATTTCTGATCTATGTTTGATCATTTTAATATATAATATTTTTATGGCTCTTATACAAATTGAGTGGGTAGATGCGGATTATACCTTATTAAATTTAGCTTCTCAGTAAGTAAATAAGCCATTAGTTTAAACATTAAATCTAAAGTTAAAAATATCACCATCTTTTGCAATGTATTCACGCCCTTCTTGGCGCCATTTGCCTGCAACTTTTGCATTAGCTTCACCGTTATGTTCAATAAAATCGTCATAGGCGATCGTTTCCGCACAAATAAACCCACGTTCAAAATCGCTATGAATCACACCTGCGGCTTGTGAGGCTTTCATACCGTTCGTAATTGTCCAGGCACGGGCTTCTTTTGGTCCTACCGTGAAAAATGTGAGAAGGCCAAGCAATGCATATCCTTCACGAATAATGCGTTTCAATCCTGTTTCGGCAAGGCCTAAGCTTTGTAGAAATTCTGTTTGCTCCTCAGGGGGGAGCTGCGCTACTTCTGATTCAATGGCAGCTGAAATAACAACGGCTTTAGCGCCGATTGTCTTGGCATAGGCAAAAACGGCATCTGTATAAGCATTGCCTTTATCAGCTTCTGATTCCGCTACGTTGCATACATATAAAATGGGCTTGCTGGTAAGAAGTTGTAGCTGTTCAAAAAGGGGCTTTTCATCAGCTGATAGCTTGACCGCAGAGGCAGGCTTGCCATCTTGTAATAAAGGGAGAACTTTCTGAATGATAGCAAGCGTGGCTTTTGAGTCAGTGTCATTGCCACGGGCTTTTTTTTCAAGCGACACCACGCGGCGTTCTAAACTTTCCATGTCCGAAATCATCAATTCTGTTTCAATGGTTGTAAGGTCACGCAAGGGATCAACGCTGCCATCAACGTGGGTAATGTCACTATCTTCAAAACAACGTAGGACATGAAAAATGGCATCGACTGAACGAATATGTCCTAAGAATTGGTTGCCGAGCCCTTCACCTTTGCTGGCGCCACGTACTAACCCTGCGATATCAACAAATTCAAGCTGTGTTGGAATAATTTTTTGTGATTTTGCGATGGTAGCAATTTTATCAAGACGTTCATCAGGCACACCGACACGCCCTGTATTGGGTTCAATGGTACAAAAGGGGTAGTTAGCGGCCTCTGCAGCTGCTGTTGCCGTAAGTGCATTAAAAAGTGTTGATTTGCCAACATTTGGAAGGCCGACGATGCCACAGTTAAAACCCATATTTCTTTATCCTCTGTTCTGTTTAATTGGTGCTATTTAAAGGGGCTCTTATGAAAAATAGGTGGGGTATTCCTGCAAGGTACTGCCCTGTGTCATGCGTGGACTTGATCCGAGCATCTCTACTATTGAGGCAGCATACAGCTATTAAGTTATACCTAGTGTTTGCCCGTGAAGCATGAGAGATCTTCGGATCACGTTCGAAGATGACAAAAAGGGAAAGCGAAGATGGCGCACTCCAAGGTTTAACAAAAGCTACCTACCTATTTTTCATAAGAGCCTCTAAAAGATATTCATCATGCCACATTTTAGGTGGAATCGAAATATTTTTATGAATTAATTTTTTTATTACTAAAGTATATACGAATCCATGTGCTTATTTCACTGGACAGCACATATTGGTCACGTTATAACATCTTATGCGGAATAAATTTGATGAAATATTTTATGGAAAAAATTATAATTGTTGTAGTTGTTTGTATTCTATCGTTAATAGAAACGTACGCAGCGGAAGCATTTCGATGCGAAGAAGATCCAGTATTTTGTACAATCGGAAATTTTTTAGAGGATTATGTTTATAAAGTCCCTGATGCTTTTCTTGAAAGGGAGGGGCTCGAAAAAGATCAAACAAAATGGATTGATGCTGAGCAAGAGCGTTATTATTCGGATCAATTAGGGAGTGCTGGTTATTCCCTTATTCATGCGGGAAGCGGTGGATCGGCTGGTAATACAGGGGTTGGTGTAGGAAAATTTGGGTTAAAGGTTCTGGCGATGGGTGTTTTGGGTGATGATCTCATTGCATCCGAATTTCGTCGTTCATCAAATCAAAATGAGATTGAACTAACTGAAATTTCTGCAATAAATCCACAACTTGGCACAGGTGTGTGTTACGTTCTGGTAACACCTGATGGAAAACGGACGATGTTGACAAACCTTGGTGTTTCAAAAAAAATTGTTGTGAGTGACGAACATATTGAAAAAGCCGCACGTGCGCGTTACCTATTAGTTGAAGGATTTTCATTTGAACCTGAAGAGACCCATTCGTCCATACGCCGGGTAGCGCAGCGTACAAAAGAAAATAATAATAGTGTTGTATTGACGTTGTCGGCTGAATTTTGTGTGGCAAATCATAAAGAAGATATGCTGACCTTTATAGAGGATTATGTTGATATTGTGTTGGGTAATGAAGGCGAAGCACTTTTATTGACAGGTGCCTGCTCGGCAAAATGTGCAGCGTATATTTTGCAAAATATGGGAAAAAGGGGTGCTATTACGTGTGGTAGTGAAGGTGCTTATGTTTTTGATAAAGATTCAATTTACTTTATTGAAAGCCCTACAGTTGGTGAAGTCGTTGATACAACGGGAGCAGGCGATCAATTTGCAGCTGGATTGATTTATGGTCTTAATCAAGGAATGTCTCTTGATAAAGCGGGGCAAATTGCAGCGTTTTGTGCAGGTGATGTGATTCAGGATTGGGGAGCACATCCACATAGTTCAGAATTGAAAATGCTTGTTGAGGCGGGTACGCCTTATCTTAATATTTCAGTGATTCCTGTTGATGGTGAATGCGGAGATTCTGCTTTGACTGAACGGGAAAATCTACCATTTGAGATCCTGCGGGAAGGCAATGTGGGTTGAGCGTGCTGTTAATTCATGATTTTTATAAATGACAGTCTTTTTGGGCTGTCATGTTTCTTAGGCTGCCATTTTTTCAGTTAGCTTGGCTTTTAAATCATAAAGCAAATCCAGTGCTGCTTTGGGCGATAGGGCATTAAGATCGACTTCGCTTAGGCGTGCTTCAACAGTGGATGGCTGGATTTTCTCAATGATGATCGGGTCGGATTTATGTGTTTCGGGTATTGTTGTTGTGTTTGGTTCATTAAAGGCCAACGTCAGCTGCTTTTTCTTTAAGGGGGCATCATTATTGCTTTCAAGGCGTTTTAGCATTGCCTCCGCCCGTTTAATGACCGTTTTTGGTAATCCCGCAAGGGCAGCCACATGAACACCATATGATCGATCAGCGATGCCATCAATGACTTTATGCAGAAAGATAATCTCATTTTGCCACTCTTCTACTTTTACCGTAAGGCAACCCATTTTGGGCGCCTCCGTCTTAAGGTGGGTGAGTTCGTGATAATGCGTTGCAAATAATGCGCGGCACTGTATCACATTCAGCAAATGTTCCGACACGGCCCAGGCAATGGCAAGGCCATCGTATGTTGCTGTTCCGCGACCAATTTCATCCAGGATAACAAAGGATCGATCGGTTGCTTGGTGCAAAATTGTTGCCGTTTCGACCATTTCAACCATGAACGTTGATCTGCCAGCGGCTAGATCATCCGATGCACCAACGCGGCTAAATATACGATCAACACACCCGATATGCGCTTTTGTTACAGGAACATACATTCCCATCTGTGCCATAATAACAATCAGGGCGTTTTGGCGTAAATAGGTGCTCTTACCACCCATATTGGGGCCTGTCATTAGCCAAAATGTTTTGTTTTCGTTTATGATGCAATGATTCGGTGTGAAAGGTGTTTTTGTGCCACTTTGTCTGAGGGCTTGTTCAACAACAGGGTGCCGGCCGTCTTCAATGATGAGCTGTTGTGTGTTATCCAATGTTGGGCGGATGTAGTGTTCGTTTATCGCAAGATCAGCGGCGGCTGATGAAACATCAATTGTTGCGATGGCACATAAAGCTCTTTTAAGAGGGGATTCTTGGGTGCAGATTATTGAGACCAGATGGTCATATAACGACAGCTCTAGCGATAATGCCGTTGTTGCGGCTTGATTAAGTTCCTGTTCTAGATCTGCCAGTTCAACGGTTGTATAGCGATAGCTTGTTGATAGCGTTTGTCTGTGAATAAAATGTTCAGGTACTTTGCTGTTGTGGCTAGGGCTAACTTCAATATGATAACCTAAAACGTGGTTATGACGGATTTTTAGGGTGGTTATGCTTGTCTCCGTGATGTAGCGTTGCTGAAGAGCGTCAATAAGGGCGCGCCCTTCTTTATGCACGTAACGCACACGGTCAAGATCAGCTGAATACTCATCAGCGATAAAGTTGCCGTCGCGGCTGAGCATGGGAAGGTGCTCGTCTTTGAAGGCTATCTCAAGAGTGTGCAGTAGGTCTGTATTGGCACTTAAAGCATCATGCCATTCATTGATAAAGTCAATGGATGTTGCTGCATTTGCTTCAGCGAGTAAGCGTGCGATGTGCGTAGCTTGGCATAGCATTTGCCTGATGAGTCCCACATCCCTCGGGCCGCCACGTGTCATCAATAATCGTCCAAGGGCACGTTCAGCGTCAGGGCATTTGCTTATGTATTCCCGAATCGTTTGTCGAAGGATTGTGTTCTCGTAAAAGTAAGTGACGGTATCAAGGCGTTTGTTAATGGCATCCTTGTGGATAAGCGGTGCTGATAGGTGTTTGCTAAGCAAGCGTGCGCCCATTGGTGTAAGTGTGCGATCAATCGCATGAAGGAGGGAACCTTTAAAATCCCCCTTTTGTGTGCACATCAGTTCGAGGCTTTTGCGTGTGGTCGCATCAATGATAAGGGTTTCTGCTTTTTGTGCATGCCGCGGATAAGATAAGCGTGGTAAGGTTTCTTTTTGCGTGAGGTAAAGATAGTCGATTGTGACACCTGCTGCAATTAAGCATTCCTCGGGAATCATGCCAAAAACGTCTAATGTGGTTACTGAGAAAAAGGTAAGAAGGCGTTCGATGCTATTGTTTGCATTAAATCGAACGAGGGGGAGGGGAGTGCATTTGCGGCGCCAGGGATTAAGTGCTTGAGATATAAGAGTGTGCGCAGATGCATCATCATTGTTATCGTTGTGAAGATAATGGTCAGGGCAAAGAATTTCGGATGGTTCAAGGCGTGCAAGTGTTGTGGTTAATTCCTGGGGGGTGCATTGTTCAAGGCTGAATTCCCCTGTTGTAATATCAATGATTGAAATACCGATGTGTGTATTTTTTTTGAATGTTGATAGGGTAATAAGGTAATTATTGTGGCGGGTCGGGAGGAGGTTTTCTTCCGTAATTGTTCCAGGTGTTATAATGCGCACAACATCGCGTAGTAACGGGCCTTTTGCGCCGCGTTTTTTGGCCTCATCTGGTGATTCAAGTTGTTCGCAAATAGCGACACGGTGCCCCTTTTGAATGAGCTTAGCGAGATAACCTTCGTAGCTGTGAAAAGGTACACCACACATGGGGATATCATCCCCATCGGTCTTGCCGCGTTTGGTAAGGGCAATATCAAGGTCACGAGCGGCTATAACCGCATCATCATGGAACATTTCATAGAAATCCCCCATGCGATAAAAAAGGAGTTCTGTTGGGTGACGTTTTTTAACATCCCAATATTGTTGCATCATTGGTGTTTGGGGTGACGACATTGTGTTTTATTCATGTTTATTCTTTTATCAAAAAATGCTCTTTTTTAAAGGCAATGTCAATGTTCCAATGTGCTAAAAATGTTCATTGAATAGGTATGCTTAGCACGTTAAGTGGGTTTGCTGATTTTACAGAGTGCTTTTATCGTGCAAACGAAGGAAAACCGATTGTCATCGATGTAAAGAGCATTTGCAAAATAATATGTAGGGGTACCGTCATTCATTATGAGCGTGGATAAAGCCTCGTTAGCTTTTTATAGGCACAAATTTCATAGAAAATGCGTGCAAAATTATCCAGGATCATATTGAATTTTTGGTGAAGGGGGTAGCGTCCTCTCTCTGATGTGGCGATCGATGTGCCACATATATCAATGCTTCCCTGAAAGTTAGATTCTGCAGCAACGCGTTTGATAATAAGATACTGATAGAGCGTAAAAATATGAGATGAAACAAAAAGGTAATTTTTGCTTGAGGTGCATTTTTGTTGATCGATGAATAAACGTGCTGTGCTTTCGGTGGTTGCGCGTTTAGCTGTTGGAGTATCATCACTGATAAGGATGGGGGTGAATTGGTCTAAGGCGCCACTTTTTTCCTGGGCAAAAACCCACGAGAGTCCTTCTTTTTCATTGTTTGCTTTTAGAAGCTCTACTTCCCCTTTTTCACGTAACATGGTTTGTTCAGCATCGTTAAAGGCGCGTTTTCCTGTTAGGGTATAGATTTGGGTTGATGCGGGAATTGCTATGATTTTTTTGGTTTTTATAAGATTATTTAAAAAACATACTCTGCTTTTAAAATCTCCTAATGTTGATCCCAGTAATACAATGCCATCATAATGCGTCTGTTTTGGATATGTGGCTGCCCCCATATTGAGGCGTTTTACAGTATTATCAGATGCTTTTAAGGTTAGGTTTAGTATAGCAAAGATATTCTTTTCAGGTATGTGGGATGTCGTATCGGCTTCCCATCGTTCTTTATTTGCAGAAATTAACCACGCAATTTTTGGGTAGTCAGGATTTTTCCCTTGGATGAGTTGCATCACGTCTTCACAGTGTTTGGAAGTAATTCGTGCCCGTTCAGGCGCCCAGTCCTCTTTTTCTGAAACGCCATTAATACGTATGCCAGCATGCCCTAAGATATCAATCACTAGATCAGTAATTGTGCCGTCGGGGTTTATTATATCTGCGACTGTGACAGAATGTGCATGTACGCAATAGGATGTGATATAAAAAAGGATGATTATTAAAAATTTATTGATTGCGCGCATGTTCTATCGTTCGTTAATTGCTTTATTACGAAATATAGATGAATTATGCACGATAGGCAAATGCCTAGATGAATCGTGAATTACACTTTCGAGTGGCTATATGATAAGGATTTTAGAGAACGTGACCAATTAAATAGTAAGCACCATGCCTTGGCGTGTGACGAATCCTTTCTCGCTAAATGCAAGGACAGCGGCTTCAACGTCGACCATTTTTTCATCCGTATTATGGGGATCATGGTGGAAAATAGCCGTTTTAACAACCTGTGCATCATTGCCTAGGCGCAATGCTTCTTGCCAGGTTGAATGTCCCCATCCTTTGTAATTCGCGTAATTATTATCGTCATAGCTGGAATCATAAATGAATACATCTGTTCCACGAATAAATTCGATAAGACCATCACGATTAGCATTATCACCATGTTCATGATCGGTTACGTAGCAGACCGATTTACCATTAAAATTAAGGCGGTAAGCAACGGCGCCGTTTGGATGATTAAGTTCAAATGTGGAAATAGATACAGCTCCAAAAATATGTTCGTGACCCGCTACAAAATCGCTGCATACAATTTGAGCAGGGAAGGCAGTGAATGGTACAGGGAAAAGCGGTTCGCACAAAATACGTTTCAAAAAAGATTCGATTCCGCCATAACGCGCAAGGCTGCCTGCATGAATATTAATATGGTGATCGGGTTTCCAAAATGGAAAATAAAAAGGGAGTCCCATCATATGATCAAGATGCACATGTGAGAAAAAGAGATTTGTCAATTTGTCAGGATGGTTAAGGCCAATAGCCGAAGCATTGATGATACCTGAGCCAGCATCAAAAATATAAAGTTGATCATTGGCCTCGACGAGGACGCAACTTGTGTGTCCGCCATATTGACTATAGCGACTGTCACAACAGGGAGTGCTCCCTCGAACACCTAAAAAATGAATTTTAATCATTCATGCCTTCTTTGGTCATGGTATTAAAAGTAATATCTTTGTACCTATATGTCACCACAAAAAGAATAAAGAATTATTAACAAAATAATTTTTTTAAATTTTTTATGAAAAAAAATAGTTTTGATACTGAAAAGATGTGTGAAAAATTGAACTTCTAACTGTTTTAGAGATGCTAATTTATTTTAACTATATTTGCCTTGTTTTGGTGATTATGAAGTGTTACTTTATTGTAAAATTGATGATAAAGGTTTGTGTTATGAAACTAATTTCTTTTTATACGTTTTTTGTAATCTTGGCGATTATGGAGATGATTGATCCGTCAGAGGCAGCTCATGCTACACGTGTGAATAATGGAGCTGACGCAGAGGAGGTGTTAATTGATGTTGAAAAATCACGTAGCATTGAACGTAGTCGTACTATTTCTTCTGAGACAGCATCTTTGTCTTCTTCGGATGAGGAGGGTGCGCCACCGATTTCCCGATCATTCACTGAAAGTAATGAGAGAGATCCAACCAACGGTTATAACGATGACAAGATCATTCTTTATGTTGAGGCGAATAATATTGAGGGGTTAATTGAATGGTATGAAAAAGATGTATCATCTGGAACACGAAGTGCAATGCTGTTAGCATTTGATTTAGCTGATTTTTACCCTGATACTTATATAAGATCCCATTATGTTCATTCGTTTGACGATTTGAATGAAGCGGCACGATTAGGTGTGATAATAGCGGCGAAAAATGGCCATCCATTGGCACGACAGATAGTGGCAGATGCTTTTAATTTTGATGAGAGTTTATTTAATGTTGATGCAACATTATGCAAAGAACGTAATGAGAGAAAAACACTAGATGCACTATTTGAGTATAATTTAACCGTTCCATTTTCAATGAATTACGATAAAAATTGGAGGTATGTAGCCTCTCAAGAAGGAAAGATGTATATCCAAAGTTATTTTGGTGATAGGCGATTTGAAAGTGAACGTAATCCTATTATTCTCTTTAATTTGGGATGCGCACTGTTAAATGCAGGTGATAGTGAACGTGCTTTTACATGCTTTTATGAAGCGGGTAAAAAAGGAATGCCAAGGGGTTATGTTAAGGCGGCGCAACTTGTTGTGGATGAAAGTGTAGTTGATTGTATGGGCATTGAAGAACTCGATTCAAGCGTATCGAGTGACGATAAAGTTAGGCATATCCTAAAAGATGCAGGCGAGCAAGGGCAATGGTATTTGGCGACATGTTCTCGATATGGTAAGATCAAGACCGATCGACATTACTATAACCAATATCATTCAATTATTGATGGAAATAGGCAAAGTTCACCATATTTTTACGAGTATGGCGTATTGAATTCTCAAATGGCACGACATGAGAGGGATGCTGCTGATAAAATAAAGGCTTATAATATTGCTTTATCTTGTTTTATGAATGCGATGCGTGTTGGTCAACATGAAGCACATAAAGATGCAGAGAAAGTATTGCACGCAATAAATATGCTCGATCCTGACTTTGGGAAAAGTGATCGATATTCTGAAGTGGTTGCAGCAATTAAAAAGAGCACTAGTATTTTGAATGAATTTTCGATAAAATCTAATAAAATATTGGGTGATTTGTTGGCAGAATAAGTGCGTACGATTGCGATTTTTCTATTTCCATTTTTATTTATTCACAGTCTTAGTGGTTCAGGGGATAATACGTGGTTAATAGGAAAAATGCCTTCTCCCGTTATTGGGTCTTTGTCACAGAAATGCACGGATCGTGTCGATAACAGTATTTCTATTCATTTTGTGAATGTAGGACAAGGTAATGCCGTTGTGATACGGAATCAAAAGAATGCTAATATTCTTATCATTGATGCAGGTACTTCCTCACACCCTCCTGGTCTATCAAAAGATACATTAGTGTCTAATATTAGTCATTCATTGTATTTATCGCAATCCTCACCGCAATCTCTCTTACAATCAAAAGGTGCACAGGCGTCATCTCACTCTCTTAAAAGTAGTGTAGATGTGACGGAGCGAAAAAGAAAATCACCGCAATCGTCAGCATCGAAATTTAAGTTGGGTCAAGATTTTGGGAAAATTATTGTTATCGTATCGCACCCTGATAAAGATCATATTAATTTAATTACGGAGATGCTGAAAATCAATAAAGACAGTATTCGACAGAGAATTGAACATATATATGTAGGCGGTAATATTCTAGATTATCATACGAGTGTCACTCGAAAATTTATGAATTCCCTGATTTCTCTCTTGCTATCTAATAACGCTCGTGTTTCTTCTGCTGCGTCTATGGAGATGCCTTTTGAAGCAAATGAATTTGATGTGTCTTTAGACACGGCGATGTTAAGTAAAGTTACGATACTCTCGCATGTTGTTCCAACAGATCGTTTAGGAGATGTTTTACACATTTTAGCGAAAAAGACCGGTGGAGAAAAACGAAGCGCTGGTGGTCGTATAAAAAGAAAAGTTACCACCGAGAGGGCATCACACGTATTGGAAGGCGCCGACGATGGTATGGTGAGTGATGACAGTGGAAGTGATGAAGATGATTATGGCGATGGAAGTGATGAGGATGATGAAAAAGAGGCACGAGAAAAACAAAAACAATCAGAAGGTAGACAGAGGATTATTAATGAATTAAAAGCGGAACGTATTGAATTATTATTGCTTCCATTTATGCAACATATTAAAATTGATCGCTTTTTTGATTCAACACAAGTAGAGGCATCACTCGAATTTTTGGCAATCAATGCTTATCATAGTGGTTCGTGTGATTGTGAAGATTTTTCTTTTGGTGAGTGTATCTCTTCTGCCAATGATATAAAATCTGCTGAAAAACAATCAAAAGCATTGGAAACGTTGGATTCATCAGAAAAGAGATTAAAAAAAGCTTCTAGCGAATCTGATCTTTATACGAGTGGCTTAGCTTCAGAAGGAGTAGCTGATAAATTATCCTTTATAAATGATGGTGTATCAGGTACAGATTCTGTTAATGGCAACAGCGCGGTTGTTCGTTTGACAATGAGCGGAGCTAATTTTATATTCACGGGCGATGCAAATGGTGCAACGACTGATCGTATTATGTTTGAAGAACAAGATTTTTCAAAATTGAAGGCATGTATTTTATTAGCGAATCACCATGGTTCAAAAAGCCATGATACAAATGCGGCATCATGGGCTTTTGTGACTTATCCTGAGTATGTTGTTATTAGTGCAGGTTTACATAAGGGCTATCAGCATCCTCATTTTCAGGCTATTTATAACTATTTAATGTTGCCAAGTGTTTCTGTGTCTGAAAGTTTGGCGCATGAAGCTCTGATGCATGAAGTTGGGGAGCATCCTATTATCTTTCAAAATCCAGTGACGCTAACGGGGAAAATTGTAGAAAAGATGGGCGGTACAAAAAAAGCTAAATTTTTTGTTGATATGGAAAAAGTCTCAACTTTATTAGGAAGGCTTTCAGTATTGGGTCGTGACTTTGAGGGAATAAATAAAAGCATGAGTAAAAAAATGCCAGGTTTAAAAGCAGCTTCAGGCGGTAAGACTTCTTCTATGAAGAAAGTGGAAAAAGCAGGCAGTTCGGCAAAGAGTGAAGGTGAAGTTTATTCGTGGATTCGTGCAATGACGAAAAAGAGAGTTTACACAACAACGTGTATTCCTCACAATCAAGATGCCCTTATGTTTGAAATAAGTCAAGATGGATATGTTGTGAAAGAACCGTTTTTTCCTTGATTTCCCATGATAGGAATGATTAACGGATTTTTCAAAAACAATTGATAAAAATGTGATGGTGATTCGCCATTTGTCTCACTTGTTCAGAATCAATCACCTGAACACCCTCGCTTTCAATGGCGATGCCCGCCAGTCCTGCTGCCGCTGCCTGATGGACGGTATCGACGCCAATTGTTGGTAAATCAACTTTTTTGCTTTGGCCAATTTTAGGCATTTTAATGAGGACGCCTGATTGTAAGCGTTGTTGGTTTGGCGAGATTGTTTCCTTGTTTCTTTCTGCAACGCGCGTGAGGAGCTGTGCCGTTCCTTCAACAGTTTCAATCCCCAATACAATTCCGTGTCGTACAACGGCGGCTTGCCCTATATCAAGAGGGGACAGTGTATTTAAAAGGGCTACCCCTTGATTAATGTCGCTTACATCAATGGGGGTTGGCGTGCATACCGTATGAATGCCGCGTGGCATGAATAAATCAGAGAGATGGACGTGGGCAGGGACAACACGGTATCCTTCTTTTTCCAGCAATTTAACAATTGCGCTTAATAGGCTGTCGTCGCCTTTTAAGGAATTCATGCCAAGGATTTTTATCCATTTTGCCCCTGTCCAATCAACAGAAAGATCACGAATGGCAGGGCGCGTCATGCCACCGATCATGGTGATTTCGGTGACGTTGTGTTGCTTTAAAAAAGACAGTATGGGGGCGATTTGCCCAAATCTTGCCCATATAAAAGGAATGCTAGTGGGAAGATTTTGAATAAGCTCTGGTGGGGTTTGCCCTTCAAAAGCAACAACAACAATAGGCTGATTTTTTTGAAGACGTGCGTCAATGATTTTGCGTGGCAAATCGCCTTGACCTGCAATAATGGCAAGCATGTTAATCCTTGTGTTCATACGTATGCACTATCGGAGAGGCGAGGGTAATATCTGCTTCTACGCATGTTTGAATAATATGATCAGGTAATTCTGCTGTTACATAAATAGGCGGTTTTTTTGAGTATAATGGAATATTCACTGATTGAGCATGCAGGTGAAGAAGAGGTGGTTCGTTTATTTTTTTTGTACCATAAATTGCATCCCCTCGTATAGGAAAGCCCATGGCTTGACAGTGAACACGTAGTTGGTGGGTGCGTCCTGTAATAGGTGTTAATTCAACAAGGGTCGTTTGGTCATTGCCGCGGTACAAAACGCGGTATTCTGTCCGTGATACCATGCCATCAGGGCATACTTTCATCCACCACCGATGTTTAAATGTGCTTTGCTTTGCCAGGGGGAGATCAATAACACCAATATCATCTGCGGGAGATCCATTAACAATGGCTAAATATGTTTTGTTGATATGTCCATCTTTAAATAAATGCCCGAGGCGTGTAAGCGCTGTTTTATGGCGCCCAAGAACAAGACAACCGCTGGTTCCAGCATCAAGACGATGAGCAAGCTGTGGTGGGTTGGGGAGGCCAAATGTGAGATTTTTTAAAACGTCCTCGAGGTGAGACCCTTTTCCCATGCCGCGATGGACGGCGACACCTGAAGGTTTGTTTATAACAAGAATCATTGCGTCGCGAAATAAGATATTTTTATCGAAATTAAACATTCTTTTTATTGGAATCATGGCATATTTGGGATACTATACCGCGTGGAGTAAATTTATGTAAGAGATATGAAAAAAAAATCTATTTTTTTTGATAAAAAGATGATTAAACACTTGAAAATTAAAAATTAATACATAGATAAAGTATTAGAGTGGTATTAAAGTAATTTTGTTAAATTATTTTTAACTAACTCTATTGTATAATTAATTATTAAAATAAGTTTACTATGAGAGGTAATCATGAAAGAGTCCTATTTTGATGTTGTGGTGATGATTGAGCGTCTGCACCGTTTGTTCTTAGAAGTTGTAAAAGGTGAGCTTGATCGTCAAGACAAACAGGATATAACAAACGTTCAGGCATTAATTTTGTACAACATTGGTAAAAATAATCAATTGACAGTTGGTGAATTAACAAACCGTGGCTATTATTTAGGGTCAAATGTGTCGTATAATCTTCGTAAGATGGTGAAAAATGGTTATGTTAACCAAGTTCCATCGGCACATGACCGTCGTTCAAGTCACGTTCGCTTATCACCGAAGGGTATGGATCTTTATGCAAAATTAGATTCAGCATTTGCAAAGCAAACAATTCTTTATAAAGAAAAGCTTGCTGATATGGTGGATTTAGACGTTTTTGGTAAAACATTACGTGCATTTGAAAATTTTTGGTCTTCAATTATTGATCGGTAAACACTGATCAATATCTTTTTTTATTAAAGTATTCGTTTTTATTTATGTTTTTTCGTGTTCTAATTTGATAAAATTTGATTTATATATGCTTAAAAGCCCTGCGTATGGTGTTCATTGAGCGTAGTTGCGTGAAAGGGCTTTAGCACCCTCTTTGTAAGATATATTTGACTATTATTAGTGTGATTTTGTTTAAGTAAACGTCTGTGGTAAAAGATACTTGACGTTCGTTTCGATAACAGCGACATTAGTTTCATAGAAATGTTAGTGAAGTTATGGAAATGTCTTCTTTTTCTTTTCGTCTTTTATCGGCGGATCAACTTATTTATAAAATAGAGGCGCATGCAGTCACCTTGCCAAGTGTGGAAGGGCAAGTGACAATTTTAAAGGATCATATGTCAATGGTTTCAGCGTTAAATGCTGGAAAAGTATGCGTGCAAGAACATAAAAATGGTGCGTTGAAAGATTTTGATATACGCAGTGGTTTTTTTGAAATGACTAATAATGAATGTATCGTCTATGTGAATGTCGATCGATAACCTATTGTTTGATCGATATTTATGGCTCAAAAATATCACACAGGTTGAATTTCTCGAAAAATGTATCTTTTTTTAATAATTCTATTGCATTTCCTTTGTTACCCTTGGTACAAGCAGCAATAGATTTAAAAAAAAGGTAATGTCTTGTCTCGGAATGTTGTCGTTGTTGAGTCGCCCGCAAAGGCAAAGACTATCAATAAGTATTTGGGCAGTGATTTCACTGTTTTAGCAAGCTATGGTCATATTCGTGATTTGCCATCTAAAAATGGTTCGGTAAATCCTGATAATAATTTTTCCATGGTTTGGGAAATGGACGAGCGGGGCAAGAAAAATATTGATGCGATTGCAAAAGCCCTCAAAGGCGCAGATAATTTATATTTGGCAACCGACCCGGATCGTGAAGGGGAGGCTATATCATGGCATGTCAATCAAGTTTTAGAAGATAAAAATGCGTTAAAAGGTGCGGGTGTTCACCGTATTGTTTTTCACGAAATAACGAAAAAGGCTATTCAGGCATCGCTTGAACATCCGCGCGCTGTGAATGATGAATTGGTGCAATCTTATTTAGCACGCCGCGCGCTTGATTATCTTGTGGGGTTTACTCTGTCACCTGTATTATGGCGGAAATTACCTGGTGCACGTTCAGCTGGGCGTGTGCAATCTGTTGCCTTGCGATTAATTGTTAATCGTGAAGAAGAAATTGAACGTTTTAAAACGCAAGAATATTGGTCAGTGACAGGGCTTTTTTCGGCGCTACCAGGTTCTGTTCAGCCTAAAGATCAGTTTGAAGCGCGTCTTACGCATGTAAAGGGTACAAAACTTGATAAATTCAGTATAACAACAGAAGATCATGCACGATCGGTGGTTGACCATTTGCGTCATTTATCATTCAGTGTTGCATCTATTGAAAAGAAGCAAGTGCGCCGCAATCCTGCAGCACCATTTATTACATCAACACTGCAACAAGAGGCTTCACGAAAGCTTGGTTTTAGTGCAAGTCGAACGATGCAAGTAGCGCAACGGTTGTATGAAGGTATTGATATTGGTGGGGAAACACTTGGTTTAATTAGCTATATGCGTACTGATAGTGTGAATATGGCAAATGATGCGATTGCTGAAGCACGAACGTTTTTGCAAAAGAATTTTGGTGATAGTTATGTACCAAGTAGCCCGCGTATTTATAAAAGTAAAGTAAAGAATGCACAGGAAGCACATGAATGTATTCGCCCTACGCAATTTACCTTAAAGCCAGAAGATGTTGCGGCTTATTTAGATGACCAACAACGAAAATTATATGAATTGATTTGGAAGCGTGCGCTTGCCAGTCAAATGGAAAATGCACTTTTTGATCAAGTAACCGTTGATATGACAGATCCCACTCAGCAGAATGTATTTCGTGCGACAGGGTCAACACAAGTATTTGATGGTTTTTTACGTTTGTATCAAGAAGGTGTGGATGAGCCCTCTGATGAAGATGGTGCACGTACACTGCCCAAATTTGATGAAAAGCAGGCAGTTGACCTTCAGCAAACGAAACCTAATCAACACTTTACGCAACCACCGCCACGCTATACCGAGGCAACACTTGTTAAGAAACTCGAAGAGCTTGGTATTGGTCGTCCATCAACGTACGCATCACTTTTACAGGTATTGCAAGACCGTCAGTATGTTCATCTTGATAAACGACAATTTTTCCCAGAAGACCGTGGTCGTATTGTTACGTCCTTTTTAACGCATTATTTTCCGAAATATGTTGAGTATGATTTTACCGCACAGCTGGAGGAAGAACTTGACGAAATTTCCGCCGGTACACGGTCATGGCAAGATGTATTACATGCTTTTTGGGGCGATTTTAAGAAAAACGTAGAGGCAACAACACCTCTTAAAATTTCAGAAGTGATTGATACACTTGAAGCTGATTTGGCACATTTTTTGTTTCCTGGGGAAGGGAAAGATGCACGTGTATGTCCTGTATGTCATACAGGACAAATGAATTTAAAATTAAGTAAATTTGGTGCCTTTATTGGATGTTCGAATTACCCAGATTGTCGTCATACACGGTCACTCATTGGTAGTGATGATAATAGTGCGGGCGATGAAATGGAGACTGAAGCCCGTGAGATCGGCGTTGATCCACGGTATAATATTCCGATTTTGTTGAAACGTGGTCCGTATGGGTACTATTTTGAATGGCAAGGGATTATTCCAACGCCAGAGCCTGTCGTTGATCCAGATGCGAAACCAAAGCGTAAACCATCAGCAAAAGCACTTGAGAAGGCTGCGGCAAAGCCAAAAAAGGCACCAAAACCAAAACGAGTTTCTTTGCCTGCAACAATTACTCCAGTAGATGCGACATTAGCGCTTGCAATTCAATTGGAAGAATTACCGAAAGTAATAGGCATACATCCCGAAAAGAGCGACCCGATTAGTGTTGGTTATGGAAAATTTGGTCCGTACGTTAAGTATGATTCAATGTTTGTGTCCATACCGAAAGCAATTGATTTTCTGGCAATTACGGTTGATGAGGCGGTTGATTTGATTGTTAAAAAGATGGCAAAACCGCCACGGCCAGCAAAGGGTGGTAGAGCGGCCTTTATAAAGAAAAGTGATGATGATTCGGTAAAGGCAGATAAAAAAACATCCTTTAAAAAAGCAATTCCAAAAAAAATTGCACCGAAAAAAGAGTCTCCAAAAAGGAAGAAGTGATACATTGTCACGTTATCTGTAAATGATTGGGTGGGGAATTGGTATTTAAAATGCATATTCTGATCTTTCTCCTTCTGACATATAACGTCATAGCAATGGCGCCAGACGGTGTGCACAGTCATGATGATTATGTGGATTTATCCTATGAATCCTCTGATTTTGATGCGGCCTGTGCCGTTATGGATACGAGCAAAAATGTCTCAATGACAGGGGTTTTGGTGGCGCCTGATGTTGTGTTGACGGCAGCGCATGGTATTGAAGCCATTTTTCGTGATCTTCCTCAACATGTTGAACAAGGGTTTGCTGACATTGAGGTTAAAAATATGGTTGTTTCCTTTAGAAGGAAAGATATAATTACAACAGTTCCTGTTCGCCGTATTTTCGTTGATAAGCGATATTTTGAAGGGAATGACTACGCAAGTCGTGAAGGAAAATTTGATTTTGCATTTTTAACGTTAGCTGCTCCCCTTGATACAATTACACCTGTACGTATTTTTCGTAAAGAAAGCGTATCTGATGATGCGTTAATGACAGTGGTTACGTATGGTGTTATTGATTTGAAGGGTGCGATTGATGTTCCTGTACGTCGTGCGTTTCGTTTGTATGAACGGGATACATATTTTGGCAATCCAAAAGATCCAGATGTATTGAATAAAACGCGTTTTTTGCAAGAAAGTTCTATCTACTTTAAGCCAACGGATCGTCTTGTGCGTCCTGAAGAAACAGATCTGGAGGAAGCTGTCCGTTCCTTTGATGCGACTCAAAATTGGATAAAGGATAGTAAGAAGCCGTATGCGTTAGGTTTGCCTGGTACCAGTGGGTCGCCTGTTTTTATTCAACTGATCAAAAATGGACGAAAGAAATGGTATTTATTTGGTGTGGTGAGCAGTTTTAGTCATTTGTCTGGTATTTTTCATGGGCGTGGCTCACATGAAGCTGATTATATTTTGATGCATCACAAAGAATCGCTTGGTGAATACCAAACAATTTATTCACTCGTGTATCAGAATGTTCAGTATGAACAGTATCCACAGCATACAAAGGTTTATGTCTGCGATTCGCAGGTATTACATGCGTTAATGCATAGTGCAGCACGATCACAGAATGGTTGGGGGCATTATTATGGTAGGGCACAAAATTATATTGATATTCGATCGGTGAATTCACGGAAGAATTTCATTGATGGGTGTTTAGAGCGATTTGAGAAGATAAAAAATATTTTTAAATCTATTTTTTATAAAAGATAATTCCTCGATTCCTATTTCTTGATTTATTACTTGCTGTTGACAGTAATGAAGGAATTCGCGTACTATTGGAAGACTCTGTTGCTCTTTCATGATAAGGGTGGCATGCTTATCGTGACAATTTCTCATCAAATAGGTATTAAGTATGGTGCACATTACAAGCATAAGCGCGCGTGAAATTTTGGATTCACGTGGTAATCCAACTGTTGAAGTCGATGTAATATTGAATGATGGTAGTTTTGGTCGGGCAGCGGTTCCGTCAGGGGCGTCTACGGGATCATTTGAAGCGCATGAAAAACGTGATGGTGGCATAAGATATCACGGGAAAGGTGTGCTGAGTGTGGTTGAATCTATTTCAAATGAAGTGTCAGCTTTTTTGATTGGAATGGATGCTTATGATCAACGTGCGATTGATAAGGCGTTGATTGATTCGGATGGAACGCCTAATAAAAAGCGATTGGGTGCGAACGGAATTCTGGGAGTAAGTTTGGCTGTGGCAAAAGCGGCAGCGTCGTCAAAGGGGATCCCGTTCTTTAGATCTTTTGGTAATTCTGATGCTTGTTTATTACCAATGCCTATGATGAATATTATTAACGGGGGAGCGCATGCAGATAATCCTGTTGATATTCAGGAATTTATGATTGTGCCGACAGCCGCGCAAACGATTGAAGATGCTGTTCGTATGGGAGCAGAAGTTTTCCATTGCTTAAAGACAGAATTGAAAAAGGCTGGGCAGAATACGAATGTTGGTGATGAGGGTGGTTTTGCGCCTGCATTTAATTCGACCGTTGATGTGTTGAACGTGATTATGCAGGCAATTCGTGCTGCAGGGTATATACCAGGAATAGATATTCATATAGCGCTTGATGTAGCGGCAAATGAATTTTACAAAGATGGTTTTTATATGTTTGAGGGAAAAATCGTTGATGCAAATGGGATGATTGATATGTATGAGATCTTGGTATCGATGTACCCAATTTGTTCAATTGAAGATGGTCTTTCGGAAGATGATTTTGAAGGGTGGTCTTGTTTGACGGAACGTCTTGGTAGCTCCATTCAAATTGTTGGAGATGATTTATTTGTCACGAATCCAATACGTTTGGAGAAGGGGATTAAGTTGAAGGCTGCAAATGCTATTTTGATTAAGTTGAATCAAATAGGTACATTAACGGAGACACTTGATGTTATTGAAATGGCTAAACAAGCAGGTTATAAAATAATTATTTCACATCGTTCAGGTGAAACAGAGGATACGACAATTGCTGATTTGGCCGTTGGTGTGTCTGCTGGGCAGATTAAAACAGGCTCGCTCAGTCGAACCGATCGTGTGGCAAAGTATAATCAATTGTTTAGGATAGCCGATCAGCTGCGTGGTTATGTGTGTTTTGGTTATGCGAAGGGAGTGTAATAAGAAGAAATGAAGTTTGTTAAGCGTTTATCTGTGCGTCAAATTTTAGTGCCATTACTATCGGTAGTTATGGTTGGATATTTTACGTATCATATTTTTCAGGGAGAACGTGGCATTATTTCATATCTTCGTTTGCAGCAAAAATTTGCAGCTGATGAAAAAGTACGTAATGATTTACAAGTGACCCGTGAGCAGATTGAGAAACGTGTTTATCTTTTGCGCCCACAAAGTCTTGATATTGATTTATTAGAAGAGCGTGCACGTGATGTTCTTAATTTTGCACATCCAAATGAGATTGTTATCTATGACAGTAATGTTGGAAAACCGAGAACAAAAGGAAGTGAGAAGTAAAATAAATATTAGTTCTCTGGAATAATATATTTTTATTATAAATTAATTAAAGTGATTTATGTCATAAATAAAAAAGGACATGTTGGTGTGCATGTCCTTTTTAGATCAGAATACGAATTTACATGCCTGGTGCTTTTGCTGTGCTGGTAACCTTTAATGTGCTGGTCGCTGTTCCTGTTGGTGTGCCTGGTTTTATTCCAAGATTTGTTTCAACAACAGTTAAACGTGTTTTAAGACCATTGATATCGTTATGAATGCTTGTAAGGTTTGGTTGTGCGCCCATCATTGGGTTAGCACCAGGCATACCAGGCCTTGCCATCATACCCATCATACCTGCGGCTCCTAGAGCAGCGCCCATCATTGGGCTGGAGCCATACATACTGCCACCCATCATTGGGCTAGAACCATACATACCGCCACCCATCATTGGGTTAGAACCATACATGCCAGGTCTTGCCATCATGCTTGCACCCATCATGCCCGCTGTTCCTAACATATTAGCACCCATCATGCCTGCGCCCATCATACTGTTGGCACCCATCATGCCTGCACCCATCATTGGGCTGGAGCCATACATACCACCACCCATCATTGGTGGTCGTCCCATCATACCACCGCCCATCATTGGGTTGGAACCATACATACTACCGCCCATCATTGGGTTGGAACCATACATGCTACCACCCATCATTGGGTTGGAACCATACATACCACCGCCCATCATTGGTGATCTTCCCATCATTGAGTTGGAACCATACATGCTGTTGCCCATCATTGGGTTGGAACCGTACATACCGCCACTCATCATGCTGCCCATGCTGCTTAACATACCCTTTGATTTTTTCTTTTTGTATGTTTGTTGACTATTGTTATTGAAGCGATCATTGTAATTATTTTGTCCATTGCTAAAGCGATCATTATTGTTACCAAATCGATTATCACCATTGTTGCTCTGGTTATTACCAAATCGATTATCACCATTATTGCTCTGATTATTATTACCAAATCGATTATCACCGTTATTGCCAAATCGGCTGTTGCTTTGATTATTATTAGAAAAACGATTGTCACTTCCGACAGACCCATTCACACCGCCGTTAAAGTATTTTTCCGATGCTTTTGATTTTAATATCTCTTGGCGTAATTGAACGATCTCATTTTTATTGGAGATATTATCCGCCTGTAGAGTCGCAATAATTTTGTCTGTATCTGTTGATCCAGCTGATATTACAGGCGTTGTTGTTTGAAGTGTTGACGCTGTTGCTGGTGTTGATGCTGTTGGTATAGTTGTTGGTGTTGCGATCGGCGCTACTGTTGGTATAGCTGTTGGTAGGGTAGCGGCAGTGGGTATGATACCTGCAGTTGGTATAGCCGTTGGTATTATACCTGTAGGTACAATGCCTGATGCTGTTGTTTGAACGAGGCCTGCAATTGTGCTGCCAGTTGGTGCAAATGTTTGCATCATACCTGAAATGGAATTTGTTGTTGGTGCTGCCATTGGAATTAAGCTTGGCGCTGTTGTTGGTGCTGCTGTTGGAATTAAGCCTGGCGCCATTGTTGGTGTTGCGATCGATGCTGCCGTTGGTATAAGCATTGGAGCGGAAGATGCAATTGCAGTTGGTATTACTGATGAATTTGTTGTCAAGCTGGCATCAGGGGTGTTGCTAATAGGTGTTGCAGGTGCTGTTATTGTCGCTACCGACGGTGTTGTAGGTGTGGTAATTGCACTTACAGGTGTTGGTGCTGCCGCTTGTGCAGAATTTGTTGCTGATGTTGTTTGTAATAATATAGGTGCTGACACGGGCTGTGTTGACGAGCTAGATGCAGCAGCAGATGTATCTGTAGACGCATATATACAAGTAAAACTAACGGCACTTAACGCTGACATTCTTAAAAATAAAGTAATATTTTTCATAAATAACCACATCATAAATTTGGACTCTTAAGTTATTTTTACACCTTCAAAGTTAATATTTAGTTAAAGAGAAGTTCTTTTTTAGCCGTTCTAATATGTATTTAACTCTCTTAATTACTATTAATTTCTTGCTTGAGTTCACTTATTGCTTTTGCAGGATTTAATCCTTTTGGACATGTTTTCGTGCAATTCATAATGGTGTGGCATCGATAGAGTTTAAAGCTATCATCTAGATTATCTAGGCGTTCAGCTTTTGCATCATCCCGTGTATCCGTAACCCATCGGTAGCTTTGTAAAAGTGTTGCAGGCCCTAAGTATTGATCTTGATTCCACCAATAACTGGGGCAACTTGTTGAGCAGCTGAAGCATAAAATGCATTCCCATAAGCCATCAAGTTTTTCACGTTCTTCTGGTGTCTGTAGTCGTTCCCGTATTTCGCCATTTTTCATTGATGGTGCTTTATTTGATTGCATCCATGGTTTAATGCTGGTGTATTGTTTGTAAGCAAGTGTTAGATCAGGGATGAGATCTTTAATAACAGGCATATGGGGTAGGGGGGTAATATGAATCACACCATTGATATCAGCAATTGGTTTTGTGCAGGCAAGCGTGTTTGTGCCATCTATATTCATTGCGCAGCTTCCACAAATCCCTTCACGGCACGATCTGCGAAAGGCGAGCTTTGTATCAATTTTGTTTTTAATATAAAGAAGCGCATCTAAAACCATTGGGCCACACTGTTTGACATCAATGTAGAATGTATCGTAACGGGGATTTTCTTTTGTCTCTGGATTGTAGCGATAGATTTGAAAGGTTCGGGCATTGCTTTTATCAGCGGGGTTTGTGTCAAAATGCTGTCCTTTTTTTACAACAGAATGTTTTGGTAATCGAATGTCTGCCATAATTGATGTGCCTTTGTCTTTTTCGAAATGCGTGTATAAAATATGAATATTTTAATTATATAATTAATTTTATGAAAAATGTAAGGAAAATTATAATGATCAAAGGAACGCTTATAAAGCGATACAAGCGTTTTTTAGCTGATATTGAATTGTCGTCAGGTGAAATTGTAACGGCGCATTGCCCAAATTCAGGGAAGTTATTGGGAATGCCAGAATCGTCGCCTGTTTTATTGACGGATCACGGACTTGGGGGGACGCGAAAATTACGCTATACGCTGCAATGGTTCCAGGATGTTCAAACGTGGGTTGGTGCGAATACACATGATGCTAATCGGTTGGTTGAACAGTTTTTGCGGCAAAGTCGTATTCCTGAATGTGCAGGTTATCCGTTGATTCGGCGTGAGGTTAAATATGGTGAGAATTCGCGCATTGATTTTTTACTTGAAGATGGGATGCAAAAATTATACCTGGAGGTTAAGAGTGTTCACATGAATCGAGATGGTATTGCGTGTTTCCCTGATTGCCCGACAGAGCGTGGCGCTAAACATATGCGTGAACTTTCAAAGATTATTGATGATAATACAAAGGCGTGTATACTGTACCTTGTCCAGCGTTTAGATTGTCACGCCTTTTCAATTGCAGGAGATTTAGACCCACAGTATGCAAAGGCAGCAGAAATGGCAAAAGATGCAGGTGTTATGATGCTGGCCTATGATATGGTGCTTGACCCAGTTGTGGGACAATCCTTGCAAAAACGTTTACCGATTGTATAATGACATTATATTATTATAAAGAGATATAAATTTTATGAAAAATATTATTTTTGTATTAATGTTGAGTCTAACAACTGCTTTTGCCTGCACAAAAACATATAAGTCACTTGAATTATCAGGGATGGAGTTTCGTGCATTAAAAGGCGCTAAGAATGGCTCAGCCTATTTGACGATTACACAGACAGGGGAAATAGCTGATAAATTGATTGGGTCAAATTGTGTATTTGCAGATCATGTTGAAATTCATGATCATATTGTTGATCCTATGACAAAAGCAAAAAAGATGATTGAAATTGGGGCGCTTGTTATTCCAGGAACCCATGATGATTGTTCCTTTATTACCTGCTGGTTTGAGGCAAAACCACATCCTGTTACGTTAAAAAAGGGCGGTAAACATCTTATGTTGATGGGAATTAAGCCAGGTGCAACGGATCTTGACACGATGGAAATTGAACTTGTATTTGAAAAAGCTGGTAAAATCATTGTCACGTTTAAGGCTGAAGACAAAACACAAAATGGTGGTTGCTGCCATGACCATGGTTCAAAAAGTCATGACAAAAACGACAAGACGAAATACTAGTTTAGTCTGCTTTCTTTTTTAGTCGCATGTGTGAGAGAAAATATCAAAAGTATCGCCAACCATTTGGTCAAATTGCCCACGAAAGGGTAAAAAATCAAAACATGCCTTGGCAAGGGCTGTTCGTCCTTCACGTGCGAGTAGTGCATCAAATTTATTTTTAAGTTCATGGAGGTAGAGGACATCACTTGCCGCGTACGTCTGCTGATTTGATGTCAGTGTAGGAGTGCCCCAATCTGATGTTTGCTCTTGTTTTGATAGTTCGATGCCTAGAAAATCTTTGCAAAGGTCTTTTAAACTATGTTTATTGGTGTATGTTCGTGTAAGGCGCGAGGCAATTTTTGTGCAGTACAAATTGGTCATATGAATACCAAAACTATGTTGGAGAATCCCAACATCAAAGCGCGCAAAATGAAAGATTTTTGTGATATCGCTGCGTTTTAAGAGCGCGCATAAACGTGGTGATTGTGTGAAATCAGATGTTGGAAAATGAACAAGGTGGCAATGTTCATCGCCATTTGATAACTGAACAACACATAAACGATCACGGTGATATTTTAAACCCATGGCTTCTGTATCAATGGCAATAACAGATGCAGGTACAAAATCAGCGGGTAAATCATAGTGATGCAAATGAATGTGCATGGTTAAACCTTTTCATGTGTTATAAGAAAATAAATTAAGGATGCCTGTCTTTGTAATGGTGCCCAGAAGAAGACTCGAACTTCCATGAACATACGTTCACCAGCACCTGAAGCTGGCGCGTCTACCAATTTCGCCATCTGGGCGGTATTTTTGGTTCATACTGGATATATACCCATCCCAAAGCAATCTATTGATTTTTAAGCCTATTTTTTGCCCACTAAACTTCACCTTTAAAAGCCTTGATTAGCGTAACTAAACGCGGTTTTAAACATTTGTTTTCTGAGCAAAAAGTCAGGCGTATAAATTCAACTTTTTGATTCATGATGGGTATATCTAAACTTTTTTTTGTTTTTTTGTCAATCTAAAAGCATCCACTGATGAATATCAGTGAATGATACATGCGATTTTTCTTAATATTAATAAAATTTTTCTCAATTTTTCATAAATTGCATAGTGACAAATGAATTTAAATCTGCTGTGATTATAAGGTAAATGCAATCGATTAGGAGTTTTCGATGAAAAAAATGATAACAATTGCTGCGTTATTTGGAATGATTACAGCCGTTAATGCAAGTTATAATTATAATGGCCAATCTTATGGACAGGGTGGTTACCAGGGGAATGGCCAGAGCTATAGCCAAGGTGGAAATGGTCAAGGTTACCAAGGGAATGGTCAGGGTGGAAACGGCCAAAGTTACGGTCAAAGCTACGGACAGGGCGGTAATGGTCAAGGTAGTAATAGCCAAGGTGGCGGTGTTATACAAGGCAATCTCAATTCGACCTATATCACAAATGTCTTAAAAGTTGTGAATGCCTTACCTGAAGATGATGATTTGGGACGTGCATTGGTTGCTTTTAGTGTGCCACATAGTGTCGAACCTGCAGCAACTGTGTGCCTGTTTAAGGATCGCAGTGGTATGTATAGAACGCATTCTAAGAATCCAAAAGCCAATGGTCAAGTGACATCGGCTGGTGACTTAAGTGCCTTTAACAGCTCAATATTCGGTAAAAAAGTTGGAGATCAAGTTTCATTTCAAACACCAAAAAATATTGATGGTTCAGGAAATGAAATAAATAAATATCAAGGATATGTAATTGCTGAGAGCAGTAGTGATCAGTCTGAATCTATTTGTTTTGTCCGTATGCAGATTAATTAATAAGTTATCTTAATAGTTTGTTAATTGTTTTTGTATATTGTTTTAGATAGTTGAATTTATAATGTCGACTATGGGTATTTTAACCAATTTGAGGAGTTTTATTTTATGAAGAAGAAATTATTATTGGCTGCTATGTTAGCGATGTCTGTGTCAAGCGTATTTGCAGCATCAGAATATTCATATGAGATTATTAGCTCTAAGAATAAGCAAGCGGATTTAAAGCATTTGAATAACGAAGCTCAAACGTATGTAAGAGAAGTGAAGAAAATTTTAACAGATGCAGCGCTTACTGATAACGCTGGAAAAATTATTTACCTTTTGTCCAAAAAAGAAGTAAATGTGAGTAATGGTGCTGTTGTTTTCTTGCGCCATGTGACACTGGCAAAAGGCGGTGAAAAAGCATTATACCGTGTGTCTTCTGCAGGTAAAAATGGAGGGGGTCGTGTAACAAATGAAGATGATTTACGTGTATTCTTAAGTGGTCAAAAAGAAGTTTCCCGCAGTGGTGAGAAATCTGCAACAAAAGGTGCTAAAAAGCTTGAGAAGGCGTTTTTAGATTTAACTGTTGGTACACAATTCCAATTTGAAAGTTCCGGCAAAATCTTCCAAGGTGAAGTAATATTTAAAGAGGGCAAATCAATTGGTTTTGCGCGTGTAGAACTTGGTGGAGCTGGCGGTGGTGATATGGGCGGTGATAGCTTTGATGAGACACGTGGTCGTAGTCATTCTCGTGATCGTGGTCATTCCCGTGATCGTGATAACTTTGGTGATGACGGTCATGGTCGTAGTAGTGCCCATCATGGTAGCCGTTCAAGCAGCAGTCGTGATAGTCGTGGAAGCCATGGCAGTAATCATAACAGGGGCGGTGATGTTTCTGCTGACGATAATTACTAGTCGTCTTAAGTTATTCGTACAAAAAGGCTGGGCAGAAGTGTCCAGCCTTTTTTTTATGGGAGCTCTATAGTTAATTAACATAACGCGCGCTACCTACTTTTAAACGTTGCCGTTATAGCGAGCGTAGCGTGGCTATTGTCCAGAAAACAGGATTTCTACATGACAGCTACTGGATGGCCGTATCAGTTTGTGCTGGTTCGCCATGATGAAGACGTAAGTAAATAACGATATACCAATTTTGGCAGTAGAGATCCTCGGGTCAAGTTAGAAGATGGCAGAAAAGAGTCAAAGAGATTGCCGTGTGTGTAGAGAGAGGTAAGGCTACCATCCATTTCATAAGATCAATAATTATCCATTCACCTCTGGTCTGCCGAGCGATATATAACACATGCCCGATACCTCATTTGGTTTATAAATATTACGGAAATCAATGAGGAGTGGTAAGTGCCCTGCAGGTGTTGCTAGGGTATCTCGTATCTCACCCAGATTAATACCACGGAATTCGTTCCATTCCGTTAGAATAATAACGGCATCCATCTCTTTAATGCAATCCCTAGCACTTGGGGCAAATGTCACGCGGTCTGCCCAATCCACACCCTGCATCGCTAAATGGGGTAGGCGATCACAATCCTTAAAATACAACGGGTCATAAACAGTAACATCAACGCCTTTGGATAGCAATTCTGGAATAATAACCAGGCTTGCTGCATCGCGCATGTCGTCTGTGTTGGGTTTGAACGTGATGCCAAGGATTGCGACGCGTGGCTTGGCAATGGAACGCTCGTTCAATTTGGTTAAAATGCGCTGTGCCATGTTAATTTTACGTTGTTTATTAGCCTCAATCACTGCATCAATAATTGTGCAGGGCGTCCCTAAATCATGGGCTGTTTTAGAGAGGGCAAGTGTGTCTTTTGGAAAACAGGATCCCCCATAACCAGGGCTCACGTTTAAGAATTTGCGCCCAATACGGTTGTCGAGTCCCATTCCTTTTGCAAGCTCTTGTACATCCGCCCCTGCCTGTTCACACAAATCCGCCATTTGGTTGATGAATGATATTTTAAGTGCCAAGAAACCATTTGCTGCATACTTAATCAGTTCAGCCGTTGGTTTGTTTGTGAATAAAATTGGTGTTTCTATTAGGTACAATGGTCTGTATAGGCGTTGCATCATATCACGGGCTTTTTGATTATCCGTGCCAATAACAACACGATCTGGCCGCATGAAATCTTGGATAGCAGATCCTTCACGTAAAAATTCGGGGTTCGATGCGACATCAAAATCAACACCTTCAACCAGTTCAGGACGCTCACGCTTAATAATGGCGGTGACTTCTTCACTTGTGCCAACGGGAACCGTCGATTTTGTGACAATAACTGTGTAGCCATTAATAGCGGTGGCAATTTCACGTGCAGCTTCGTAGACATATGATAAGTCGGCATGGCCATCACCACGGCGCGATGGAGTGCCAACAGCAATCATGACAACATTGGCATCTTTTACAGAATGAATAAGATCCTCTGTGAATGAAAGACGTTTGTTTTTTACGCCCTGTGCGACTAATGATTCAAGTCCTGGCTCGTAGATAGGGATTTTACCTTGGTTCAGCGCTTTGATTTTGCGCTTATCTTTATCAACACACGTAACATCAAAGCCAAATTCAGCAAAACAAGCCCCCGTTACAAGGCCAACATAGCCCGAACCAACCATTGTGATTTTCATTATTTATTTTATCCTTGTGGCACCAGTTTTTTTGATGTGATGATATTAATGCTGGTGTGTATAATTATCTACGTATCGTTTTAGCATAGGAACAAGGTGTGCGTAAACATCTTCGTTTTGGCATGCAAAAGCAATATTAGCCTCTAGCCAGCCTTCTTTTGTGCCGCAATCAAAGCGTTCGCCCTCATATGAATAGCCTGTTAGTGGCGTGGTTGGTAACATGTGTTGAATCGCGTCGGTTAACTGGATTTCTGCACCAGCGCCAGGTGATTGTTTGTGTAGAGTGTCTAATAATTCATGTCTTAGGATATAGCGCCCAATGACAGCGGAACAGGATGGCGCGACATCGCGTGTAGGCTTTTCAACGACATTTATTGCGCGAATCTTTTGTTCAATTTGTTCACTGATGGTTAATATGCCATAACGAGAAACATGACTTGGGTCAACCACCATTGTTGCAACCATGTTGCCATCTTCAGGGGTATAGGCATTAATCATTTGTTTCAGGCACGGCGTTTTGCTGAGGATTAAGTCATCCGCTAAAATAACGGCAAACGCTTCATCTTGAATAAGATGTTTTGCGCACAAAATCGCATGCCCTAATCCGAGGGGGGCAGGTTGGCGTACATAAACGGCCTGACTAGGCTCCAACGCTGAATCAACAATTTTATGGAGCAGATCAAATTTCTTGCGTTTCTCTAGGGTTTGTTCAAGCAGTTGTAGACGATCAAAATGATCTTCGATCGCGCTTTTTCCTTGGGATGTGACAAAGATAAAACGTTCGATGCCAGCGGCTTTTGCTTCCTCAACGGCATATTGAATCAGCGGCTTATCAACAACAACAAGCATTTCTTTTGGAATTGATTTCGTGGCTGGCAAGAATCGACTTCCTAAACCAGCAACAGGAAAAATACATGTTTTAATCATTGCTAACCTGTTTTACGTAAACGTGTTGGTAACTGTATGGTGTCCATTAATAGTTTGAGTTCTTGCTTAGCCGCGATATGCGATAAATTAACGGCTGTTTTTGATTCTTTTAAATCGAGCAATGTTAATCCATTTAAAAATAACTCACGGAAGATTACACGTTCACCAAATCCTGAAACCATACGAAAACCAATACGTTTTGAAAGTGCTGATAGCACGCGTTCCATTTCTTCTTTGTTACGTGAATAAAGATTGCTTAGTCGATTACGCATGACAATCCAATCCATGCGCCCACCATCACGAATAGCCCGATGTTTTTTTTGATCCCACACCATTTCTGAATAAGTGCTGGGACGGATAATGTTTAAATCCTCAGAGGCAACACGCACAAGCATATCAAGGTCAACAAAGCTATCATTAAGCGGTGTGATGAGTGTATCGGCATATGAATGCGCGAGCCGTGAGAGATGGCTATCGCTACCAGGTGTATCGATAACGATAAAATCATGGTATTGAAACTTTTTTAAGGCTTCATCCATTTGGGCTTTTTCTTCATCTTCGGCTTCATAAACGGTGTTTAGTCCGCTTTTGAAAAGGGGGACATGATCGGGTATTGGCAGATCTTCGCCTGTTGATTCTCTGCGGGCGCGACGGTTTTCCACATAGCGTGAGAGTGTTCCCTGACGGGCGTCAACGTCAATCGTGCCAACGGTATGGCCGCTTCGTAAAAGTGATGTTACGATATGCATTGCTGCCGTCGATTTTCCTGTGCCGCCTTTTTCATTGCCAAGAACAACAATGTATGGTGCTGACGTTGTTGAATTCATTTCAGCTTTAATCCTTAACTAATTCTTAACGCTCATCTTAACGGGTTTAAGGGGGCTTTTTCAAATAAATATTTTAAAAAATGAATGCGTAAAGAAAATATAAAAGTTATTTTTTTGTATAAAGATGTTTTTAAATAATAAATAGATAAAATATAATATGATGTTTGATGTGAGATTCAAAAAATAATAGACCTACTGCGTAAGTGGAATTAGAGCTAAACTTTTACGGAAAACGCTTCAAATTTTAAGCAAGATATACTAAAAAAGGGTATTCACCGACTAAAATGGATACCCTATGTCTCTAAAATACACGAAAATCAAAAAAAG
>CANLGW010000013.1 GCA_947490395.1 Alphaproteobacteria bacterium
TTCTTAAATGAAATCGCTGATATGAAGGAAATTCCATCAGAATTTGCAGCGGTGCCAGAGCTGTGCGAGGCCATTGAGCTCACCCAAGAAGCCGCCTATACCCGCGGGGAGTTAGAAGCGTATGAGCAATACTGGGATACTGTCAGTACGGATAAAACCCGAACCATTGATGCGGAAGCACAAGGGATGGCTAGGGGTAGAGCTGAGGGTGAACAAATTGGTATGATCAAAGGCCTTGCCAAAGGAAAAGCAGAAGGTAAAATTGATGTTGCCTTAAAAATGTTATCAGTGGGAATCGATGACGAAACCATCATAGCCTGCACAGGCCTGACTGCAACTGAGCTTGCCCAATTAAAAACATCGCGTGGCTAACGTTACTTTTTAACAGGCATCCTGCCAAAATTGCTCTGCTGCAACCAAAAAATTCCGCAACATAGCATGACCATATTCCGTCATAACCGATTCAGGATGAAATTGCACGCCATACGTAGGGTGTTTTTTGTGCTGCACTGCCATAATAATACGCTCGTCCAGCATTGCATTATCAGACGTAGACACAACATGAGGCAACCAAGCGGTTACCATCAGAACCTCAGGCACAGTTTCTGTTTGGATTACCAACGAATGATAGCGCATTACATCAAAATGCGCGGGCAGACCATTAAAAATCACATTATCACATGATGGATTAACTGCAATCACGCTTGTTTTTCCATGAATAGGCATTGGCGCACGCACAACCTTACCACCAAACACATGACCTTATGCACTGATGCCCAAGGCACACGCCAAAAATTGGTATACGCCCAGAAAATCGCTCAATAATTGCATTTGATAAGCCCGCTTCAGCAGGAGAGCACGGACCTGGTGAAATCACAATTGCTTTATAATCAACCCTTTCAATCGCATCCAATGTAATCGCGTCATTGCGAAAAACAACAACTCCTTGCGACAGCTCAACAAGATACCGCTCTAAATTAAAAATAAAGGAATCGTAGTTATCAATCAGTAAAATCATGGCTCAAATTAAATCGTTGAGTTGGCTTTTGTCCTTATAATACTTCAACACATACACACGTAGATGGCTAGCTAAATTTACATCTTTTCGGTGACAATCCTGATAGGTCACCAAATCATTAAGGCTCATACCATCACATGTAGCAATTTCCAAAAGCGCATCCCAGAATTCGAGCTCTAAGGCTAAGCTCGTAGCATGCCCTGAAAGTCGTATTGACTTTTTTATCATAATTAACCTAAAATTTTACTATAATTAAATCTTACAAAAGAGACCTTTATGTCTGAAGCACAGGAAACACACACAAAGAATGAATCTGAAGAAACTTCAGAGCATAACGAATCCCATACAAAAACAAACAAACACGCCTCAATGCAACACAATAGAAATGACGACCATGCACCTGCCCACGAAGGTGTTCTTTTATGGAGCGGGCTTGCGTTACTCATCCTACTCGCTAGTCATTGGGTACTTCCTCGTTTAAAACAATTACGAAATGTCGATATTTCTGTCCTTAATTCAATTTGCGGTGGTATAGCACTCGGCTTTGTCCTTCTGCACATTCTACCAGAAGTTGTTGTTGATGTTCAAAAAATAAAACATGTTTTCCATTTGGATATTCTCAACAACCATCATATTCTTATCTTTTTTACCTTTTTCTTGGTTCTAATTGGCTTCTTAATCCTATATAGCCTTGAAAAAATTGCCCATGATTCAACAAAAGAAGGCAATGAATCGGGCAGCCTCATTTATGCCCTACACATCGGCGTACTTTACTATCTCACCTTTTCTGTTGGTTTTAATTTAGCTTTTTATGCACATGAAGGGCTTTATGTACTCGCACTCTTTACAGTTGCCATTTCATGTCATTTTATGCTTGATGAACATGCAATCAAACACCACTTCCCCACACGATTTGATAATGCAAGCCGTATACATCTATCCGTTGCGGCCGTGATTGGTTGGGGTTTAGGGTATTTCTGTTTACTGAACAATATCCATTATCTTGATATTTTCATGAATGCTTTCCTCGCGGGTGCGCTTATATTATCAACCGTCAAGACTGAGTTCTCTCTCTTTGAAGGCAGATCTCACTACCCAACATTTTTAATTAGCCTTCTTATTGAAGGAATCATGGTCATTCTTATGATAAGCCAACAATCGGCGCATCATGGGTAACCGTTTATAATTTAATACAACCGAAAGGAAAAAATCATTATGTTATCCCACGGAAATAAACTTGAAAAATGGCTTGATAGTGATTGCATGCATGAAATTATTGCGTTTTTAATTATTGTCAATGCAATTGTATTAGGGCTCGAAACCTATACGTCACTCAAAGAATATCTTCCCCTTCTGCACGCTATTGATAAAACCTTATTGATTATTTTTACAGCCGAACTTGCATTGCGTGTGTTTGCTGGAGGATTCCGCTTCTTTCGAAATGGATGGCACCTTTTTGATGCTTTTATTATTTTAATTTCTATAGCCAGCGCTTCAAGCGGATTATCAGCATTACGAGCCGTTCGCATTCTTCGTGTTATGCGACTCATTTCACTATTCCCACAGCTTCGCATCGTTGTATCTGCTATTTATATGGCGCTCCCAGGCGCATTAAGTGTCGCAGGCATTTTGATGGTTTTCTTTTATATCTTTTCAATTGTTGCCTTTAATCTATTTAATGATATTAGCCCTGAAATGTTTAGCAGTTTAGGTGGCTCCATGTATACGCTTTTTCAGCTCATGCTTTGTGATGACTGGAGTGCGACCACACGCCCAATACTTGCTAAAATGCCACACGCCTATCTGTTCTTCATTCCGTTTGTTGTAACAATGACCTTTTGTGCATTAAATCTATTCTTTGGTTTAATTGTTAATGCCATGCAATCAGCGGCCGATAAAGAAAGTGAAGATATTCTCGGCATAACAGAAGAAGCAGAAAATGAAACAACACTACTAACTGCCAAAATTGAAGGACTTACGAAGGAAATTCAAGCGCTAAAAGCACTTATACGAAAAGAATAGCATGATACACTTTGATTTTTATCAAGAGTGGTGTTAAATGCCTATAGCTATATTTTATGGAAGTCTCTAATGACAACTTTTATCCAGCCCATTCTAGGTTTCCTTATCCTCATTTTGACTTGCTATTTTTTTTCAGCAAATCGTAAAAACATTAATTGGATAAACGTTCTAAAATGCTTTGGTTTATTTTTCTTTCTTGCGATCATAATGACACATGTATCCTTTATTGAACGTACCATTATATATATATCACTCGCGGTTGATGCTCTTCAGGCTGCAACACGTGAAGGAACAAAATTCGTCTTTGGCTATATTGGCGGCGGCAATACACCATTTGACATTCCAGAACATCGCAAAGATAATAATTTCATCATTGCTTTCCAAGCATTCCCTATCATTATCGTTGTTGGTGCAATCACGATGTTACTCTTTTATTGGCGTATCATTCCAACACTCGTACGCGCAATATCCCCATTCTTTGAAAAAAGCATGGGGATTGGCGGCGCATTGGGAATCGTCTCAACAGCTAAAATATTTTTTGGACATCTTGAAACAGGGTTATTTGTAAAACCCTATCTAAGATCGTTTTCACAACTAGAACTTCTTATTTTAATGACTCTTGGTTTTTCAACCACATCCGTTGTTGTCATGCCCATTTATAGCAGCCTTGTGATTAAATATCTTCCAAACGCAATGCCTATTTTTATTATGACAAATATTGTGACAATTCCACTCGTCATTGGTCTATGCAAAATACTCGAACCATGCGAACAACACACAGCAGGAACACTTAAAACACCGTATGACTTCACAGGTTCGTTCGATGCTATTAATCGTGGCACACGTGATGGTTTATCAATTTTTATAAATATTGTTGCCATGCTTATTGTTGTGGCTGCTCTAATTACGATTTGCAATAAATTACTAAGCTTAATTCCTTTAACACAGACACTATCTCTTCAGTATCTTTTAGGGTATTTGTTTCAACCGATTGTATGGCTCATGGGGATTCCTTGGCATGAAACACACCAGGCCGGACAACTTATGGCAACGAAAACCGTACTTAACGAGATTTTTGCCTATATGGATTTTGCCAAAATTGGCGGCAGCTTATCGCCAAAAACACAAATCATTCTAGCCTCTGCTCTATCAAGCTTTGCAAATTTCGCCTCAATTGGCGTTATTATTTCTGGTTTTTCAGCAATTTGCCCTGAAAAAAAGCAACTAATATCAAAAATTGGCGTTCAAGCCTTTCTTATCGGTGTTATTGCCACATGTGCATCAGGGGGGTTACTTGGAATATTATTAGGAACACCCTAAGGTATTGATGCGCAAAAATAAAATTTTTCAATGAAATTAAAATCTTACGCTTGACGTGCGCCTAATTTTTGCTTTAGATTTAGTTGTGCTGGAGAGATGGCCGAGCGGCTTAAGGCAACGGTTTGCTAAACCGTCATACGGGTTATTCTGTATCGAGGGTTCGAATCCCTCTCTCTCCGCCATCCACCAACGTGTGAAGCATGTGATATCCTGATGTAGCTTTGATTTAGCAAAAATAAAGTTAGGTAATATACAGCTTTATTCAAAGTGCAATCAATCTAGAATGTTTTAAGCTTTTCCACCCTTTTAAGTATATAAAAATTTATCACTCTCTTCAGTATCTTCACTGCTCTTTGTTTATTACTATCGACTCATATTTTGTCAACGCCATTCATGATTCATCAAATTTAAGAACAATAATTTTTAATTATATTTAAAATAGTCATAAATTAATCCAAAAGGTATTGACAAATAAAGAACCCTAAATCCAGTATAAATTAGAAGCATCCATCTCACGTGCTTATAACAACACACCAACGTACAAAAATTGAAAATGTCACTTTATTTGAAGATAATAAATTGCTATACATAAGCCATGCTTTTGCAATAGGATGATGAATTATTTTTTATTTATACGCCGTTCTTTCAGTCATATTATCTCCTTTTATACGGTTATATACCTATTACCGCACACAAAAGGGGCTTGAATGTCACAGCCGAACGGCTGAACGTTATGGTTATGCCTCCATCCCGCGACCAACAACAGGACGCGTTATCTGGTTGCACAGCGCAAGCGTTGGCGAAACACTCTCTCTTCGATCCTTTATTGCAGAATGGCAACACTACCATCCTACTGATAACATCCTTATTACGACAACAACGGTAACCGCTGCAAAAATTGCATGTGAGCAATTTCCCAATGTTCATCATCAGTTTATCCCCTTTGACTCATGGTTCTGGGTGAAACGCTTTTTAAATCATTGGAAACCTGATCGTATTTTTTTCGTTGAATCAGAGCTTTGGCCAAATCTCATTACGATTTGCCATCAACGAAAAATACCAATGACATTGCTCAATGCGCGTTTATCCGATCGCAGCTTTCATCGTTGGAAACGTTGTCATCGCACGGCGTCAACGATACTCAATATGTTTAATGAATGCCTGGCACAAGGCACCGAAACAGCTGAACGTCTCCGTATATTAGGTGCAAAAAATGTATCGGTTATGGCAAATTTAAAATTTGGTGTCAAACCACTCCTTGTTGATTCAACGCTCCTCATGCAGCTGCAAACCTATTTTGCAGAAAGACCCATATGGATTGCTGCAAGCACACATAAAGGTGAAGAAGCACGTATAATTGATGCGCATAAGGTATTTAAAAAAAAAATTCCTGCGCTCGTAACCATCATTGCTCCACGCCACCCTCATCGTGCTACAGACATTTACATCGAGGCACGCAAGGCAGGATTAACTGTGCAATTATTAAGCACATTCCGAGTCACCCCGCAATCAGCCACCCTAGACGGAATTATCGTTGATGTGATTGGACAATTGGGCACATTCTACACAGCGTGCAATGTTGTGTTTATGGGGGGCAGCTTCATCCCACACGGTGGTCAAAACCCCATAGAACCAGCTTTGTTTGGCAAGCCCATTTTATACGGCTCATACATGCACAATTTTCGCGAAGTTTGCAGCATACTGAACCATGCAGGTGCGCAAACAGTCAATAATACAGAAGAATTAGTTATAGCACTGACCGAACTTTTTCAACATCCTAATATTAGACAACAAAAGGGACAGACACTATTAGAAGCGGTGCTAACGCAAAATCAAACGCAACGCGCCCTTATTAAACGCCTTGGTGCTTAAATCCTTAAGTTTATAAAATAGAATCTAAAAAACTCCCAATTCGGGATTAAAACGATAAATAAACATTCAAAAATCAAATCCCAATGACAGCACATGCGTCATGGCAAGCCAGCATAAGCTGGTATGACCATTCAGAAAAACAGGCATTCCTACATGAGCAGGTATTTTTACATGAGCAGTCGCTGGATCACCACATGTGCTACGCAAATTCGTGATGACGAAAGACGGAGTATATAGAATCCCGAATTAGGGTTATTATTTTTCACCAATATTGGGTAAGGCGCGTACAATAAATAAAATAGCAAACGTCATTAAATAGAATATCGTCACAAACATATGCTATCCCTAATAATTTTAATCCCCATCATTCAGGTAAATATGCTATAGGTAAAAAATAGGTAAAAAATTAATAATTTGCTTTACGGTAGATCAATAATGCAACAAACACAAAATCGTTTTATTCCCAATACATTGATTGACTTCTTTAAAGAACGCGTTCAAGAAGTACTTGGCGTATGTATCCTCATAACTACGGGCATACTCTGTGTATCTATTTTCACTTTCTCTCCCATTGACGTCAGCCTAAACACGGCGGCATTGCAGGCGCCCTCAAATTGGCTCGGTGTGATAGGATCCTTTTCAGCTGATATTTTTTTACAATTCTTTGGCTTAACAACGTTCATGTGTTTGTTAATTTTCGCTATTTGGGGATATAGACTCGTTCGTCAGCAAGCCTTTGCCTTGTCTCCTGTCCGTTGGTTCACTGCTTGTTTATCTCTTTTATGCTTTGGAATTGTGCTGAATGCAATGCCGCCTCTTGAAAAAATGTTTACACTTGCACCAACGGCCTTATGTGCAAACATTCCAAACCAAGGTGGCGTTTTAAGCTATCTTCTGTATTGGAATATCCAAAGAATCATGACTGCCTATCATATCCTATTTTTACTAAAACCATTTCTCCTACTGACATTCGTATTAGGATTTCTTTTAACATGGTATACAACTGGCCTTTCACTCAAACAATTAATGACGTGTATGCACACCATCTATCGTGGTTTCATTTTTGTATCGATTAGTGTCGGTCATATGATTAATGCTATCCTTTCCTTTAAAGGAAGGAATAAAATAATCCCTAATAAGGAAAAACCAATAAACGAAGAACCCACTTTTCACAAAGTACGTTTTGAAACAATTGATGAAATTCCTGAAATTGATTGGCGTCAGCCTGAAGATGATCTCGAAGAAGATACGACTGAAGACATCTTCTCAACACCACGAAATATAGCGACTCCGCCCAAAATCAAAAAGAAAGAATTTAAACTACCTGAGCACCTTATGAATACGGGTGAATACAATTTACCGCCTGTTGACATTCTGGACAAAACAATTCAAAAAATTCAAATGATTAATCCAGACTTACTGCAAGAACAAGCAAAACTACTTGAGTCTGTTTTGGCTGAATTTGGCATCCGTGGAGAAATTGTTAACATTCGTCCAGGCCCTGTTGTGACTATGTACGAACTCAAACCTGCTCCTGGCATTAAAACATCTCGAGTAATCGGTCTTGCGGATGACATCGCCCGCTCAATGAGCGCTTTATCTGCACGTATCGCTGTCATTCCAGGGCAAAATGTCATTGGTATTGAATTACCCAACCGTACGCGTCAAACGGTTTATTTAAAGGAACTCCTCACGGCGGAAGAATATCATCATACAAAAGCAGCTCTACCATTGATCTTAGGACACGATATTGGTGGCATTCCAACCATAACAGATTTAACAAAAATGCCGCATTTATTGGTTGCAGGTACGACAGGCTCTGGCAAATCAGTTGCTGTAAATGCGATGATTTTATCACTTTTATTTAAACTACCTCCTGAAAAATGTAAATTTATTATGATCGATCCCAAGATGTTGGAATTATCCGTTTACGATGACATTCCGCATCTCTTAACACCAGTTGTGACCGATCCCAAAAAAGCGGTCATTGCCCTTAAATGGGCAGTCAAAGAAATGGAAAATCGTTACCGTGCGATGTCAAAATTAGGCGTTCGTAACATTGATGGCTTTAATACACGCTTGGCAGAAGCAAAACAAACAGGGGAAGTTCTTGTACGCCGTGTACAAACAGGATTTGACCCCGAAACAGGTAAGCCAATCTTTGAAAATCAAGGCTTAGATTATGAACAGCTCCCCTTTATTGTCGTGGTTGTTGATGAAATGGCTGATTTAATGCTCGTCGCAGGCAAGGAAATTGAATCCACTATTCAACGACTTGCTCAAATGGCACGTGCTGCTGGTATTCATCTCATCATGGCAACGCAGCGTCCGTCCGTTGATGTTATTACGGGTACAATTAAAGCAAACTTTCCAACACGTATCAGCTTTCAAGTAACATCAAAAATTGACAGCCGTACCATCCTTGGCGAGCAAGGCGCTGAGCAACTCCTCGGTCAGGGCGACATGCTGTATATGGCAGGCGGTGGACGCATTAGCCGCGTTCATGGTCCTTATGTACGGGATGATGAAGTCGAGCGCGTTGTCGCCTTTCTAAAAACCCAAGGGGATCCAACCTACATTGATGGTGTTACCGATGACGATGAGGAGTTTACTGAAATCGACACTGAATCAAAAAACGATGGTGATCAAACATACAGACAAGCCGTCGAAGTTATCATGCGGGAGGGAAAAGTTTCCACAAGTTTTATCCAACGTCATCTTCAAATTGGTTACAACCGCGCTGCACGTATTGTTGAACAAATGGAAAAAGAAGGTCTTATTAGCCCCGCGAATCATGCAGGTAAACGTGAGATTTTAAGATAGGTTTGTTTTATACGGATAATTGACTCAAATTACATAACTAGTCTTTCCATTCCCCCTCTTTTTCGTGTTAGGATTACCCAAAATCATATAACCTTATCGTGAAAGGTATTATTCTTTGACAACCACATGGTGGCAACGCTTAAAATCAGGACTTAAACGATCAACAAACCAAGTTGGCACAAAGCTCCGCGATCTTCTGGTAAACCGAAAGCTAGATGCTCTAACGCTTGACGAAATTGAAGACATTCTCATCCAAGCAGATCTAGGTGTGATAACAGCGTCAAAACTGCGTTCCTACCTTGCTGCCAAAAAGCTCCCTCCTGAAACGACACCTGACGAAGTACTCGCCCTACTTTCTGAATGTATTACAGCCTATTTAAAACCTGTGGCAATACCGATTTCACTATCAAAAGATCATTTAAATGTCATTTTAATGGTCGGAGTCAATGGAAGTGGTAAAACAACCACAATTGGCAAGCTTGCAAAACAATGGAAAGACCAGGGGTATAAGGTCGAACTTGCCGCTTGCGATACCTTTCGGGCAGCGGCAACAGAGCAACTTGCCTCGTGGGCAGAACGTCTTTTAATCCCAATTCACACAGCTACTCAGGGGCATGAAGCCTCTGGTCTTGCCTATGATGCCATCGTAAAAGCATCAAAAAGTGGTGCAGGTATTTTGATAATTGATACAGCTGGTCGTTTGCACAACAAAACACACCTTATGAATGAATTGACAAAAATTCAGCGTGTCTTAAAAAAAGTCATACCCGACGCACCTCATCATGTTTTACTGGTTTTAGATGCGACAACAGGACAAAATGCCATACAACAAGTTGAGGTCTTTAAAAAGGAAGCCCATGTCACAGGACTCATCATTACCAAACTTGATGGCACAGCCAAAGGCGGTGTTGTCGTTAGCCTTGCGGATAAATACACTATTCCTATTCATGCAATAGGCGTTGGCGAATCGTTTGATGATCTACACCCATTTTTAGCCGAAGACTTTGCACGCGCACTTGTCGGATTAGAGGATAATACACATGATACAGCATAGTTCACACCACCCCACCAGTGAATTTCCTATTTTAGAGGCGCAGTCATTTACAGATCCTAATAGCGCCCTTGCCTACCTGAATCATATTTATGATAAAAGCATTGAAACAATCCAACGTGAATTTCAAAAAGCCGTTGACGGCAACATTAGTGAAGTCAATGTTGAATCAGGTTGCTATCCATATTTAGGGTTTCATGTTGAAAGCAAAGACCTTTGTCATGATCCAAGTTTTAGTTATGGTGTTGTAACCGAACCTGGTCTTTATGGAGGCACACTCACACGTCCTAATCATTTTTATCAATATTACCATGAACAAATTCGTCTCATCCTAGAGCGCCACAATGTGCCAATCATTATTGGGCGCAGTGGTTGCTCAATTCCATTACCATTCGCTGTTGAACATTCACCAACCGATTTGGAAAGTAATCAACTCTGGCAAATTAAAAACACGTTTGTTTTGCCAAACTTATCACGCATTGATGATAATGTACCAAATTGCACCGCACCAAATACGTATATCAAACCAATATCCCTTTTTAGTGCTGAACGTGTTGATTTCTCCTTGCACCGACTACACCACTATACAGGCACAGAAGCCGACCATTTCCAAGATTTTATCCTGCTTACAAATTATCAGCGTTATATTGATGCCTTTATTGATTTCAGTGCCACTGAATTACAAAAGGAAGGTACAGAATATACCGAATTCGTAGGACCAGGATCGCTTCATTTTACAGCGGCAGAAGCGCGTGACGGCAAAATCAATCGACCAGCACAATTACCACAAATGCCTGCCTATCACCTCAAACGTGCGGATGGCCAAGGAATTACTTTCATCAATATTGGTGTTGGTCCAAGTAATGCCAAAACAATCACCGATCACCTCGCGGTGCTACGTCCCCACTGCTGGATTATGCTTGGACATTGCGCAGGGCTCAGGTCAACCCAAATGCTAGGTGATTATGTACTTGCTCACGGATATGTACGCGAAGACCATGTACTGGATCAAGATTTGCCCTTATGGGTTCCTGTACCAGCCCTTGCTGAAGTGCAAGTCGCCCTGCAAGAAGCGGTTCAAAATGTGACCCACGAAAGTTCGGATGAAGTAAAATCATGCATGCGAACAGGCACTGTTCTAACAACAGACAATCGTAATTGGGAACTGCAATCACGTGAATTGTATGAACGCTTCCGTCAAAGCCGCGCAATTGCTGTCGACATGGAATCAGCCACTATCACAGGGAATGGCTTTCGATTCCGTGTGCCTTACGGTACACTCTTGTGTGTGTCTGACAAACCTATTCATGGCGAAATAAAATTGCAAGGGATTGCCAATATCTTTTACAGGCAGCGCATTACGCAGCATCTTGAAATTGGGTTGGAAACCATTCGTTTGCTCCGTGAATCGGGTGTTAACCAGTTGCATTCACGCAAATTACGCGGATTTGACGAACCTCCATTCAGATAAAAACCACAGAATGCCAGAAAAAGTGAAAGATTATGAAGCTTTCACTTTTTTTTCTGGACAAAACATGAAAAAAAGGGTACTCATAGAAACGTTAATTGTGACACGCCCAGATAGCTCAGTTGGTAGAGCAAGGGATTGAAAATCCCTGTGTCGCTGGTTCGATTCCGGCTCTGGGCACCATATCTGTTCGTCGCACATACGTATATTTTTCCGTGTTCATCAAATTACTAACCTAATAATAATCCAAATAAAAGTCAAAGGGTGCCTCGCATGACGTCGTCGGCAGAAACACAACTGTTTGCAACAGATAACAACACATCCAGCACATGTGACACATCAACAGAAGCATTCCTGAAAAAACCACCCGCGATAACACCCGCGCAACTGATTACATTTGGTTGCCGCCTAAATACGTATGAATCAGAGGTTATGAAGTCCCTTACACAAGCAGCAGGTCTTGATAATGCTGTTATCATTAATACATGCGCGGTTACAGCGGAGGCTGAACGCCAAGCCCGTCAGACCATTCGAAAAATCCGGCGTGAACAACCAAATGCGAAAATCATTGTGACGGGGTGTTCTGCCCAAGTAAACCCTGATCGTTACAACCAAATGACGGAAGTCGATGCTGTTATCGGTAATGACGATAAGATGAAAATCGGAACCTATACAAACTTAAAAGCCCCAGGGCATGAACGCCTAAAAGTCAACGACATCATGGCTGTTACTGAGACAGCGCTGCATCTTGTATCAGGATTTGAAGGTAAAGCGCGTGCATTCGTTCAGGTACAAAACGGATGTAATCATCGATGTACGTTTTGCATTATCCCCTACGGCAGGGGCAATTCACGCAGCGTTGCCATTGGAGAAATCGTTGAACAATTACGTGCGCTCGTCACCGCTGGCTATCAAGAAATCGCTTTTACAGGTGTTGACATCACGGCATACGGCGAAGATCTTCCTGGCGCGCCGACACTCGGCCAGATGATTCGCCGCGTCCTTGCATTGGTGCCAGAGCTACCGCGCTTACGCCTATCATCGCTCGATCCTGTTGAAATTGATGATGACTTATGGCGCCTTATTGCGGAGGAACCGCGTTTAATGCCACATTTACACCTTAGCCTACAAGCAGGCGATAACATGATTTTAAAGCGCATGAAGCGTCGTCATTTGCGTGAAGATGCTATTGCATTTTGTAAAAGAGCAAAAGACATTCGTCCTGATGTTGCCTTTGGTGCCGATCTTATTGCAGGCTTTCCAACTGAAACCGATGATATGTTCGAAAACAGTCTACGAATTGTGGATGAATGTGATTTGACCTATTTACATGTTTTCCCGTATTCACCGCGCCCTGGCACACCTGCAAGCCGCATGCCACAATTACAAGGCTCTGTCATAAAAGAGCGTGCCGCGCGCCTGCGTCAAAAAGGACTCGAGGCCGAACAACGTTTTTACGATCGCCTCGTTGGGCAAGAACTCTCCATCCTTATTGAATCAAATGAACACGGCATCATTAAAGGTAAAACAGATCATTTTGCCCCTGTTATTATTGAAAACGTCGCAGCTAAGAATGCAACCACGCCCATCGTGCGTGCGCGCATCACACAAAATCACAACACGCACCTTGAAGGCTTGATTGTTTAAAATGATTACCTATTTAATAACCCTAATTCAGGATGAAATTCTATATAGTTCAACGCTTCGTCATCACGAATTTGTGTAGCACATGTGGTGATCCAGCAACGGCTCATGTAAAAATACATGTTCATCCAGAAATACATGTTTTTCAATGGCCACACCAGCTTACGCTGACTCGCCATGACGCACGTGCTGTCATCGGAATTTAATTTTTGAATGTTTATTTATCGTTTTAATCCCGAATTGGGGTTTTATGATAAATGCATCACACACAACCCAGACACGCTTAACCCAAAGCTGCTTTCAAAACATTAGGGTTCTCAATACTTGCCAAAACCATCATAAAGGCATGCTGCCGATCAAGATGTGTTGCTTTTGATTCTTCCCAAAAACGTGTCAACAACAACCATAATTCAGCCTCATTTCCATTTTTTGAATGAATCACATTTTGATACAATGTGTCAAAGAGCGCCATCGCCAGTACATCATATTGGGATTTATCACCATTACATATACGCTCACATAACCGCTGAGCTTGTGCAAAATCACCACGGTATGCATATTGCAGTAATTCGCTAGCCTCTCTTCGATAAGCCACTTGTTGGATCGGTGTATTTTCATCCACATGCACAGACTGGCATCGTGAACGAATCGTTGGTAACACAGCTGTCAATTGCCGACATATCAAGAAAATATAGGTTTTCTGAGGGGGCTCTTCCAAACTTTTGAGCAAACTATTCACACCAAAACGATTCATTTGGTCAATTGAATCAATAATCAAAACTCTAGCCCCTGGTATAAGCGGACTTTTATGCAAAAAATCAAAAACAGAAACCAGCTGATCAACCGAAATTTCCGCTGCATCCTCATTTTTCTGAATTACCATGCTATTGCCAAATGAACCATTTTTAATATGACGTTCAATGAGATCCACCTTCATACCATGCCCATTGCTGGGCGATGCTAAAATATAACACGAAAGTTGATCGGCAAAATAACGCGCGCGATCAGACGCGCCCTGAATAAGCCAACAAGGCGCCATCTGATGGGTGTCAAATAAATATCGCAATCGATCTTGTTCACCTGACATCATCTACTCCACAAGCTTATGAGCCAGGGCAGCTTCTAAAAATTCATCAATATCACCATCAAGAACACCATGTGCATTTCCCTTTTCAACACCTGTCCGTGTGTCTTTCACCAATTGATAGGGTTGCAAAACATACGACCGAATCTGGTGACCCCACCCAATATCCGTTTTACTAGCGCTTTGTGCATTATGCACTTCCTCACGCATTCGAAGCTCACGCTCATACAAACGTGCCTTTAACATATCATAGGCTTGCGCACGGTTGCGATGCTGCGATCGATCATTTTGACATTGCACAACAATACCCGTTGGCATGTGCGTAATACGAATCGCACTTTCCGTCTTATTGACGTGCTGTCCGCCCGCGCCTGATGCACGGTATGTATCAATACGCAAATCCTTTTCTTCATACTGAACTGTTATATTCTCATCCACAACAGGATAAACCCAGACCGACGAGAAACTCGTGTGACGTCTTGCATTTGAATCAAATGGCGAAATACGCACTAAGCGATGCACCCCACTTTCACCCTTTAACCAGCCATAAGCCTGCTTTCCTTGAATTTGAACCGTAATGGATTTTATACCCGCCTCTTCACCAGGATTTTCATCCATCAATGTCATTTTAAAACCACGTTTCTCAGCCCATCGCATATACATACGCGACAGCATCTCAGTCCAATCTTGCGCCTCCGTCCCTCCAGCGCCCGCATTAATTTCCATAAAACAGTCATTGCCATCAGCTTCACCTGACAACAAAGTTTCGAGCTGCAAGCGATCGGCTTCACGCTTAAGGGTTAAAAGAGCCTCTTCAGATTCTTTTAACAAGGCATCATCACCTTCTTCTTCGGCAAGTTTAATAAAATCAGAATGATCAACAACAGCTTGTTCAAATGTGGCAATACGAGAAATAGATGCATTTAGGGCATCGCGTTCTTTTAGTATTTTTTGTGCCTCAGCAGGATTATCCCATAAGTGTGGGGATTCCGCTTTTTCATTCAATGATGTCAAATGACGTAACGCGTTATCGTAGTCAAAGATGCCTCCGAAGAAGGGCTATTGATTGGCGAATTGATTCGACAATTTGTTCAATTTCGTTGCGCATAAATATTTCCTATTATTAACGATCCTAAAATGAATCTTCCATGACTTTTGCTGGAAAACCATTTTCAATGAGTACTTTACAAATAAGGTGGGCGTGATTAGCATCGCGTGTTTCAACCATCGCATCAACATACCCCATTTTAATCATTGTTCGATTAAAAAGACGCTGATGACTGATTTCAAAAACATTGCCTCCTGCTTTGCCTATAATTGTTGACAAGTGAGCAACAATTCCTGGATTGTCAGATACTTCTATTTTAAGGCGTATCAACCTGCCTTCATGCACCAATCCACGCATCAATAAACTTGATATAATACGAGAATCAATATTACCACCGCAAATGATGGTCCCGACGTTTTTACCTTTTAGGATGTCTTTGCTCGCCAGGATTGCAGCAACACCTGCAGCCCCCGCCCCTTCAGCAACAATTTTATTATGCACAATCAGGGATTCTACAGCAGCTTCAATCGATGATTCATTCACAATCAACATATCATCCAAAAGATCATGAAGGATATTAAGATTAATACGGCCTGGTGAATGAACAGAAATCCCATCGGCGATTGTTTGAAATTCCTTTCGCGTTTCATTTAAAATAACATTTGGGAAGAGGACTTCTGCTGTAGATGGGCAAAAAGACGATTGAATCCCTATAATTTGTATACTAGGGTTCAGTTCCTTTGCTGCAATAGCCACTCCCGCCGCAAGCCCGCCACCACCAATTGGAATCAACAACACATCAAGATTAGGCACATCTGTTAACATTTCAACGCCAACAGACCCCTGCCCTATAATAATATTGACATCATCAAAAGGGCGCACAAGTGCATAATTATTTCGTTTCATCAATTGCAACGTAAAATCACGTGCTTCAAGGACTGTTTTGCCATGCAAAATAACGGATGCACCTAAACTTCGGGTGCGCTCAACCTTAGCAATTGGCGCATTTTCAGGCATCACAACTGTCCCTAAAATCCCCATTTTCTTTGCATGATAAGCAACGCTTTTCGCATGATTACCTGTAGACATAGTGACAATACCACGTGCTTTTTCAGCATCGGATAAATTTTTCATGCACATGTAGGCGCCACGTGCTTTAAAAGAACCCGTTATTTGTAAATTTTCAAGTTTCAAAAAAACATTGCCGTCAATATAATCGCTAAGCCATGGCGACCGTATGGTTGGGGTTCGAATCACAACATTTTCAAGTTCTTTCGTCGCTTCATATATTTTATCAAACGTCACTGAACGTGCGAGCATACCAATCTCGTCTAACGCTTCATAAGCCGAACAAGCTGATTTATCCATATTTTTGCCCATACCCACATCTATTTCATTCGTTGATTTATATTTAGTCAAACATGCCCTCAAAATGCAACTTAAATCCATGTATTAAGGACATTTCAAAAGCAAGGCGGCGCATATCAAAGGAGAGGGTGACAAACAAATCGGGCAAATACGGGTAAAAAATCGGACATGCCCTTACCAGTGAGATGTAATTTTAGTTAAGCCCTACTAATATATACCCCTTTCCCCCCAGATACGTTATAGTCATTCCTAAGAAATCACCTGTGACCACACGCTCACACCCCTCATACAAAAATTGTTTAAGGATTATTAGTTATGAAATTCTCCCTCTCCTGGTTAAAGGCGCACCTTGATACGACCGCATCACTTGATGACATTACAAATGCCCTTGTTGCCATCGGGATAGAAGTTGAACATATTAATGATCCACGCGAACGCCTGAAAGGGTTTGTGGTTGGACACGTTAAAACGTGCGAGCGCCACCCAAATGCTGATCGCTTGAGCCTTTGCACGATTGAGGATGGCACCAAACAAGCCGATGGAACCTTCACCCTCCATCAGGTTGTATGTGGTGCGCCGAACGTTCGTCAAGGCATGAATGTTGCTTTCGCGCGCGTTGGAACCATTATTCCAAACACAGGACTCCCCTTAAAAAAAGGCAGCATTCGCGGTGTTGAAAGTTTAGGCATGCTGTGTTCCGCCCGTGAACTCGAACTAGGGGAAGATTCAGATGGCATTATGGATTTAGAGGCAAGCCTTACGGTAGGTGCTGATTTAGCAACAAGCCTTTGTATGACAGACCCCACTATTGATGTCAGCATCACCCCTAATCGCAGTGATTGTTTTTCCATTTATGGACTGGCGCGCGACCTTGCAGCGTATGGAATTGGCACCCTTATTGAACGCCCGAATGTATCTGTGCAAACACATGGATCATGCCCTATTACAATAACCGTGACAGATCCTCACACGCATCATTTTGCTATTCGCGCGATTAAAGGGCTTAGAAATAGGCAGAGCCCGCAGCACGTACAAAACCGCTTGAGATCAGCAGGGTGCCGTCCCATTTCAGCTCTTGTTGATGCAACAAACTATGTATGCCTTGAATTTGGACGCCCCCTTCATGTGTTTGATGCAAATAAGATACAAGGCAATGCCCTTAAAATTCGTGCAGCAGAAGGCGGCGAAACATTCAAAGGTCTTAACGATCAAACCTACACACTATCAGCTGACATGACGGTCATTGATGACGCGTCAGGTGTTATTTCACTAGCGGGTGTTATGGGTGGTGCCAGCACTGGATGTGACGACGATACAACGGATGTAATCCTGGAATCCGCCTTATTTGACCCCGCGCGCATTGCTTTAACAGGGCAAGCAACAGCTATTTTAAGTGATGCGCGCACGCGGTTTGAGCGCGGCGTAGATGCAGCGGATGTGCTGTTTGGCTTAAACTATGCGACACAACTCATTATAGAATGGTGCGGTGGCACGGCGTCTGATTTAACAGAAGTCAGCGCGTTCGTATCCACCCTACCAAAACTGATTCACGTAACACTTACTAAAGAACGACTAATTGGCTTGTCAGGTGATCACAGTCTAACGTTAGCAGATGCACGTACAATTCTAACAAAGCTTGGTATTATTGACGTCGCTACTTCTGAATCTGAAATCACCGTTAGCGTACCATCCCACCGACATGATGTAACCATGGATGCAGATCTCATTGAAGAAGTCCTTCGCATGCGAAGTTATGATGTTATTCCTGATACGCCGTTACCATTGATGCTACCTGTATCTGCAAACAATACCCGTGAACGTCTATCGACGTTATTCACCAATCGTGGGTATAACGAGGCTTATACATGGTCATTCGTACCTGCAGAGGTTGCTCAACTATTTGGGACAGGCATCCCTTTAGCAAAACCTCTCAACGCGGAGATGGCCGTACTGCGCCCAAGTGTATTAGCGGGATTATTAAAAATAGCATCACAGGCACAAAAACGATCACAACCAAATAGTGCTTATTTTGAATATGCGCCGCAATTTCATAACTTAAATAAAAAACTTTCTGAGATACGTACGCTATCGGGATTGCGTGTATTTCATAAAGGGAAACGCCACTGGCAAGGGAATGAAGATGCTCCCGATATCTTTACACTAAAAGAAGATGTCCTAACCGCACTTGAACTATTTGGTATCAGCAATGTTCAAATTGAAGCAAACGGTCCTTCCTATTTTCATCCAGGACGTGTTGCAACGCTTAAACAAGGGCGCACCACCCTCGCTGTTTTTGGCGAAATACACCCAACGGTGATTAAAGCAATGGATCTTCATGGAGCAGCGCTTGGATTTGAACTTTTCATCGATCAGTTACCTACAAAAACAAAGGATAAGCGCGTTGCCTTCACACCTGCAATTTATCAATCGGTATCACGCGATTTTGCCTTTTGGGTTGATCAATCCGTATCGGCCGATCAATTGATCAAGATTATTCAAAAAGTTGACCGTGAATTGGTGCATACGGTTTCTGTGTTTGATGTATATAGCGGCGATAAAGCACCAGCGGGACAAAAATCCATAGCCTTAGAAATAACATTACAACCAAAGAAACAAACATTGACCGATGATGATCTTATGTTATTTCAAAACAATGTCATTGCAGAGGTTTTAAAAATATGCGGTGGGCGCATTCGTGATGCCGCATAATCAAAACAATAACATTAAGCGCTGATAGGTATGCCAGTTCTCTGATTACGTTTGAAGATTTCCGTTATCAATACGAACGTTTCAGGAGCCAATCCATCTATATGGCTTCTAATTTCATCAAGACATTGAGGAAAGGATTCTAATTCAGTTTGATTTAAACGGCATTTATAAAGTGCTTTTATTTTAATGATATCTAATAACAAACACCCCTCACCATCAGCACACATCACGCCGTCAATAGTAACGCGAACCCCCTCGACGCGCTTCATAGATGACTGTGCATTCTCACGTACCTGGGATATCTGTCTTTGCAACTTATCACGTAATTCTCTTTTTTTCTCAATTCTTGATATCATCTTTTCCTTACCAAGTGGGATAAGTTCTTCAAGATCACTCTCGTATCTTGGATCGTAAGATCGTGCGATAGAACCTCGTTCTTCTGCTAGACAGTACTGATCAATAACTCCCTGATCTACTATTGATAAATCAGAAGGTGAAAATTGCCGAAACAACGGTCATGGAGAAATACTCAGGATCAACCATTAAAAGAGCACCCTTTGCGCAGACTCCCTCATAAAGCCAATTTGAAAGAATTACCCAAATTTCCTTAACGTCTTTTCTTGTTGTATATCCCCAACTATCTATAAATCCAAAACCAGCTCCATGTTGTCCATCCTCATTTCGTATTGTTGTTTCAATTCCTGTAAGTTGTAATCGTGATAAAGCCGCCCTTAAGTCCAACTCTTCTTTTTTACCGTCATGTTTTTTGAGTGCTTTAAGTATTTCATGACGAGGAAACACAATTCTTCTAGGTGGTATATCGGATCCTTCATTAAGGATTTTCTGAATTTTACCAGCTACAAATAAAATAATATCCCAATCATAAATGCTTGCTAAAAAATGATCTGAATGCCGCGTTACTTTTACACGCATCATATTTTTACCATCTATTTTTTCATAAATAATTGGCTTCTTTCTGTTTTTAGAAAGTGCTAAAAATGGAACCTCCATCATCTCAGATAGTTCTCGGGCGGCTCTTTCTTTTGGTGTGAGTTCAGGAAGTTTTGGTGTTTTTTGTTTTAAAATTTTCTTTGGTTTACTTTTGATTTCTTTTTCTAAAACAGGTTCAACAGAGCAGGTGTTGTTGATATGTGTATCAATATCTAAAGAGGTTTTTACCATTTTTTCTTTAGGTGTTTTTATGTGATCTTTTAACTCTTGATATACAGCTAAAACATCCTCTTTGTTGATGTTAAAAAGCTTTATAAGAAAAGAGGTCAATAATTTTTTCATGAATTTATCTCACGTTCATTTAGACATGTTAGCCCAGGTTCATCCACATAAACTTATGTGATACGGGTAGAGATGTCGAGGTGGATCTATGTTGAGTCGTTTTGCAATTTCTTCAGCAAATTTGCTTTGACGGTCTGTTGCTTGTCTGCCAAATCGTTTCTGTTCAACCTTATTTTATTTATTTGGATTCACCATTTTTGACATGAATTTGAAGAATTCTTCATCTTCTTTTGTGACCCACAAATGAACTTGAACAAGACCTTTTTCAACTTGTCGTTTGCGATATTCTTTCTGTCATATTTTATCCGATCAAATAGCGCCGTAGGCAAACTGCGCTGTGATAAAGTGTAACGCACTTTTGCATAGCGCATAAGTGCGCATTTATCACATATGGCTTTCATGACATCGGATTTGGCTATCACCTTATAGTTTTTTGTTTTCCCCGGCTATGTTTGTTTCTTCCTCTTTTGGAAGAAACAAACATTACAATAATGCTATTTTTTGATGTGAACACACATTAATTATTTTTTTATCATGTGTGCCAAGCGATGCATGAAAACGTGATGCAAGTTCTACATAACTTGTTAAATTGTGCTCAAGTGACAGACGAGAAATTGTTTGTAAAGATTATTGTGTAGATGAGAAATGATCAACATTGAATGGCAAATCTTTAAAAGCCTACATGCACTCTTCATATTGAATTTGTGTTATTCTTTGTTTTTTAAGAGCTGTTTTTAACACATTCATGCAGTCTAAGAAAAAGATAGATGGTACAAAAACAGAATAGGCAGCAAGATCTATATCATTATTTTTTTCATTAGGCATAATGAATGATAAAAAATATGAACAATCAACAACACAAATTTTCATTATTTTCTTCCCTCATCACGCATCATTATTATTTCATCTGAACCACCTAATTGGTTTGTTTTGAAGATAGATTTTATCTTTGCGTACGAGGATTCTTTTGAGCTTCTGTAGTACTCAGAAACAGACATGATGATCGCAACTTCTTAATTGCGATTTGTGAGCATATAGGTCTCACCTTTTTGTACATTTCGTATCACTTCAGGAAGGTGTGTTTTTGCTTCAAACATTCCAATGGTTTGCATAATCTTAATCCTATCTAGTTTTAATACTAGTTTATGTTAAAAATCAAAAAGTCAACAATTAATTCAAACATTCTCGAAAATAAGTATTTGTTATTAATATTTTGTTAATAACAAATACTTATAATTATAATTATAATTATAAGTATTATATTTTAAGGTGAGTTTTATGTTTGATAAATTAAAATACATTTCTTTTTTTTCTTTTTTAGCTGTAGGTGTTTTTGCCTCTGAAGTTATAGATCAAGAATTCACCACCATAACCAGTTCGGTCTTATTAGAAGAACAGACTATTTCTGGTGGTGAATATGCAAATTTAGATACAGTTTTTGAAAGGGTAATTACTTTAGGTCAAGATTGTGTATCAAAAGGACATATAAATGCTTTTTTTAATCCAGAACAAACTGATGCGAGATTAACAAAGAAAGGGCACGCTGATTTATTTGATTGGATGCAAATTCAAGATTATAATTTGTTTGCAAAAGCTATTGAAAGCAAATTAAGTGATTTTTTTGATAGAGATGATTTGGAAATAAAACCAGCTTATGTTGTTACTCTTTATAACAATAAATATAAAATGCGTTGGTGGCATCTTTTTGATGGGGCGTATATAAAAAATAGTTTTAAAGATATATCTGTTTTGACAGAAGAAAAATTAAATGATTTATTTCCATTAATTAAAAGAAAAATTGATTATTTGAAAAATAAGTTTTTAGAGGCAAAATATAAAAAAACTTTATATGTTATATCCACACCTAATGTTGGATTTGATTTAAAAACAATTTTGGATTTACGTGATTCAATAGAAAAATCAAGAGATAATGATAAAAATTTTTTTATTTTATTTGTTCCACAAATAAAAACCTTTGAAAGCACCGAAAATATATTAGTAAGAACTTCTGATCAATATTTACAATTATGGCACCAAGGTTCTGATCAATTACGATGGAATGAGATACTTTCTGAATTTAAATTTATTTCAGATATTTGGAATTAGGGTTTTTAAATTAAATTGATAAACGCCGTTAGGCATTCCCCCCTGTAATTCTTGGCAAGGGGGTATATTGCGCACTTGGCAATAAAATACCAATGACTTTGAAATTCAGCTATCGCCTCATTATTTTCTTTTTTTGATTTAAAAATTATTTTTTTCAAAAAAACACAGCCACACGAATTAAAATAACGCCTTTAAAGTGCGTTTTTTAACACACACACATGCGGCAAACCAACAAACTACACACCAGCGGAAAAATCTAATTGTTTATACTTCAAGAAAAGTTGAATTTTAAAATCAGATTATCAACCAAGTGATCGATCTTTCTTACACAATGCGATTTTGAATTTTGTTAATTCACTATCTAAAAAATTATTCAAAGGCACCAAGCAATTTGTTTGATGCTGTCTGTGGGTGTTGTTTATTTGAACACAAACCGTTTAATTAAAATTGATAAAACTAACTCAGAAAATCCTGGATCCATTCAAAGCAAAAAAAACGTTGGGCAAAACCGGTGATGAAAATTTTCTTGCGTGCGGTGATTGATTTTAAAAATGAGTGTGGGGCAGAGATTTAAAAATGGTTCAGAAAAGAATCTTAAAAAGTAAAAAATGCAGATTTTTTTAGGGACTTATCCACAAAACTATCCACAGGATTTCTGGTTTAAAAATAAGTTTAAATAAGTTTAATATAGTTTAAGGAGTAAAAAAAGTGCTTTAAAACCCAGTGTTTTCTAGGCGAGTTTGAGTTACCTTTGTTGGTGATATCCCCCCAAAAAAGGAGAATAAAATCTTATGTGTTTTGAATTAAAGCATTGCTGTTTTGTTTCACATTATTTTTAAAATTAACATAGTTTTTTTCACCTTTTTCCATCCAATCAAGAGAGTATCCAGGGAGGTTGTTTTCTAACACAGCCTTTCTTAAATCACTTTTAAAAAATCTAAAATCTTGTTCACTTCCAGATTTTTCATATAATGTTTCAATGAGAAACTCCCATGATCCACCTTTTATACCAGCATGCTTGCGTGCTGTTCGATAAAGAAAACGCTTTAAACCAGAGCACGATACCCATCTGAGCAACCTAATGCAGATTCTAAATCATCAATCTCAGCACTTAACATACCAATACACGACTGAAGTTCCATCACTTTTGAAAACAACATTTCAATCTGAACATTTCCATCAATAATGCGGCTATTAACAGCATCATACGCTTCTGTAATATCATTTAAGGCATGATAAACATTTCCACAATGAACACGCAATTCACCATCTTCTTGCAATCTCTCACTTAACGGTAAAACATCTCCAGCAACCGCACATCTCACAAAAAAAAGACAAAAAATAATTATTAATTTCATAAACCCCTCATATTTAATAATTATACATAAAGTAAAATTCTTACCTAGGCAATGGCTTTGAATTATTTACTAATCATATTTTGTTTTTGTTCGACTTTTTCATGCCGCTGACGATACAAACGAATAAGCTGCATTTTTTTAGCCTGTTGTTGCACACGCCACACCATAAAACCAACGGCCAGTGAAACGACGGTTATAACTTCCGCATATAAAAATAATTGTTCATGAGGAATTGCCCAATGCGCCGTTGACGTTAAATCGTGCGCTGCTAACGGAAATGACATAATAAAGAAAAATGAACCATAACCAACCGCAAGCCAAAAAATAAAAATTTGGGTTGCCAAAATGCCAAGTGACATTAATTTTCGAATTTTTTGTATCATAACAATTATCCTATCTCGTTATGATCTACTATAGGTTAGAAAAATTAATAAATTATTACTGTGGAGTTCCTTTTTATCTTTTTATACGCATCACATTTCATTTTGTGTTGACCCCCTGCTTCATACTACCCCGTCATTTTTAAAGACTCTCTCTCGTATCATCTTCGGACTTGATCCGAAGCATCTCCCCTATTAAAAATAACAAACACTTGGTATAATTAGAAAAACTATATACTTCAGGCATGAAGACGCCCATTTCTTGTCATAACGAATCTGCGAAACAGATGCGGCCTTGACAGTAGAGATACTCGGGTCAAGCCCGAGTATGACATAAGGAGGAGCTAACATTGCGATACTGCAAAAATTTCTCCACCTGTTTTCTAACAGCAAAAAAAATCCCTCCACTTGCCAAAGGCCTTATTAGCATTGCGATACTCAAAACAATTGGTATTTGGATTTTTCTAAGTTTTTCTCCCGCAAAAAAGGTTAAAGTTACACCCGACACTATGCATCAACATTTAAGTCACCACACACCTTCACTTATCAATACCCCTTTAAAAAACACAGCTTCTCATCCCCAAAAGGACAAACCTTCATGATCGATCTTGACGTCGTACAACTCTCCCGTTTGCAATTTGGTCTTACCGCTATGTATCATTTTTTATTTGTTCCATTGACGTTGGGATTGGTCTTTTTGATTGCCATCATGGAGAGCGTCTATGTCATGACCAAACGCATCATTTGGAAAGAAATGACGCAATTTTGGGGACTTTTGTTTGGCATTAACTTTGCAATGGGTGTTGCAACAGGCATCCCCCTTGAGTTTCAATTTGGCACTAACTGGGCATATTATTCACATTATGTTGGTGATATTTTTGGATCACTTCTCGCAATTGAAGGGTTAATGGCCTTCTTTTTAGAGGCAACCTTTATTGGTCTCTTCTTTTTTGGCTGGGATAAACTCTCAAAAGTTGCGCATTTAACCGTTACATGGCTTTTAGCACTTGCCACAAATTTCTCAGCTCTTTGGATCCTCATCGCGAATGCCTGGATGCAAAACCCTGTAGGATCAACCTTTAATCCTGAAACAATGCGTATGGAATTAACGTCTTTTTATGACATTTTCTTTAACCCCGTTGCGCAATCAAAATTTGTCCATACCGTTAGTGCTGGGTATGTAACAGGTTCCATGTTTGTTATGGCAGTCAGCGCCTATTATTTATGGAATGGACGTCACAAAGAATTTGCGAAACGATCCATGACCGTTGCGGCCAGCTTTGGTTTGGCATCAGCTTTGTCCGTTGTTGTGCTCGGCGATGAAAGTGGGTATACAGCATCCCAAAACCAAAAAATGAAACTTGCTGGCATCGAAGCCATGTGGGAGACAGAACCTGCACCTGCAGGTTTTACCGTATTTGGCATTCCTGACATCAAACAACAAAAAACACATTATGAAATTAAAATACCATGGGTATTGGGGCTGATTGCAACACGCTCACTTGATCAAGAAGTTCCTGGTATAAAAAATCTCGTCGAAATTGCAAAAAAGCGCATCAAGAACGGGATGATTGCTTATAAAACACTCGAAAAATGGCGACAAAATCGCAGCGACAAAACACTTGAACAACGCTTCAACGCGCATAAAAATGACCTTGGTTATGGGTTACTTCTCAAACGCCACCACACACCCATTGTTGGTGCAACCGATGTCCACATTAACAAAGCTGCCCTAGATACCGTTCCTAATGTCACCCCACTTTTTTGGTCATTTCGGATTATGGTTGGACTTGGTTTCTTCTTCATCTTCTTTTTTGCCTTTGCGTTTTATCAGGCAAGCAAGCGTCAACTCGAAAAGCGACGTTGGTTTTTATGTCTATCCATGATCAGCCTCCCTCTTCCATGGGTTGCAATTGAACTGGGCTGGTTTGTCTCTGAAAATGGTCGACAGCCATGGGCGATCGAGGGCGTGCTGCCAACCTACCTAGCCACGTCATCCCTTTCAGCTGGCAATGTTTGGTTCACCTTGATTGGCTTTGTTGTCTTTTATACCACTCTTGCGATCATTGATGCCTTTTTAATGTGCAAATATATTAAAATCGGCCCTGTAGATGCGTTTAAAAAGGAACAACCATGATTGACTATGAAATTCTACGTGTTATCTGGTGGTTGCTACTCGGTGTCTTGTTGATTGGATTTGCGGTTATGGATGGCTTTGATATGGGGGTTGCGATGCTACTCCCCTTTTCAGGGCGAACTGATATGGAACGACGTATTATCATTAATACCGTTGCCCCTGTATGGGAGGGAAATCAGGTATGGCTTATCCTTGGGGTGGGTGCTATTTTTGCCGCATGGCCACTGGTCTATGCTACCGTTTTTTCAAGTATGAACATCGCACTATTTTTAGCGATCCTCGGGCTTATTGTGCGCCCTGTTAGTTTTAAATTTAGAAGTAAAATGACACATCCTTATTGGCGCAGCAGTTTTGATGTGGCACTTTGCATCAGTAGCTTTGTTCCTGCACTGATTTTTGGTATTACTATCGGCAATACGTTGCAAGGTGTACCTTTTCATTTTGATGAATCGTTACGTGTTTTCTACACAGGAACATTTTGGGAGCTCCTGAATCCATACAACATGATTTGTGGAATTATTAGTGTTGCGATGATGCTTATGCATGGGGGTGTCTATCTAATGCTCAAATCAAATGATACTCATATTTTGCGGCGCACAACCCATATTGTTTATTGGGCAATTATCGTTATGCTGCTGCTCCTTACACTTAATGGTTATCTGACACTTAACGTTGTCAAGGGATTTCATATTATTGATGCCGTGCATAATGGGGCCTCAAACCCGCTCCTTAAAAAGGTAATCACTACCGTTGGCGCATGGGGCGCTAATTACACGTCATATCCATTATTATGGAGTATGCCATTTGCGACTTATGTGTTTGCACTACTAACGACAATATGCATTCGCATTCACAAATTGGGAGTTGCATTTATTACAAGCGGGCTCTGTCTCGCCAGTATTATTGCAACAGTGGGTATTTCAATCTTCCCCTTTATTTTACCATCGACAACGCACCCAAATAGCAGCCTTACTGTTTGGGATGCCTCGTCAAGCAAAGCAACACTCAACATTATGCTCATTGCGACATTAATTTTTGTTCCAATTGTTATTGCCTACACATCATGGGTTTACCGCGTACTGCGCGGCAAAGTCACCGCCACATCCGTTGATGAAAATCAGAGTAGCTATTAAGTTTAAGGAGAATTATATGTGGTATTTTAGTTGGGTTCTTGGTTTGGGTCTTGCCTGCTCATTCGCCATTTTAAATGCGATGTGGTTAGAGTTGGATCAGGAAACGAAGACGTGATAATGTAACACTGATACCGTGGTTATTTACATATGTTCATAAATATCTTTTCGATGCTTGATCGCAACAACAATAACTGTTTTAAGAGATATATCAACACGGTAAACAACACGATAGTTACTCACACAAAGGCGTCTATATCCTTTTAAACTATACTGAAGTGGCTTTCCAAACCTAATAGGGTCAATAACCAAACGCGCCTCAATAGCGCGCTTGATCAATTCTCGTGCGTTAGCGTCCAACTTAAGTATGTCATGATACACAACTTCTTTTACGTAAACTATTTTGTATGTTATTTCCATGCATCATCATGCATATAGATTTCACCACCAGCATTATCATTTTTTTCAGCAATGTCTGATAAGTATAAATCCTCGCGTATTTCGAGGGCTTCAAGGGCTAATTCACGCACAAGACTTGCTACTGATTTATGTTCATGTAAAGCCAAGCTGGCTAAAATACCAGCAATAGATTCATCAAACGTAACATTAATACGCGGGTTTTTAGTTGTCATTTCCCGTTTCCTTTCAGTTAAAAGCACTTATGAAAAATGCATCACTTTTACATCATATTATCAATACTTGAATGAAATCAGCCCCTTTTAAATTTCACCCTACGCTGTCTTTGTCAATAATGTGACAAAATAATCCGCCCCTGAAACAGAGCATGATGATACTTCTTTTTCAACTTCAAGATGTGTTACCACACCATCATCAATAATCATCGCATAACGCTGTGAGCGAATTCCCATACCAGCAGCCGTTAAATCAAGCACTAATCCAACAGCATTCGTAAATTCAGCACTACCATCACAAAGCATCAACACAGAATCACCTATACCAAGACTATCTGCCCATGCTTGCATAACGAATGAATCATTAACAGATAAACAAACAATCTGATCGACGCCTGCCGCTTTTAATGCAGCCTTATTGGCCGCAAAATCTGGCAAATGACGCGCTGAACATACAGGCGTAAAGGCACCAGGCAACGCAAACAAAATCGTTTTCTTACCCGCAAATAACGATGCTGTCGTAACCACCTCAACCCCTTCTTTCTTCGCAAGCTTCAATGTAATTTCAGGTAATCTTTGACCAACGTTAATAGACATTATGCACACCCTTTCTTAGATGAGTAAACCAAACTGTATGTCGGTTAATATACCGTGTTTAATACGCCAGGGGAAGAGACATCCCACCAATAACACAACTTCTATACGCGCAGAAAAGTCCCGTTTTCAACTTGAAAAAACAGATAAAGCAACTTTACACTTAATCAGAATCGTATGAATAAATAGCTTCACAAGCACCAGGTAGAGAATATTTCAACATAAAGGGCTTCTGCTTCCCCATAAAAGTTAAGCATACAAATCATAAAAATAACGTTATGCGAGAAAAACGAGGAGCCTAGATTGAATGCAGACCAATTTTACGTTCGATAAAAAGAAAAAAGGATTTAAGCAAAACCCCACACAGACAAAGGGCTTTGGGTTTATTGAGTTTGCAGCGCCAACAGATAACGCTTGCGCATACCTACAGTCAATCATGCATCGTCTTGGATTTCAATGTATTGGACAACATAAACGAAGTGAAATTTACCTGTATAAACAGGGGCAAATTCATTTCCTAATCAATTGTGAGACAAAAGGCAACCACATAAGCAACCATGCTGGCAATTTCTCACGAGAACACGGTTCATGCATCTCCGCCATTGGGTTCTGGGTAAAAAACACAAAGGACGCATACCATCACATCGTTGCGAAAGGAGCCGTTACCTACAAATACCAAACACCATATCTTATTCCTGCCATTGTTGGTGTTGGTGGCAGTTTGTTATACTGCATCGAGGGCGAATCTCTTGATGTCTTTTTTAATACTGAATTCAACTACTATCCAAATATGAGTAATACACATAATGGGCACGGTCTTCGCACCATTGATCATATTTCATACAATGTTCATTATGGAAAAATTGATTATTGGTCTGGCTTTTATCAAACACTCTTCAATTTTAGGCAAATTCAATGCCTGAGCACATCAGGACAAACATACCTTAGTAATCGCGCTCTTATCAGCCCATGCGGCAATATATGTTTATCAATTAACCAGTCAAAAGATCAAAAATCACAAGTCGCTGCCTATTTAAATGCCCATAAAGGGGAGGGTATTCAGCATATAGCCCTTAGCACGACCGATATCATGCAATCAACGGAATCACTGACAAAAGCATGTATCCCCTTTGTTGATATCCCATCATCTTATTATCAAACAATTGCGGATAAGCTCCCTGAAAGTGGGTATAACCTTTTTAATTTATCAAAATACAAAATTCTGATTGATGGCGAAACAAAAAATAATGAACAAAAAATACTCCTTCAAACCGTAACTAAAAATCTTGTTGGTCATACACTTTTTGAAATTATTGAACGACAAGGATCAAACGGCTTTGGCACAAAAAATTTCATGGCACTTATCGATACGGGAAAGGTAACGTTTAACAATACCGAAATGCCACCCTTAATATAGTTAGGTGTTTTTTTGAAAGTGCTTACTTATAATAAACGAATATCCAATTCACGTCCTATTCGTTCTTCAAGTTCTTTTATAATATCAACCAAGAAATAAAAAAATACTTTCATGATATACGCTTCTCTTTGCGAAAATTTAAGAAACACACATTTACAGTTTATATTTTCATATTCAAAAGATCAAGTTTAATATACGAATTCCAGCAGTTCCCGCCAAGCCACACAGGTCTTGAATAATAAGGGTTTTTAAAACTATTTTTCGTAGACTTTTAAAAAAAACGGTTTATACATCGTGTATAACGTGCATGAAGTTATTTGAATCATGAATCAAACACGAAAGTATTTTAGCC
>CANLGW010000014.1 GCA_947490395.1 Alphaproteobacteria bacterium
TCTTAACTCGATCGTTCAAGCGGCTAAACGAAAAGCACGTGGTTATGGCAAAAAGCATTTTAAAGTGATGGCTTATTTGCTCACTGGAAAGTTGAATTTAATGAGACATAATCCACATCTACCCACTCAATTTGCATAAGAGCCAATAAGTTATTCACATCAGGAATTGACAAAGGATACAAAATTGCCTATGGTAGTGAAAATCATAAAATGCACACGTGTTGTATAATGTGTGCCTATTAAATTAGGTGAAAATGTTTATTCAGACACAAGAAACACCAAATCCTGAAAGTTTAAAATTCATTCCAGGGCGCCTTGTACTTGATAACCAAGAACCTCTATCTTTTAATTCAATTGATGATTGCCAGAAGTCACCTTTTGCAAAACGTTTACTTTCAATTGATGGTGTAAGTAGTGTCTTTTTTGGTGCTGACTTTATCACGATAACAAAAAAAAATAACAACGATTGGTTTGTCCTAAAACCCCATGTTTTAGGCGTAATCATGGAACACTTTGTTAATAATTTACCTGTTATACTGTCTGACGACACAAGCGGGTGCGACAAAACAGAATCAACCGATGCTGTTTTTTTGCAAATTCAAGAAATTATCGATACGCGGGTTCGGCCTGCTGTGGCAAATGATGGTGGGGATATTGTTCTACATTCTTTTGTAGATGGTATTGTTTATTTAAAAATGAAGGGCGCATGTGCGGGGTGTCCAAGTTCAACGGTAACATTAAAATCTGGCATTGAAAATATGCTTAAATTTTATGTTCCTGAAGTTACGGAGGTACAACAAATAAATGATTAAACGTATGATTACAGTAGGCTTGCTCAGCCTTACAGCGTTAACATTACCCTTTTCATTAAAAGCAAATGTGCTTCCAAAAATTAAAAAATCATCAAAAGAAAATACTAATTCTCATGAAGTAACGGATTGTCAGGCTATAATTAAGCACTTTGAAAATGAATACCGTATTCCTAAAAATTTACTCGCTGCTGTAGCAACCGTTGAATCCCGTAACAAACCATGGTCTGTTAATGCCCGTGGGCGTTCTCATGTCTTTCCCACAAAAAACGAAGCCGTTTCATTCATTGAAAAGCAAAAGTTACGTGGAACAAAAAATATATATGTTGGATGCATGCAAATTTGCTTAAAAAGCCATGGCAAACGCTTTCAAACAATTGATCATGCCCTAACACCGTATAACAATATTCGTTATGCAGCAAAATTATTGCGTAGCCTATTTGATCGTTTTGGTTCGTGGGAATCAGCATTAATGCACTATAATGCTTCCTCGCGCAAAGTATCGTATAAAAACCGAGTACTTGCTATTTGGGGAGGTGACAAAGCGGATCTTGTACCCACATCCTTTGCAAATCAGGTGCAAGCACCCGAACAGACGCCAAGAACCCCACATATTAAAATTGGCTTTGGTCCTGGTATGGGCATACATTCTCATAAAGCACACTAAAATTAATCTCAACAATCGTTAGGAAATATGATGACGAATAGTGCAGTATTTGACCTTTTATTTAATGAAGCCCGTACATATTCACATTGGCTAAACAAACAAATTCCTGATGACACACTCCGTGAAATTTATGATTTATGTAAAATGGGATCGACGAGCGCAAACTGCCAACCTATTCGTATTATTTTTGTAAAAACACCCAAAGCAAAAGAACAACTTCGTCCCTGTTTATTTGAAGGGAACATTGAAAAAACAATGGCAGCCCCTGTTACCGCCATTTTTGCGTATGACATGGAATTTTACAATCAATTACCCACCACATTCCCACACGTCGATGCGCGTCCTTGGTTTACACAGACTCCTGACGATACACATAACCATGCCTTTCGTAATGGCACTTTACAAGCGGCCTACTTTATGCTTGCTACACGTGCAAAAGGAATTGATTGTGGCCCTATGTCTGGTTTTAATACAGCAATGGTTGATAACGTGTTCCTGAACGGGACAAGCTACCGTTCAAACTTCCTCTGTAATCTTGGGTTCGGAGATCGAGCAAAAGAATATGCACGTTTGCCACGCCTTTCTTTTGAGGATACCTGTCAGATTCGTTAATTATCCTCCAATTCTTTCAAATTCTTAAAACTATCAAGGCACCCTGGATTAGCTAATGCATTTAAATTAGTGTTTTCTAATCCATGAATGGCATTACGAACAGCAATTTCCGCCAGCTTTCCATTTTTCGTGCGTGGCAAGTCTATCACCTGAATGATTTTTGATGGCACGTGTCGCGGGGTTGTTTGACTTCTAATATGTGTTTTAATGCGATCAATTAAAGATGCATTAAGTACATACCCCGTTTTCAGTTGAACAAACAAAATAACACGCACATCATCATGCCATTCTTGCCCAGCTACAATCGAATCAGTAATTTCATCAAATGCCAAAAGTTGATTATAAATCTCGGCTGTCCCAATACGCACACCACCAGGATTCAAGGTAGCATCCGATCGCCCTGAAATAACATATCCACCCGTTTCAGTTTGAGTGACTAAATCACCGTGATGCCAAATATTTTGGTATCGATTAAAGTAGGCATTATAATATTTTGACCCATCCAAATCATTCCAAAAATAAAGTGGCTGAGTTGGGAAGGGGCGTGTGCAAACAAGCTCACCTTTCACACCTTTTTCAGCAGGCTCCCCATCCTGATTGTAAACTTCAATTTTATAACCAAGACCTGCATTTTGCAGCTCACCACGATGCACAGGCTCAATTAAATTTCCAATCAAAAAACAAGAGATGATATCTGTCCCACCAGAAATTGAGGATAAGTGCACATCCCCTTTAATATAGTTATAAACATAATCATACGTATCTGGCGCAAGAGGAGAGCCTGTCGATGTAATTGTACGAAGATTAGAAAGCGGCTTTTTTGGCTTATAATTTTCTTTTTGAAGTGCACTTAAATACTTTGCCGATGTCCCAAAAAAAGTCATACCTGTTTCAAAAGCTACATCAAATAAAATGCCTGGCGTAGGATAAAACGGTGATCCTTCAAATAAAACAAGGCTTGCCTTCGATGCCAGAGCACTTACAAGCCAATTCCACATCATCCAACTACATGTAGCATAATAAAAAACGACATCACCTACTTTAATATCCATATGTAATTGATGCTCTTTTAGATGTTGTAATAACGTTGCCCCAGCACTATGGACAATGCATTTTGGTGCACCTGTTGTTCCTGATGAGTAAAGGATCAGCATCGGATGATTAAAAGAAAATCGTTCAAATATAAGAGGCTTTGGTGAAAACAACGCTGAAAGTTTATTATAATTTAAATAATCTTCAGGTACCTCAATGCACGTAATATAAGGAACGACAATAACGTCAACAATGCTTGGTATGGCCTGTAAGATTTCAGGAATTCGATCAATCACCGTATGCACACGTCCAGCATAAGTATAACCATTTGTCGTGATTAGTAGTTTTGGGGTAATTTGGGTAAAGCGGTCACACACACTTGCCACCCCAAAATCAGGTGAACATGACGACCAGATCGCGCCAATACTCGCTGTTGCAATCATAGCAATAACGGTTTCAGGCACATTCGGTAAATACCCTCCGACACGATCCCCCGATATAATGCCTTTACTTTTTAAAGCTTGGGCAAAGGTACTAACCTGTTGACGCAGCTCATCATATGAAAGTGATCTTTTATCACCTAATTCATTCCAAAACGTCAGAGCGGTTTCAGCGCCCGTTTGCCTTAATACATTTTCAGCAAAATTGAGGGAAGAGTTTTCAAAAAAACGCGTTTCCTCCATTGTCTTTCCTAATACATAAGCCTCACCGCATTGATCACCAATCACATCGCAATAATTCCATACCTGTTTCCAAAAAGCATTAAGTTCTGTGCATGACCACGCATGAAGGGTTTTATAGTCATCATAACCAAGACGCGCAGCAAATGCGTTCAGATGAGAATCACGCATACGATCTAAGCTGGGTGTCCATATGGGTAAACGATTGATCATATCTTTTAAATAAATTTTATCCACTATCCCCTAAGAATGAAAAGGCAGAGAGATAAGGTCAAGTTATTTTTCACAAAAGCCTTTTAAAGTTTACCTTTGAATCAGGATATCTTTTTGTTATCATGGGTTAAATGATTTCAATTTTAGATAAATGTTGTGGATGGGTTTGAGTTAAACAAGATTGTTGCTGCTTTTTTAATTGCACTTCTTGCAGCAATGCTTTTTAGTATGATCGGGGATTCGGTTGTTGCCCCTGTTAAGCGCCTTTCAAAAAATGTGTTGGTTATACCTGTGTCCGATGACAGCAACAAATCAGAAGTAACAAAAAAAAAGGTATTAACCCCCATAACCCCTTTGCTGGCAAAAGCAAATGTGGAAAATGGAGAGAAAATATTTAAAAAATGTGTACAATGCCATTCAATTGAAAAGGGTAAACATGGTATAGGACCTAGCCTATGGGGTGTTGTGGGACGTGCCGTTGCAGCACTTGGTGATTATGCATATTCCAGTGCATTAAAAGAAAAAACAAGCCAAAAATGGGATCCAGAAACACTTAATCACTTTATCCACAATCCACGTTCTTTTGCCCGAGGAACAAAAATGACCTTTATTGGTCTTGAAAACGATCAAGAGCGCGCCGACATAATTGCTTATTTGCAAAAAACGGAAAATTAAACTTACATATAAAAATTTTATAAAGAAGATTATAGGGGACTTAATCATAATTTCAAGGTATACTGCGAAAATGCGCCGATCTAGTATGAAATTATAAACTATTGTCAGATTTATCCCTCCAAAATAATTATTACGGTATTGCTTTCTCTCTTTGTGGTTCGCTTTGTTTTACGACGGCTATGTCGGTTGCTAAATTACTTGATCCAAGTGTGAAAGGTGCTGTCCTCGTTTTTATTCGATGCGCATTTGGATTGATTTTTTTTCTGCCATTTCTCATTAAATCAGGCGTTCAAACCCTTAAAACAGAGCGCCCCTTTTTACATATATTACGGGTGACATTTACGTGTCTTTCGATTGCGTGTACTTATTACGGCTATCGAAATTTACCGCTTGCTATGGGAACATCAATTGGCTTTACAGCACCACTCATGACGACGGCACTCGCAATTTTAATATTAAAAGAAAGCGTTACGTTAAAAAAATGGTTACTCATTATAGCAGGTTACCTCGGTGTTCTTGCTATTGTACAACCTACTGATTTTCATTTAAACGATGCTGTTTATATCCTACTATTAGCAAACTTCTTTGCCAGTCTTTCCCTTATTTGCGCAAAAAAGTTAACAGCGACTGAATCGACAATAAGCATTATGTTTTACGTCAATATTATTAGTACGATTTTATCAGGCATTGCGGCATCATTTGTGTGGTTCGCACCATCACTCCCTGATTGTGGGCTACTCGTATTACTCGGATTATTTGGCGTGTTAGCGCAATTTTGTTATGTCAAATCACTTCAACACAGTGCGCCTTCATTTTTGGCTCCATTTGAGTATAGTCGCCTTATTATGGCAGTGCCTATAGGCTTCATCTTATTTAGTGAAATACCAACTTTATGGACGCTTTTTGGTGCCACTATCATTATTGCAGCAACACTATTTGTCACACGTTTATCTTTAGTGAAAAATATTGCTAAACAAGCGTAAAGCACATTTAAGTCTATATTTTTTATTTTGTATTCCCTGAAAATAAAGGGTGCTTCGCGGATATTCTGCGTGAATTTTCTGACTGTGTGTGCTAAACTTCTTTAACAGTTTATTAATGTTTGTTTAAGTTAGTATATGTCTATGCAAAATGCACTTCCCACTGATGTGAAACCAGTTGCTATTGAAGAGGAAATGAAGCGTTCATATCTTGATTATGCAATGAGCGTAATCGTATCACGCGCTTTACCTGATGTACGTGATGGCCTAAAGCCTGTACATCGACGCATTTTGTATGCCATGAAAGCAACAGGCAATGAATACAACCGTCCATATCGTAAATCTGCACGCGTTGTCGGTGAAGTTATGGGTAAATATCACCCACATGGTGATATGGCCATTTATGATGCAATGGTTCGTTTAACACAAGATTTCAGCCTTCGTGTACCACTTATTGATGGACAAGGCAACTTTGGCTCAATGGACGGCGACCCTGCGGCAGCATCCCGTTATACGGAAGCACGTCTTTCAAAGCCCGCACATGAATTACTTGAAGACATTGATAAAGACACCGTTGATTTTCAGGCAAACTATGATGAGAGCGAGCAAGAGCCAACCGTTTTGCCTGCACGTTTCCCAAATCTACTCGTTAATGGCGGAAGTGGTATTGCTGTTGGCATGGCAACATCAATTCCAACACATAACCTCGGTGAAGTGATTGACGCCTGTTGTGCGCTTATCGATAACCCGCACATGACATTAACTGAATTAATGCAAATCGTTAAAGGTCCTGATTTTCCAACAGGCGGTACCATCATGGGACGTCATGGAATCCATGAAGCTTTTCGAACAGGACGTGGCGGCATTGTTGTGCGTGGTAAAGCCCACATTGAAACATTTAAAAATGATCGTCAAGCAATTGTTATCACTGAAATTCCATATCAAGTAAATAAATCACGTCTTGTCGAAAAAATTGCTGAATTGGTTAAGGAAAAAACCATTGAAGGTATTAGTGACTTACGTGATGAATCAAACCGTGAAGGCGCGCGCATTGTTATTGAAATTAAACGCGATGCAGTTGCGGATGTGATTTTAAACCAACTCTATCGGTATAGCCAGTTGCAAACAACGGTTAGCTTTAATATGCTCGCCCTCCGTCATGGTAGGCCAGAGCAATTAAACTTAACGCAAGTACTTGAAGCGTTCCTTGAATTCCGTGAAGAGGTTATTTTACGCCGCACACGTTATGAACTTAGAAAAGCACGTGAAAAAGCGCACACTTTAATGGGCTTTGCAATCGCTGTTAGTAATATTGACCCTATTATTGAATTGATTCGTGCAGCTGCTGACAGAGTCGATGCGAAAGAAAAATTGGTTGCCCGTTTATGGGATGCATCAAGTGTTATTCATCTACTTGATTTAATGGAAGAAAAAGTACCCGAACAAGGCATGTATCGCCTTTCCGAAACGCAAGCCAATGCAATTCTTGATCTTCGCTTGCACCGTTTAACAGGGATGGAGCGTGAAAAGATTCAGGCCGATCTTGATGCCGTTATCGAACTTATTCGTGATCTTGTTAATATTTTGGGTTCACGTACACGTGTTTTGTCGATTATGAAAGATGAACTTATTGCCGTGCGCGGGGAATATCCAAGTCCACGTCGAACGGATATTGATGAATCTGAATCATCGATTGATGTTGAAGATCTTATACAAAAAGAAGAGATGGTTGTTACGGTTAGCCTTGAAGGGTATATCAAACGCGTACCTCTTTCAACGTACCGCTCACAACGTCGTGGGGGGCGTGGTCGCTCTGGAATGACCACAAAAGTTGAAGATGTTGTGAGTGATGTTTTTGTGGCAAACACACATAGCCAAGTTTATTTCTTCTCTTCCCTTGGGCAAGTTTATCGTATGAAGATTTACCGTCTACCGCTAGCCTCACCACAATCAAAAGGACGTGCGATTATAAACTTATTGCCACTTGCGCAAAATGAAAAAATCACAACCATTATGGTTTTAGCTGATGATGTGAATCATGATATAAACTATTTGATGTTTGCAACATCCCTTGGTAATGTACGTCGAAATTCATTGACTGACTTCCAGAATATTAATGCAAATGGTAAAAAGGCCATTCGAATGGATGAAGGTGAAGGGCTCGTTGCTGTCGCCTTATGCTCGGAAAACGATGATGTAATGCTGAGCACCGCTTATGGAATTTGCAACCGCTTTAATGTGACAAATATTCGTGTATTCGCAGGACGTGATTCAAATGGTGTACGCGGTATTCGTCTCACTGAAGGTGATTCAGTAATTGCCATGACGATTTTATTATCATCTAAAACACAAAACACTGAAGAACGTGATGCTTATTTAAGATCAGAGCGTTTGTTGCTTAATGATGATGAAGATAGTAATGTTGATGCATCTGAAGATGGTGATTTATTGCCAGAATCAACGATACAGTTAACTCCAGAGCGCATTCAAGAACTTGCTGACCGCGAACAATTTATTTTAGCTATTTCTGAAAATGGCTATGGTAAACGCACATCGGCATATGAATATCGAACAACGAATCGTGGAAGTTCTGGTTTTAACGCTATGCAGGTCACAGCGAAAACAGGTGGATTGGTAAGTACGTTCCCAGTGGATGAGAATGACCAAATTATGCTTGTGACAGATCGTGGACGTCTCATTCGTTGTGCCGTTAAGGACATTCGCATGACAGGACGCCGTGCACAAGGTGTAATTGTCTTCCGCGTTGATGCGGATGAGAAAGTTGTTGCTGTTAGCCGAATTGGTGCGGATGATAGTGAAGATACAGACGGTGATGAGGTACTAGATAACATGTTAGACGGCGTGGATAATGCTGTTAATGACATACGTGTTATTGAAGGTGAAATTGATTAAACTCTATTGCAATCGCCAAACACCTTGTTTCTTTCTACTGGGGGTAGCAAGTGGCATTCCTTTTTTGTTGACGCTCTCAACGCTTGCGTTTTGGTTAACAGAATCGGGTGTCACACCAACGGTTATTGGTTTATTCACCTTAGCCACATTGCCCTATAGTATCAAATTTCTATGGGCGCCTTTTCTAGATCGTTTTGCGCTTTCTTTTAGTGATGATCGTCATAAAAATTTCAAGCTTTTAGGTACTATTGCCCAGATTGGTCTTGTTGCCTCAACCTTTTTATTAGGCGCGTTAAATCCAGCTCAGCATTTATTTGCTCTTGCATTTGCTGCCTTTTTACTATCATTTTTTGCCGCCACATTAGATATCATTATTGACACGCTTCGTGTTGAGTTAGTGGATATTAAACGTAACGGAGCGGTTGCTGCTATTGAATCAATAGGCTTTCGGTTTGGCATGTTTATTAGTGGGGCAGGGGCGCTTTATCTTGCCTATCTCTATGACTGGAAGACGGCGTATTGGATTATGGGTGGGATAGAGCTTCTTGGTATTCCAGCGCTTTGGTTTATTCCTATCGAAAACCGTGATGTGGTTATAAAGCCCTTTACTTCGTTCTATCACATGCTGCGCGAGAGTTTTACAGCGCTTTACAAAGAAACGCCCTTTATCTATCTCGTGCTTTTTGTTTTTACCTTTAAAATTGCCGATACCGTTTTAAGTGCCATGTCAGCACCATTTCTGCATGATCTTGGGTTTAACAAAATTGAATATGCCGACATTACTAAGGCCTTTGGTATTCCATTCATGATTATTGGGGGGCTTGTTGCAGGTTATCTTATTCATCAAATGGGATGTCTGTTGATTATTGCTGTCAGTTTATTTTTACAAGCTGTCTCGTGTTTGCTTTTTTTGATTCAATCGTGGGTTGGTCATGATATATCGATTTTAATGGTAACAATTGGTGTTGAAAGTTTTGCGTCAGGCATGGCAGCAACAGCATTTATTGCAATGGTTTCGATGTTTTGCAAAACACCTTTTTCAGCGGGGCATTTCACATTTTTATATGCCATTGGTTCTTTAAGTCGTGTTATAGTATCCTCTGTTTCAGGGTTTGGTGCCAGTCTCTTTGGATGGAGTTACCTTTTTTTCATCACAACATTAATAACGATTCCATCCTTTTATTTTTTAATACAACTTAAACGTTTATCCACAATTCAAGAAACAGATCTTATTAAAAAGGCAAATGAATGATGACGGCAATCAATATACATGATGAACTAAATGATAAGCAACAGGGTGAAGAGGTGTTTAGCAGCGCGTCCTTTACGCAACAAAAGAAAGCACCAACACAACGAGAAAAACGCCTTGCTATGGCTTTGCGCCAGAATTTAAGCAAACGTAAAATGCAGCAACGCGAACGTTTGTCCGAATCAGCTCATCCTGATTCCTTATAATTGCGACGTTAAATTTTTCGTTTTTTCTGGCGTCTACCATGACCCTTTGATATAGTACCAATGGAAGGTCTGTTACGCGAGTAAGCCTATCTGTGAATCCAGTCAGGTTCGGAAGAAAGCAGCTGAAGCAGAAACGTTTGGGTCATGTAATAGATCTTCTCTTATTTAATTATATTTTTCTTTATTGAATTAGGCTTTGATGAGTCAAAAAACATATACCGTTCTCGCACGACGTTATCGTCCAACCCGCCTTGATGATTTGGTCGGGCAAGAACTCCTTCAAAAAACACTTAATGAAGCTATTAGTCAAAACCATTTACCGCATGCTATTTTACTGCACGGTATTCGTGGTGTTGGCAAAACAACCACGGCACGTATTATTGCGCGTGCCCTTAATTGTGTTGGAGCTGACGGCAATGGTGCAATTACCCCAAATCCATGTGGTGTGTGCGCATCGTGCAGGGATATACAGGATGATCGTCATTTAGACGTTATCGAAATGGACGCAGCCAGTCGCACAGGCGTTGATGACATCCGAGAAATTATTGAATCCGCCCGTTACAAAGCCGTTAAAGGCCGTTTTAAGATTTTTATCATCGATGAAGTACATATGTTATCAAAAAGTGCATTCAACGCGTTATTGAAAACATTGGAAGAACCACCAGCACACGTTAAATTTATCTTTGCGACAACTGAGATTCGCAAAATTCCTGATACGATTTTATCGCGGTGCATGCGATTTGATTTAAAACGGATTGAACCTGCCATCATTTTAGGACATCTTGCTGCGTTATGTGTGCAAGAAGGTATTACTGCATCGACTGAAGCTTTAGGGCTGCTCGCTCGTGCAGGTGATGGCTCAATGCGTGATGCACTTTCATTGTTGGATCAAGCAATTGCCCTGTCTTTATCAAATAACATAGATGGTGTAACAGAAGAACGTGTACGCGAAATGCTGGGAGCAACGGCGCGTGACCATATTTTCTCGCTTCTAACGGCGCTATTTAAAGGTGATGCAGCTACGTTGTTAATACTCAGCGAGTCTTTGTTTTTAGATGGTACTGATCCGCTCCTGCTATTGCAGGAAGTGCTTGAATCAATTTATTGGCTGACGTGCCTTAAAACAATGCCAAAGATGAAAGAAGATGCAACCTGGTCAAAAGCCGATCGGGAACAAGGCATTGCTATTATCGAAGGGCTTGGATTAGCCGCGTTGGCACGTGCCTGGCAAATCCTTTCCAAAGGATATGAAGAGGTTCAAAAAAACCCTTTGCCAAAGCAAGCCTGTCAGATGGTTCTTGTACGTTTCTGTCATTTAAGCACGCTACCGCCACTTGAGAAAATTATTGAATCGGCATCTAACCGTTCAATTGGAGGGGAGGGACACCATTCCCCAATCGCTTCATCGGCGCACCATACAGCACCTGTTGTAAATCCTACTATACATACAATCCATGAAACAAAAGTCCTTCCAACACAGACTGACGTAGCTTCTGAATCAATTTCTATTCCCGATACGTTTAAAGGATTAGTCCAGTTTCTCCATGATAAGCGAGAAATTCTACTGGCAACACACCTTGAAAATGAAGTGCGCGTAACGGCCTATCGTCTGGGTGAAATTACGATGAATCTTGATACAAATCGTTTTGGACAATTACCTGCGCAGCTTCGTAAAATGTTACACACACTAACAAAAATTGAATGGACAATTAATGTAACGTCGGTCACATCGGGCACAACACTTATTGAAAACCGTGAAGCCGCCACCGCAGCAAAAATCATACAAGCCAAAGAAAACCCATTTTTAGATGAATTTTTAAAAGAATTTCCACATTCAACCTTAACCCTGATGGAGTCAGAACATGCGCGGAATTAACCAAATGTTACAACAAGCACAGCAATTACAAAAGAAAATGGAAGATATTCAAAACCAAATGGACTCTGTTGAAATTGATGGTGCCTCTGGTGGCGGAATGGTTAAAGTAACGGTGACGGCAAAGGGTGACTTAAGGCGCATTAAAATTGATCCAACACTTGCTGATCCAAAAGAAATTGAGATGCTCGAAGATTTAATCGTTGCCGCATTTCATGATGTTAAACAAAAAGCAGATGCTTATTCTGCCAGCGAAATGGCAAAAGTCACAGGGGGTATGGCGCTTCCTGGTGGGATGAAGTTCCCTTTTTAATCGCGCGGAAGCCTTCTGTTATATTTTATCTCCCTTCCTTTTGTTATACGTTTTTCCATTTTGTCGAGTTTCTATAATGTTTTACGCCCATCCCTTTAAGATATAGTGAGTTTTCCTTACTGTTTTGTTGCAAGAAGTTAAAAGGCATCTGAATTGAAAAATGTGCAACTCACTAGAATAAACCCCATACCATTATAGAGCAGGGTTTCTCGAGGGCTGCCCTAGGAGTAATTCTGGGGTGGCTGCTTTACTACTTTCACCCAAACATGCGTGTTCCGACCCTCCTTCCCCAAAATATACGATATTTAATTTAAAAATTCCCAATTGCCCCATGAAACTCACCTCAAGTATGACCGAAATACCGGTGAATTATCATATTTTGCACGTTTTATTTTCTCTTTTGTTTCATCACCTATACTATGTCCCCCCAATCGCCTTACATCATTAAGTGTAAATGTTGTGACTCTTTGTTGTTGTTCTAATCGTGCATTGACCACTCCCTCCGTCCATTCTACTATGCAATTACGTGTTCCTGGCAACAATTCATTGTATATATTGTTTTCATTATTGGTTCCCGAAGCACATATAGTATGTAACGCATCATGATATCCCGTTTCTGTTCTACCTCCACGACTAGCCAACCATAAATTAGGGGAATCAACGGCCAAATTTGGATGTATAGCTTTATATAATGCGTGATGAACTTCAGGAGACTTTTTTAAAGCATTTCGCAAAGCATTATATCCAGGAAGAGTTTTACTAAATGCGGCTCTTCTAGCCTTGTATTGCTCTATCATGTTTTTTCCACGTCCACAATTTTTTGTTTCTTCCCACGCTTCTTTTAATAAAGGATTAATAAACATATTACATTCTCTAATATTTTCGATAAATTCAATTAATTTATCTTTGATATTAATAGGTAATAACGATGTCGTGTTTGGATCACGTAAACTGCTATTAAAATGAACACTCTGATGTATTGAAAAACATAGTGACTCAAGATCTAAAATCTGATTTGCATCCAGATATTGAAGACCAGCCATTCGATCCCATGATGGCATTGCAGTCGCGACTGTTTGCTCAGGAGACCAAAAAGCCACAACATCCCGATTAGAGTAATCTTGATCATCCTCCTCTTCTAAGGGAGGCAAATCTGCCAAGTCGTCATTATCATTGATATCTATTGTCTCTTGAATGTCATCAATTTTTCGCTTGTTATCTGGCATTATTTTTGCTTTCTTTATTACATTGGGCGTTCTTGTAAAAACTGATAAAAGATGTAATTTTTTCTACTGTATAATAATAATATAAGATGTGTTTGTAGATTAGTTGATTTTAAATGAGATACATTGGTGGGGTATAAAATAACAATACAATCTTTTATAGTTCCATATTAATAAAAATTTATAAACATATTTCATAAATTCTATTTATTTTTAACAGATATAAAGATATCTATATTTTTTATAGATAAATAATACAGTTAAAAAAGCGAATCCAATTCTTCTGTCAAATATAAAAATATGATAACCGAGGAATCATCAACCAATTAGTGAGAGGCTTTCGCATAATCCGTTAAAGCTAAAAATCCTTTTAGTTATAAACCGTTTATAAGATCTCATACGCTTCAAACTGTCCATTAAAGGCTTGCAATATCAGCTGAAAGACGTCTCCGTTTTAAACACACCAACGCCCCTTCTTTTAAGTACTTTTATTCTATTATTTAACCCTTCAACAAATCCACTACTCATTTCTATACCACTGCAAATCCGACTGAGCCGAAAAACGAAACATGAAATTATAAAAGAAGATCCTGGCTTGAAGAGTTGTCACCCTGATATCTAATGTTATGAATAGGCGTAACAGTAACTGGATTCAGCAAAATCAATCCAGGGTGTTTTAGTGAGTCATCATTATCGATATTTTCTATATGTGCAAGATCAGGTTGATCCTTTCCATCTGTTACCTTTTTATTATTCCATGCATCTTGTAGTGTACGATTATATTCGCCTGTTTGCATGTTATAGGCTGTTATTAAGCGTGACTTAGATGTTCTTTTTAAAAGGATTCCAGTAAAAACAGCAGCAAAAGAAGTCATTAATCCTTTGTGTTTTTGTATTGTTTGAACAAATTCAGTGATCGAATATGAAAATGGGATATTGATAAATAAGGCGTTTTCAAGATTAAATACCTGAATAAATGCAAAAACATCATTTGCATTAAATTGGTATGCTTTTCCATTTATGTCGCCATAATAACTGATATTGTCGTAAATCATAGCTTCATCATTTAATAAGTACTCTTGATTGTGCTTAATTGACCGAGAAGCAAGTCCATAATGCCCACCAATATTTTGTGCTCTAAATCTTTCGTTAATGCCACTGTCGAAATGACCATTACGCATATCATCAAATGAACCATATTGAATAATTGTATGGGGAGGGATGGGAGGGATGATTGGCTCACTTTTTTCCTTACATATGGAGATAAGTGCCTTTTGCTTAATAGCATGTACATGTGTTTTTTCTGATAACGCTGAAGCAGTATTTGTTGTTTCTAAATGAATCAAAACAAAATGAAGGGGTTCTGTATAATAGTTGCTATTAGCTATCATATTATTTTTCATTAGATTGCTCATTTCTCATCTTCAACCATTTCGATAGGTAATTGGCGCGCTAATGCATATTGACGCGCATAAGCTTTAAAAGCTTTATGATAAAAACGGGTGTTTGAAAGAATAAATTCTTTCGGTAAAACAATATCACATTTTGTATCAACGATTAAACACTCATTTTTGCTTATAAAGTTATCATTCATCGAATTTTGTTGAATGATTCGCACGATATCAAGCGCATTTGTGGGTGCAAAAACAGCTTTCATTGATAAAGCACTAATCCATTTTCCATCAGAATCAATTTGCTTAACTGTTTCATAACGTCTTTTTTCTAATTCCTTACGAGATGATAATACAGGACGAACAAATAAATTAAGAATTTTTGCTTTTTCTAAAAATGGGTAACATTTTGTAAGGGAAGATAGTATAAATTTTCCTCTTTCCTCTTTATCAATAATACCATTTTTAATATAATCCACCCATAAAGATGGAAATAATGGATTGCCTGCGTTTTGTACACACTCGCCAAGGTATGAACCGGATGTATCAGGAAAGTAAATAAATGCAATTTTATCATTCATAGGACTATAGGAGCCACCGTGTTTTCCAAGCATGCCAAAATAAGAAGTATTTACGTTTGGACAGTCTGTAATATCAACAACTGCTGAGCACCTTAAAAATACATTAAGCTCGTCATGGTTTGTATGAGGACTAATATACTGATTAACTGAAAACGCATTTTGCCACGATGCATTAATAACTTGATTGGCTTTCAATACTTTTGTTGTATTGCCCGTTTGTGTTGTTATATCAAAGCCACATTCTGTTTTCTTGGCGTCAATCACACGATGGTTCGTTAAAATTTCAACACTATTTTCGTGTAGGTAACTTTCAAGAAAAGCGCCTAATATGACGGGGTTTATTCCTTTTTCTTTTGTGACAAGTCCTTTTTTGAATCCCTTTACATATGATAAATCAGTTATCTCAGAGAACAATGTATTAGGGTGCCCAAAAAGAAGGTGGATTGCTCTTTCTTTGCCATGCAGATTAGAAAAAATATCAAAATATGCGCTGTATGATTGTTGAATAGTGGTGTAGTTTTGAATCATTCTTTCAAAAGTAAGGGTACCTTCCTTCTCGGTTTCTTCGGCAAGAATATAATTGGTTGCCTCTGCTTTTGAGTACACATCAGGTAACATTTGTTTAAAATAAAGCGCACCTTGTAAGCACGAAAGTGCCGATGCTTGATCGAGTGGATATTCACCACCTAAATGTAATCTGTCAATAACTTTGCTCGCTCCGTCTAATATACTATTTCTTTCATCTAGTAATACTATACGATATATCCTTTGATCATTTTTTCTTTTAAGATTAGATAATAGTGCTGCGGATAGTGTTCCTGTATAACCTGCGCCGATAATAACTATTGTTTCAATCATAATTTTATTTCACTTAAATTTAATTTATGTAAAATTAGATTCAATAATCATCTAATCTCCATTGTTATGTTCTATATATAGTTTAAAATTATTAAGATTATAAATTGAAAAAATATTTTTTTTTCAACTTCTATACCATTTAAGAAAAATGTAAATTTAGCATAATAAATATGCTTATTGTGATTTGTAGGAAAACATGAAGAAAAGTAAAATTTGTTCAACTCTATTTTTTGTATTTATATTTTTATATTATTTCATTATCAAAATATATGCATATGATGATATTGAATCAAATCCTCCAAACAGACAATTAACGTACCATAAAGTAGTGCACCATAAAGCGCGTGATTCATCTGTAAAATCCTTATCAATTGGCTTTATGGCTGGTGCTATTGAAGCCTTTATTGCACATCCATTATGGGTTTGGAAAATAAGAGCTCAGTATGGTGGTACTTTTACCATAAAACCACGCATATTGTATAAGGGAGTTTTACCAAGCATGGGAACAACCGCAACTATCATTTCAACCCGTGTCAGTATCCAAGATTTTATTATCCGTGATTTATTTAACACAAACCAACCAGGGAATTTTTTGAGATTTGGGAGTGCCTTTACGGGCGGTATTGGCTCCACACTTTTAAGCTGCCCATTAGAATTATGTCTCACCCAGCAACAAGTCATGACCAATAAATTGGATTTTTTTTCTACGGGAAAAATAATCAGTAAACTACGTGGCAGTCATAATTTATTTAGAGGCGCCACACTTGTTGCAGCCAGAGATGGTCTTGTTTGTAGTGGATATCTTGCTCTCACGCCCATTCTAACCCTTATGCTGTATGATGAATATACAAAACCACCTTCCTACTTAGCGCTTTGTTCAGGTCTTTTTTGTTCTTTTATTTCTCATCCCCTTGACTCAATTAAAACAATAAAACATTCAGCTCCCATTGAGGCAGAAGTTCGCTCAAATTTTACAATTGCCCATATGTTATGGAATGATAAAGGAATTAAAGGTTTCTATAAGGGGTTTGGGTGGCGAGCGCTGCGCGTTAGTTTGGCGACGCTCGTCCTTTCAAGAGTTGTAAATGAATTAACTAGTTTTTCAGAAATTGAATATGACTAAGTAGGATAAAGAGCCTTATGTTTTATGAAAAAAAAGACACCTTTTTCGTCGTTTATGATTGAATTTGCCTATATTTGGGTTCTTATCTTTTTGATTATTGTTGGAATTTATTCCTTTATAACATTTTATTCAATTGATACGCATAAAAACAAAATAATAGCATCATTAGAAGTTCAAAGTAACCGAATTGAACGAACGTTAGATGATATTTTTACACATACCTCTGATATTATCAGATTAATGACAACACGAATTGCAACTAATGATTTAAAAAGTAAAGATATTGAAAAAATTCTAAAACAGTTTAAAACAGATTTTGGTGTAAGCAATTCTTTAGCATGGACGATATTCTCATGGGCAGATGACTATCACATGATAAAAGTAGATACGTATCTTGAAAATATGGAAAATTCCTCTATTAGTTTAGCAGATCGGGACTATATACCCCGTACGGTTACTCACCCAGGAAAAATCCAGTTGGGCAGTCCTGTTTTAGGGTCAACGAGTCGAACATGGATGATACCAGCAGGAATAGGCGTAACAAATAAAAACAATCAATTTATAGGCACCATGACGATTGGGTTTAATATTAGTAAACTTGTTACTCTTATCAATAATTCACTTACAATGGAGGGTATAGATTTTGCTGTTATTGATAAGAATTTTCGCTTTGTACTTAAAAATACACAGATAAAAGATGATATAAATGATTTTCTGAAAATTGAAGAATTTAATAAGTTGTATAAAAATGCATCCCTAAATTCATCTAAAAATCGCAGTTTTTCTAATGTTAATCTAATTAGTGGTGATGCAAAGTATGTGTGTAAAATTAAGAATTATCCGTATTTGATTGTTGTTTCTTATAAGGATCGTATTATATATGATAATATATGGATCTTTGGAAAAGATAAATTATATTCCATACTTATTTTATTTTCAATTTTCACTCTTCTTCTATCTCTTATTTATTTTAGGCTTATTAAGCCTCTAATGACACTTAGTATGGTGGCTGATCAAATATCTAAAGGTAATAAGCTAGATAAATTTCCACGACATTATTCACATGAAATTAACATGGTGTATATTCATTTGTTGCGATTAAAAAAGCTATTGATATTTGAAGAGAAAAGTAGAGAAAAAATAATAAGGTCAACTACAATTGCGCAAGAGTCGGATAAGGCGCGCCAAGAATTTATAAAAAGTATTCAGCTACAAACAAAAGATTCGATGAATACGATTTTGCATCTTACTCAATTACTGACCGTTGATTTGCTTCATGCAACCAATAAATTAACACATGCACAAAAATCAGATTATTTAAGTAGTATTTTTCACTCAACCCTTCACATTAAAAATATGACAAGCGGAATTCTAAATATTTCACATTTTAAAATTTATGATATTATTAATCATACAATTAAAATTTATGCAAAAGAAGCGCATCAAAAGAATATTAACATTGATTTTGAAATTGAAAGTGATGATGAGAATGAGTTAATTTGTGCAGACGAAGTCAAAGTCAAACAGATTATTTTGGGACTTGTATCGCGTTCGATTCAATTTTCAGCAACAGGCACAAAAATTACTATAATAATTGAGAATAACAGAAATAATGATAAAAAATATATTGTGATTACTGTGAAAGATAATAGTTTTGGATTAAGCAACAACGATCGAAAGCGCATTGAAGATCTTTCATCAATCGATCTTGACCAGGACGATTATGTACGCCTTACAAACTTATCAACGATTATAAAATTAGTTCAATTGCACAAAGGGGATATTAATTTTGAAGATATCTATGGTGTTGGATCTACCGTTATTGTCACTCTCCCCATCAATAATGATAACGAAAAAAATAATAGTAAACATCTATCAACCGATTTGACAAACATTATTCAATTTAAAAAAGAAGAGAAATAGGCTAGATATTCCTTGTCTTGCGATCAATTATCCAATTTACAAAATTCTTATCAACGCTATTTTTATTGGAGTGTATCGTATAGTTATAAATTTCCTTCGTAAATTCAATTCCTTCTCTCTCCATCATTGTAATATTATTTTTATCAATCGATTCTTTAAGTGATTGAAGAACATTAATATATAAATCAATTTTCCATTCTCTATCATCACAAATGACAGAGTTCTCACCGCTTGTTCTTGTGTTTAATTCATTACCAAGCAAATCCCCAACGTTACAGTTTAGTGCCTTTGCAATTGCTTTAATTGTATCTATGCCAGGGTTTCGTGATCGGCCATATATTATATTTTGAACAGAACTTACCCTTACACCAGGGTATTTCTCAAGCTCATTAATCGATACCTTTTTTTCTTTCATTATATGTTTTAAACGTGTCGATATATCCATATGAATCAACCCTCTCTATTACAATTACATTTTTATAGAAGTTCCTAACCTTGCTATATAGTACACCTTATTTTTGTTAGTGTAAACAATATTTATGGATTTTACATGTATTTTCTGCTTAATGATATTTAAAATATATGTATGTGAACTTTAATATTTTTTTAGTATATACCTGAAAACACGGCATTAAATTAGTGTTAGGAGAGGAATGATTGAGATAATTCACATATGCTATAAAAAATAGCATATACTAAATTTACGATTTACACACACTATATAATATGGTACAGTTTATCAAATTTACACATTAACCAAGTCAAAAATAAAGAAAGGAATTATCATATGAACAATCAACATTCCGTTGCAGATACACTTCGTAAAATATCTATAACACTTCAACAAATTAATCATTTTTTAGAAAATGAAAAAATCAATCAAATGAAGATGACTGCAAACAAGCACGTTTTTACAAATAATAATGTGCACTATTTTGAAAATTCATAATAATAGATTTTATAAACGGTAATTTATATAATTATATATTACGTATATGAGTAATAGACTGAGGCAATAATATGACACATAATGTATTAGATCAACACAAAGAAATTGAGCGTTTTTTATATATTTGCTCACACGATATCAGAAAACCTTTACGTACAATTGCCAATTTTATGCAGTTACTTATAGAACATAATACCGAAAAATTTGACGAAACCTCAAGCGAATATATTCAACATATTTTAAAACGACTTACTCGTATAGATACGTTTATTAAAAACATTCAATTATATTCATTTTTATCAACACAGTCTAAAGAACTATGCTTGGTTGATATGCATCATACACTAAGGATTATTCATAATCATTTTATGCCACACTTAGAGCAAGCGCATGCCGTTATTGAAATTGGAAATTTACCAACACTTTATGCAAATCCCGCACATATGCTTCAGTTATTTATGAACCTTATTGATAATGCCATCAAATTTAGAAATGAGAATCCTCTTATTATTCGTATTTCAGCCATTGATAAACATAATATGTGGGAGTTCAGTATAGCAGATAATGGAATTAGCATTGATAAAGAATTTAAAAATACTATTTTTAATTTCTTTACACGTTTAGATACCCTGTCAGACTATGAAGGATCTGATATGAGACTTTCAATTTGCTCAAAAATTGTTCATATGTATCAAGGCACAATAAACGTAAGACCAAATAAGGCAGGTGGATGTGCCGTCATAGTAACTTTTCCAAAACATGAAAAACAAAGAATAGACTCTCTTTCATTAAACCAGACTATTGAACAACCCTAAAACGAATAATCTTTCTTTTTGCAAGAATGCCTCTATTTCTATATGACTAATTCGTTTAAAGGGTTCTGATGCTGTCTTATCTGTCAAACATTTTGTATCCTTTTTTGAAAAAATATTGAAAAAAGATGCACTCACTACAGCGCACAATGAATTGCGCGCTTGTTCATCTCCTTGGATTTTCTGGCGCTTTTAACATCACAGATTCAACGTAATCAATTCAGCATTAAAAGCAATTTTATACTTGAGAATGCCAAAACAAATATGGAGAAATTTTCTTATGATGGCAGCAATAATAACCAGTGTGTGTTATAATTTGACGCTCGTAACTTGTACTTTTTTACCAAATTTATATGCGTATCTAGGGGTGAATAGCATTGAATTCATTATGAATATTATGGCGTTTATTGCATCAGGGGGTATTTTTTGTACTTTGATTGTTTCGCGTATTTCTACTCGGTAGTTAATTGTTCAAATAAATGACAAATACCTGGTAGTTCCCGTCGATCTGTCTTAACAGCGGCAGATTTTCGTGTATTTTGAATAATCAACAGTTGCTTAACATCCTTTAGTGCATATATGGCTTGATCTATTTTTACTGAATCTTGATATTCCTCTTCATTAATTTCTATTACCTGCGGAAACACAGATGAAGTAAGACCGCCCGTTTTCTCTGGGCTTCTAATGGCAGAAATTAAAGCAGCACCGAGTCTAATAATATAATTTAAGTAAGAATGTGGCAAATTATTGACACCACGCAGTGCATAGAGCCTTTTATAAGCCATTTGAGATGCGCTGGTTGCGTTATAGACAATAGTGATTGGCTTTCCTGTTTCTGCATGTTTATTATAAAGTGCCTCCAATGAAGGAAATAAGATATTAAATTTACGGTTGCTACCATTCATGAGGATAAGTTCAACAAGTTCATTCAATGTATCAATGGCATGAACAGCTACAGATAAATCGCTTAATTGAGTGAGTGTGATATTTCTTAAATCACTTATTACGCGAATTGGATATTTTGTCGTGCTTAATTTTTTACGAAAATAAGTAAAGCTACCTTCCAGAAATGACTTAGATTCTAAATCTATAACAGAAAGTTTTTCAAATGGTGATTCTGTATCATCACTCTTCATTAGAACAGAAATATTTCTATCACATGTATCATAATCTTCATCACTTTCATCTAAAGAAGACGCATCTGTGCTATCTGTGCGATGACTCTCGTCTGACAAGCGACACATCGGATTTGATTGGACGTTGTTGTAGAACATGTAAATAATGGCGATGATAAAAAAGGATGTTTTTCTCCATGCGTTTAATGTGGTTTTGATAACACGAAATACCTTGTATTTAATTTTTGTTATTTATTAATTTATATACATATTTATATTATAATTAACTTAATTCCTCGCATTGTGTGTCGTCAATCGTTTCTATCGGTGTTTCAAATGGTATGTTTTGCGCTTTCTTGTGCTGTTTTAATCCCCATACCCTATCCAATTTGATAGCTTGTCTGTTTTATTCAAACCCGCCATACCTTAGGCAGAACTAAGCGAATGATAATGTTTTGAGAGACGATACATAAACACCATTTGGTGAAACGTTCACGTATGACGTGTGTGATGTGTCTCAGGCAATGGATATGAATAAAAGGGGGAGTGTCATAAATGGATCAATCGACAGTACGCTTTGTTCGTTTTATTCATGGTCAGCTGTGGACGGAAGAATTTGGTAATCCCACACACCCGCTGGTTTTGTTGATTGCAGGTGCGGAAAAACAAGGAATCTATTGGTCATCGTCATCGGTTGATGGATCTGATGCCATACCGCATGTGTTTTTAAATCGTATCCACCCGAAGGATCCAAAGTAGGTCTTTAAAACGGTGCAGCACTTGAAAGCATTGAATCTCAGGAGACAAACACTCTATCGGTATGTTAAGTCACAAAGGCCAATTACGAGAAGATAAAATAAATTAATAAATACTAATTCTAAGAAGTAGACAAACTTGATCTTATTTAAAGATTAATGAATTTACAACTACATATTGATTGAAAAACATAAATTAATATTGTGAAAATAGAGTGAAAGCCCGTTTAGCTAGAAAAATTAAAAGTGGTAAGTAAAAATGAAAACGATATTATTTTTTTTATTATTTTGTTCCAATATTTGGTCTATTGAAGATGGAATTTTAAAACTTGATCAAAAAGTTAAACCAGCCATGATTTTAAGTGATTTTCCTGGTGCAGTGACAGTACGTTATGCAATTGACAGTATTAAAGACATTATTGCAACACCTCCTTTATCTGAGCGTAGTTCGTATGAAAGTACAGAACATGAAGTGTCGGATAGTTCTGTTGTGATTCCTAAGCCAATATGGGCGCTTGATTTATCAGGAACATACCTGAGTGCTGGCGATTTTTCGACATTTATGACTGAAATGGAATCAGAATTTACTCATCTCGCTGTTCTTATATTATCGACAGTTTCATTAAAAATGAGTTCTTGGGATTATATTTTTCATTATATAGAAAGAGATACTTTTAAATATGTAGATGTGGGTGGTACATCATATGCATCAAGGGGTATAATTGATGTTCTTAAAAAAGGAATGGCTATTTATTCAAATGAATGGGAAAATTTATCATTAAAGTTAATTTTTTCGGATCGAACATACTACACAAGACTAAGAGATACGATGGATTGGTATAAGCCTTACGTAGAAGGTAAACTCCTTCATCACCAATGGTACGAAACACACTCTCGTTATTTTGAAACAGATTATACTGCAATTAAAAATGCTAAACCAATTCACTTACTAACGGGGGATTCAGATGATGAATCTGACTTAGAAGGTTCGTTCGATAACGATGATGTAGAGTTTGACGGTCTACCCCTTGCTAACGGGAAGGAAGATAAATATTAATATACTGTTTCAATTTTCAAGAATTAAATTGCTTCTTATTTGTTTATCCATTCAAGCGTTTGGAGCTAGTTTCGATACCATAGAGCCAATGTTATTGAGTGGTGGATTGTCATTATCTCCGGAAAAAGCGAATGAAATCAGTTTGCGAATTATGGGAATTCATCAGACGTTTATTCATGATCAGAATACACTTTATGCGAGTATTCAAGCCGAAATAACAGCGGGTGAAAGTATAGCGAGCTCAGCAAAAACGACAAAGTCAGGATCTTTTGCAAAAAAACAACGTCCTCAAGTAATCGAAATGTTGATTTTTCAAGTATTAATTTTGCTATGGCGAGTTTATGTGTTGTGACAAATTCGGATGAAGTTGTTGAATTGCCCTTAAAAAATCATAGCGATCAATGTGTATATGATAGTTGTGCAAATGGAGCACACAATATTATCCCAAGCTTGGATGTATGCCAAGAGCAGTGGGTAAGGTATTTAGGGGATGGAGCAATCATTTTAAATGAAGATACATTGAAAGTTAAACAAACGATTACTGAAGTAAAGGACGACATAAATCGGTTTGTTACCGATTTATGCTAACAATGTGAAGATAAGGAATCAACTCAAGCAGTTCAAACTTTAGGACGAATTGGAGATGAAATAAAAAGTTATTATAGTTTTATAAAAACATGGTGTATGTATGGCTGGCATAGTGAACAACGTATTATACATGATTTGGAACGTCCAGATATTGAAACTAGGTTAATGGATATTCGTGAACAACATGAAATTAAAGTGATTTTTGCTTGTGTTCACACACGTCTTGCTCCTTGTATTGCTAAGCATGATCTTCCTAATAAACCTAAAGGGCAATCATCAAGTCAGACATGTGATTGTTATAATTGCTTACGAAATTGGCCTGAAAGATGGTCTTTTAAAAGTAAAAATTCCGCAATACCGGTTGCTATGAGCGTGTCGTATGTTGATTACCCAAGTCAGACTCGAGGCGAAAGAATACGATCGATCTGATCGAGCTACACCTAATTTTTTTCTGCAACAAATGATTCCGACAGAGAGAGAAACTCCCTCCGAAAGAGGTAAAATATGGCTTACTGAGGAATTATCTTTTGGTTGGCACCAAATGAATTTTTACAAAACACCGGGCGGTTTGTTAAGTCATCATGAATATGAGCTAATGCGTATTATGCAGCCAATTATAAGTAGATGTGGGGTTTCGTATGAAGATTATAAATTTATAACGATGCATACAAATAACATGGTATTGCAACGAATTAACACACCAGAACGCGTTAAATTCTTAAATCTTCCCCCTTTTTCGGGGGTGCAAACAATGCAAATTGCTTTATTTGGAACAGAAGAATTAAAACCTATACATTTATCGCTTTCTGTAGATGATACGGATTGGGGGCTTTTCCTTAAATTTTACGTGATGACAGCATTGCGTATTTAACAAATTTCAAAAAGTTCTGGCACAAAGTGAACTCGGCAAAAATGGGGAAGGGCTCGTTGCATATTTGTTCCCTCTAGACCATTAAGTTTCGGGGGAAAGAGCCGCTTGTAATTGAACTTATCACGCGAAGCTTACCCAATCATTGGGGGATTACGGTACGGGATAATGGCATTGGTATTGATGCCCAGTGCCATGAAAAGGTCTTTGCGATGTTTACACGCTTGAATAGTAAGCGCGATTACGACGAATCAGGGATTGGTCTTGCCATTTGTAAGAAAATTGCAGAAAGCCATGTCGGAAGGCTCGATGTGTCCTCAAACTCTAAAGGGGGCTGTGATTTTTGTCTTATCCTGCCCAAACGTTAAAAGAGACGTCGTACCACCGACGTCTTTTTAAGGAGATAAAGGAAATGGAGATAAGCGATCCCCTAACGAACAAGGCAGTTAACAGGCAATCGATTGTTCCTCACCTTTTTTTGGCTTTCCGAGTTGCTCAATGGTGTAGAGCACATGATAAATTGTTGTTTCTAAGTGTTGGAGCTGTTTATCAAACAACTTGAGTGTATCCCGTTGGGTCGGCGTTAGGGCATGTTGGCTCCAGGCGCGACTGCTGTTTTGCATGTGCATAATGAATTCATTATTCTCTTCATGTATTTCCATAATCTGATGCACATGGTAACGCTTTGTGAGAAGCAACTGCGGTGTATAGGTTTTTAGCAGATTCACGTGTTGCTTGGCTTCCATGAGTTTACTGTGGATAACGTGTGTAAACAACGGTAGCTTTTCAATTGAATGAAAGGTGGATTCGTTTATTGTCATAATTGTACGTTAAAGTCTCGCTTGTTGTAAGTGGATTCATTGTTTTATTGCGTATGTGTTGTCTAGGGGGCGTATGTACCTCATGCGATAAACATCACCATTTTTAACAGAGCCATATACCACACATGAGGGTGACGGTTTTTGAGTATGATGCTGCAAATCGATATTAAGTAACAAAATGATTAAAAAACGCCTTAAGACAAAGCTCAGTATAACGCATATATTCATTTCATCAAGTTGAATAATAACCGTCGATGCGCCGTATAAGGGTGGACGGTATCGTCCATCCATCATCCATGTGAAAAGCTGATGTGAATACATCTTGCGTTTAAGAAGTTCCTGCCATATAAAAGACATAATTGTAGGACTGATAAACCGAAAGGGATATGTAGTGCATTATGCAAGTGATGTGTGTGAAGGAAGAGCAGGCCGTCGTATCCGTAAAAGGCACCGTTTACGTGATCGCACGTATTCATCCCCTTACTTACCTCTCTCCGCTCAAGCTAAATTAGGTAAACATAGAGTAGTCGGGTGCTTCTTGTTTTTGATCGGTATTATAGACAGTGCTTATTCCAGTCAATCAGTCGCTAATATATTAGCCAGGAAAAGAATTGCCAACACGATAAATCGCCGTGCCTATCGTAACACACCACTAACACCATTAGATGAAGAATGCAATCATACGATGAGTTAATGTTCGCTATGTTGTTGAACAAACCTTTGGTTCGTTTAAACGACACTAAGGTACATTTAAAACGCGTTCTTAGGGATAACCAAAACGCAAGGGTGGATTATGATTTTTTAGATCGTTCACTAATTTAAAACAGACATCAGCACTACTTCACCCCAAAATGCCATAACCAAATTATGTCTAAACGTTCGAAACAGGGGATAAAAAGGCCTTTTGAAATGTTAGATTTTTTTATATAAATAGCTCATTAAAAAAAATTATGTCGGTGCAAATGTCTCGTATTGAAAAATGAAGAATAAAACAACTGTACCTTCATGACGTTTTTTTGAATAGCGAAAGAATAGCTTTAATTAAAAGTATATACCGAATGAACACGAAAATGCCTATTTTCCGTCATGGCGAACCAGCGTAAGCTGGTGTGGTCATCCAGTGGTTGTTTCCTGAACAATAGCCACGCTACGCTCGCTATAACGACGACGTTGGTAAAAACAAGTGTTTTTATTTCCGATGGGTACATAACATTTTACTGCCGCTTTTGCCAAAACCCCTTGAGTTCAGCTTTTCTAGCTTTCCACTGCCTTACATGAAGTGCCTATCAGATCATCTTTAAATGTAATTTTATAATTCTTTAAAACATTTAAATTTTCACATTTACTTCCTGGTGCGAACGTACTCGTTTCTCCTTTAATGGAAAAAGGATTTATTCCTTGGACATCAGAAAAGTTAATGGATAAAACGGGCTATGGCGCTCAATCAGAAATTCAACACAAGGTAGGTCTTTCTCAGTCTAAAATTTCTGAACTTCCAAAATTGGTCTCTTTGCCCTTGTCTGTTCAAGATGTTATTTTAAAGAAAAGTTATAGCGGCCGCGATAACTTTAAAAAATTATTTATCGGGCAGAACTTAGTTTATATATCCCATACTTTGCAAAATAGCTTGTGCGCCTTGCCATGAAAAACCCAACATATCTGCATCATAAAAATATTCTTGTAATAAGTGCTGAGCATGGGCATACGATTGTCCTTTTAATGCCTGTATATTGGCGGCTTGTTTCAACGAAAAATCTGTGGCTGTCCCTTTACTAAGTAATATTTTTCTCACTTCATGAGATGTACAATGATCGCTTAATATATAACTCTCTTCTTTAAAGAGCGTATGATCAAGACAACCTTCTGGCGATAATGCATCTCTTAAGAATTGAAATCTTAAGCGCTCTTCAAGTTTGATATAGGGCAATTTCAAATGATTGAATTCACTTACAATATGATTAACCATTCGTTCAGGCGCATAATGTTCTTTTACTTTCTCAATAATTTGTTCTTTAGTCATTGACATGTAAATTGGCAACACACTAACATGTTCAAATCGATCTTGAAATTTTTCAATATCTCCGATTAGCGTTAATTCCTTGCTTACTTTTCTTTTTAAATGAGCAATTTGATGATAGCGCTCTTCTTCATTCTGTGGCACTAAACTTTCAACAATGGACTCTCTTAACGAGGCAAGAGAGCATGCTACCCGTAGCTCTAATCCTCTATCTTCTGTTGAGTCTGATTGATTTTCAAAGTCACTCAGACAGCGAATATAATAACGATATGTTTCATCTTCACTTCTAAACGAACAATTATAGCCAGCGATTGCCCAGCTCATCAAAATAGCAGCGACATGCATTGGGTCTTCTTCAAATGCCTTATCAAGTCTGTCACTAATATAGACTACTCTGAATTTGAAACGTTCTTTATCCGCATTAAAAACAAGTAATTGGTTTAATGTTTCACGATTCCCATATCGAATAGAAGGACTATCAACATCTAACAGATTTGCCTCTTTAATCAACTTCATCTTTTCACAACGCGAAAATAAATCCAAAATTTTTGAAACAGCTGCATCAAAGATACCGGAATCGACAAATATACTAGGTATTTGGAATATCGTATTAAACAGACGAATAGATGGATCATAAAAAGCTTTACGAGATGCGACCAATGTGCAAGAAAGAGGTGATGGTACAGGTATATATGACCACCTTCTCACACAGCTAGCTTCATAAATTAAAGCCTCTATTTCATCTAATATTTGTGATTCATTTTGATCTTCCGATGACATAATGGATGGTAATGACATCTCACTATCAACTGACAAAGCATCAACTGTTTCACTTAACATTTTAATAAGTGCTTTTGTTTGTGTTTGACCATGGTGTTTCACAGACGGAAATAATAATTGCAATAGATCGTAAACCCTATCTACTTTTTGAGGGATCATATCTTGAATTTTGTTACAGATATAAGCCATTTGATAAAGATAATCCGCATCAAATGCTTCAATAGATCCATAGAGTTTAATGAATTTTCCAAACGTCCCCTCTAAGTCACCCTCAAAACTTACTTTTCCTTCTTGCTTCAACGTATTTAATTGATCAAATTTATGGTTAACACGTAAAAAAGCACTATGTTGAAAATGTTTACCTCTCTGTGAATAAGCTACTTCATGTAAAGTCTTGGCATGCTTATAAGCCTCAAAAATGGCATCTAGTGTACGCATTGAAATAATATGTCCATTTTCATACTGCGTTGCCAGAGCTTGCTGTGCCTTATAATACCCTTGTTCAGAAATCTTCTCAAACTCGGTAGCTTTTAGCCGCTTGCCTGTGTGCTTTGCATAGTATTTTCGTGCTTCCCAACCTACGGCTTGGGTCAATAATTCTAATGCATCAACACGATTTTTTTGTGCTGGCGAATCATTCAGCATCTGCATTGCCATTTCATATTGACCTTTAGGGTAATAATAAGCTGTTGTTTCTTTATAATACGTTATGGCTTCAACATTATCTGAAGCAATGCTCCATCCTTTCGCATGCGCTTTACCCAAAACATAAAGAGCATCGACACAATAATCATCTGCTAATTCTTTAAGGGAAGTTATTGCTCCTATATCGCCCTGTTTTGCTGCCTTTCTATACCAACGTACTGCTTCGCGTTCTGAACGTTCAACCCCTCGACCATAGCGATAGCAGTCTGCGACTGCTTTTAATGCTAACACGACCTCATTAGCACTTTGGTTAAAACAGTCAAAGGCTTTATGTGTATCTTTAACTGTCCCCCAACCATATTCATACATTTTTCCTAAACGATAGCGTGCAACATAATGTCCTTGAGTAGCTGCTGCTTTTAACCATCCAAAAACATCATGGTCAGAGGTACTGAGTGCGCGCGTAATATCTCCATGGGCATAAAGGCCTCCGAGTATGATTCGTGCGTTGTTGTCGCCGTCACGCTCCATTCTTATAAGAATATCCCTTGCTTCACAATTTCCTTGAGCCGCTCCATATTTTAAATGAATGCGGAGCTGATTTAGATCAGCTGTTTGGTAGACACCATTTATGTAAAGCTGGCTTTGCATAACTATTGCAGGAGTATAACCTTGTTGTACAAGGGTATTAAGCAATGTGAGTGCTTTAGTTATATGTTCTTCTGTGGTAGGGGATACTTTTAATAATAGACCTACTGCGTAAGTGGAATTAGAGCTAAACTTTTACGGAAAACGCTTCAAATTTTAAGCAAGATATACTAAAAAAGGGTATTCACCGACTAAAATGGATACCCTATGTCTCTAAAATACACGAAAATCAAAAAAAGACCA
>CANLGW010000015.1 GCA_947490395.1 Alphaproteobacteria bacterium
TGACATCCGTAAAATAACCCTTTTTCTTATTTTCTTTTCGACCTTGATCCTTCATAAAACCATAAAAATGATTCATCGAAAATCATGGGGGGAGGATTTATCCAGCTTTTAACCGAACTGACAAAATTTATTCAGCGGGAACTGCTGTACGAATTCATTGCTCGTACTTAGCGCTTTTTCTCAACACCTCTCCGTTTTTTTATCACGGCTAAAACACTCAACGAAGCCATCCATCACCTTATTCACCATAAATTCAAATACTTGATATTCAGCAGCACCTTCTTTGTGAAACGGGTCATTCGCCAAAATAGCAACTAATTCAGCACGACTATTAGCGCGGGCTAAAATCACCCCACCTGTCCGTGGCACCTGCGGCCCTGATACAATAAACGTACCATCCGCATAATGAGCATTTAAAAATTCCACATGTTTCGGACGAAGCGCTAATACCGCATCCAACGACCACACATAGCGCAAAATCACCACAAATAATGTTGGCAAAACAGGTGAGATTTGAACGTCTTTTTGATCAACAACCGATGAAGTAGTCATATTAGGCATATTGCTCCCAATTAATATGATTACGCGATAATGTATCCACCATATGCGGCGGTGGTGGCGCTGTAAAAGTTAACATTTGCCCATCGACACTTTGAATACAAATGGATCGCGCGTGAAGGTGCAACTGCTCATCCCCCCAACGCAAACTTGGGTCACCATATTTACCATCCCCAACAATAGGATTCCCATGCCAGGCTAAATGCACACGAATCTGGTGCGTACGTCCTGTGAGCGGACGCAACTCAAACCAGCTATAATCTTGGAAAGATTTTACCACACGAAATGTTGTTTGTGCAGACTTTCCATTTTTAAAATCAACAATCATCGCTTCACCATTGCGACTTACATTTTCAGCCTTAATAAGTGGCGCATCGATTATACCATGCAACGGTGATGGTTTGCCATGCGAAATTGCCCAATAAACTTTCTTAGTCGTATTATTTTTAAATTGCGCTGCTAAATTATTAGCAGCCTTCAATGTCTTAGCAACAACAAGAACCCCACTCGTATCACGGTCAAGACGATGCACCAAACGTAAGGTCAACTTTGGACAAAAATGGTATTGATATGCCCTTAAAAGCAAATCCACATGATGACGTGTTTTTGTTCCTCCTTGTGTTGCGAGTCCTGAGGGCTTGTTAATAACCAATAACTCGTCATCTTCCCAAATAATACAAGCGGCTAATGCGTCAGCATCAGCACGATTCGGGATATAAACCTCAAGATTTAATGGTGACTTATCCTGCCTTGCCAAAATATCCGCAATAACAGCTTTGATTTGAATCGCGTCAAAATCATTCACACGTAAAGACGATTCTGCTTTTTTACCATTAACCAGGATATCTTTTGAACGCAGCCATTTTTCAATTTGCCCTTGCGTTACATGGGGAAACTGACGCTTTACCCAACGATCAAGGCGCGTTTCAGGGGCGTTTTCAACAATAAAGGATCTGTACACTTGTTCATACACATTAAAAAAATTATGTGGCATCGTAGCACACATTTACAAGATACCCACCATAAATCAACATATACCCATCGGAAATGAAAACACCTGTTTTTACCAACGTCGTCGTCATAGCGAGCGTAACATGGCTATCCAGGAAAACAACCACTGGTTGGCTGCATCTGCTTTGCAGATTCGCCATGACGAAAAATAGGCATCTTCATGTTCATTAGGTATATATGCTGCTTTCACATAATTTTGCGAAAAAATAAGTATCTGTCGTCCACCGCCATCACAAGAAACCATAAGTAACGTGAACTGTTTTCTGGATGACCACGCCAACAAAGCTAGATCTCTATGACGACAGAACTTCGCAAATACGAGATAGTGGCAATTAACGAGACAAACGTGTCATTCGTTCAATTTCCTTTGCCACCATCTTTTCAACCATGGTCGGCAAATTCCGATCAAGCCAATCACGAATCATAGGACGCGCCAATGTTGCAAATAACTGATCAAGCGTTTGATTACTGAGCCCACCCAGATTATCCGTTGCTGATGAAGTAGGCATTGCTGCCTGCGTGGAGGCATCCCTGAGACGCGAAAACGATTCCATTGTAGCGGATAATGTTTCATCAGAAATAAGCGTATCAATACGTGAACCGGTTCGCATATCAGGCGACACTAATTGATGTGATGTCTGTTGTGATAAGTGCAGTTCAGATGCATAGGAACGTGGTGACATAGTAGACGCGCTCCCTACTGTGCTCCCTGAAAAAGGCATCGACGGCATAACAGGTGCCGCCTGTGACATCACCGATGATCCAGCAGCAGAAGCAGCCATAGGCGGCACGGCATTCGTAAAATGATGCGCAGGCACAAACGGTGTTGCTCCTTGCATGGCTGACACATCCTCATGACGGGGAAATGAGCGTGGCGCTTCATCGGCCAATCGAACCACATCATCATGCGAAGCAGATACAGGTGAATGACCACGCACATCACGATCATTCGTCACAATTGGTGGCGTTGGGTACATGTCATCATAGGTTGAGTCATCATCAAAGTCAGTTGCACTAAACCCAGCATCCCTTTCCGTATTATCTTTTACCACATTATCCCGTGACACGTTCGCACGAAACGGATCACCTGAACCACTTGGTGCAGACTTCACCTGCTGTTTATCAGCAGGCTCCTCAGATGACACATACCGCCGAATAGACGCCAGAATCTCATCCATTGACATTTCTTGATCATCTTCACGGTGATTTGACGATGTCATACAACCAATCCTTCTTCGTTAATAACCTACGGGAACACTGTCATAATGCGCTTTAGGGTCAAAATATTCAACCGTCAATTTTAGCGCCTTCGCATGCAAACCACCCAATAACGATACCATTTGGTAGGCATTTTGATAATACATTTTCTCAGCTTCAATCAAACTAAGCTGCGCTTCAACCAACTGCGCTTGTGTTTGTAAAACATCAAACAAAATTTTTGTCCCTACATCCATTTCTTGACGTGTCGCTGTAAGCGCGATCTCAGCAGCTTTTACTTGTTTTTTGAAATTTGCAATATTTTCTCGTGAGGCTTGCAAAGATTCCCAAATCTTTCGTACATTAGCAGTTAATTCATCTTTCACCGTATTAATTGTGATACGTTTACTAACCGCAACTTCGTGCATTTCACGTTTCTTTGATGAATACGCACCACCCGCATATAAATCAAATGTTGCATTAATGCCAATTTGGTTATTCGTGCGATAATCAGATGACCGCGAATCATAAGATCTGCCAAATACATCCTGTGATTTTGAACGCGTGCTGTTTTCATCGCGGGATGATGAAGCACTCAAATTCACACGGGGTGCGTATAATTTTGCATTTGCTTCATCCAAATCAGCCTTAGAAGCCAAATGTTCAAATTGCGCTTTTACAATCGCAGGGTGATTTTCAATCGCTAAATTAACAGCCATTTCACTATTCACTGGCAATTTTTGAGGGCCATCAAGCTTTGCTAAGTTCACAGGTTCAGCCCCTGTTAAGGATACAAACAATGCTTTGGCACCAACAATATCAGCCTCCGCCGAACGCAAATCGGCCTCTGCCTTCGCTAATTTTGATTCGGCATTGGCAACTTGCGTGATGGTTTCTTCACCAATTTTATGTTTTTCAGATGACGTTTCAAAATTCTTCAAATACGCCGTATGGGCAGCCTTTTGAACCTCCACCTTTTGAATTTTTGAAATGAGATCGAGATACCCATTAATCACATTGATGAAAATCTTTTGTTCTTCTGACATCAAATTTGCCCAACGCGCCCGTATATTTTGATCAACCGATAAAACAGACGCTACCGTTGCACCACCAGCGAACAAATTAAGATCCATCGTCACACCTGCCTGACGCCCGCTTTGACGTGTTGATGACGCTGAATGCGCATTATAACCTGACATCCCGATCTTTGTTGAAATTTTTGGCAGAAATTCAGCTTTTGCTTGTGTACTTTTGTGATGGAACGACATAACCTCTGTACGTAATTGTTGCAACGTACTGTTATTCACATAAGCTGCAGCAAGCGCTGTCGCTAAATCAGACACAACAAGCGCCTTCGTGGGCGCCAACATTTGCTCAGCACGGACATTTTCTTTTTGGTTTTCAGAAACAGAAGCCGCCTTTTCACTAACTGCAGTTGAAGGAGCTTTCGCATAAACAACATTCCCACACACATAAGCCGCACCAAGGGCAAGCACCAAACTCATCTTTAACATCGCAATCATTACCTTTTATTTTTTAGATTTATCGAATCTAATGTTATCACTACGCCATCATTCTAGCGAGTTTTATCAAAAATGAAACGATTCATTTTGCCGGCTCAACGTATTTAATTCAGGCATATGAAGATCCATCATTTTTTTCACAGGCACCAATTTGCGCTTTAGGTACATTTGTCCATTATTATCGGTCGAAGAAATCGCCTGCATTTCGTAAATAATGAGCTGGCAAAGCGGCACATAAATAGAAGTAATACCGCGTTTCCCAGCACAACCAGGACGAACCTGCACCACAGCAAGTCGCCCACCAATGGTCAATTTATTCATAACGGCTTGCGTGATAACCGAAATCGACCCACCATCCATAAAAATAACGTCCACCAAGTCTGGAGATAACGATGACACAGGCGACAAGGACGTATTACCACGCGTTGCATCAATAAGCCGAACGAATAGCACGCTATCAGATTCAAATGCCTCCACATGATTACACAAACGCGACATCAATGTTGCGCTATACCCCGCCCCTGCACTGATCACGCACACCCGTTCATGATGCTGAATGGCAAGCCCTTCAAGCACACGCGCGAGCACAAAAAACGGCATCTCACAGCGTCGTTTCAATACAATAGGCGCATCACCATACGCCACATCACTGTTTGCTGGCGGCAAAAATGGCAAACGCTTTACGGCGCGTAGAGCCGCCTCAACACGCACGGACAACACCCCATGCGGACGCACCTGACGAAAAAGGATCGTATCGATATCAGATTCATGGTCAAAAATGGACATTTACAAAAAACTTGCCAAGAGCATCTAAAACGACTATAAATGAAAAAATAAGATAAATTCTACTGAATTTATTGGTTTTGTGTTTTTGCTGATGAAGCGGTGCGATCTTTGCCGACATATACGAGCCCGAAGCGCGTGGCCATCCGGATTTTCTGGGTCACCACGTTGCCTAAAGGTGCCTCGTGATGACGGCTGAACGCCGCAAGGGTACACAACATAACGCATTGTATTGTGCTAAATGGTGTGGGATCATTTGCTAGGCGTTCAAGAGACGAGGCGCGGAATGTACATTCGTACATGAGCACCGAGGAGTCGCCGAACAACGCCGCAAGGGCACACAACATAACGCACAAAAAGGCCGGATGGCAGAATGGTCATGCAGAGGATTGCAAATCCTTCAATATCGGTTCGATTCCGGTTCCGGCCTCCATTTACGCGCATTCCTTCTTGATGGGAATGCAAACACATGTTTGTTAACGATTTTTTAAGATATCTCCCCTTATAGTTAGACATACGATAACAACACATGGGGACTTTTCATGAAAAATAAGGTATTATTAACGGTTGTGTGCGCGGCAATTGCTGGCAGTTTTTCAAATGGTTTTTGCGCTGATCGTAATACTGATTTGGAAAGTGAAAATGGACGTCCGAGCATTACATACAGAAACGATACGAGTCAGCTATCCCCAAATACACAACGCAAAATAAGTGAATTGCATGATATTTTCATAGAGCCATACATCAAGCCAGTTCAACAACTAGCAGAGCGCGTAACAGAAGCGCCATCACCTAAAAAAACTGCCGTCACGTCTCCACAAAAGACAATAAGTACAAAGAAAAAAGATCGTAACGATACGGCTCATGTAACAACACCCGACACAGCGTCTCAGGCGACAGCACGAGCAGGTAGTGAGTCTAAAAAAACAACCACATCCGTAAAAGGGGCAACCAAAGCCACCCAAAAGGATTAAGGAACATTTCAGTTCACGTTTGGGCGCCCGCTTTATCATCGGGCATCTTTTTTGTTGCCTTGCTCCCCTCCAGCCATGCTCACCCACCTCCCTCTGTCATCCTCGTCCACCCCTTCTGCCACCTCTACTCTCCTGCTGTAGCCCTCGCCCCTCCCCTGTCATCCTTGGACTTGATCCGAGGATCTCTCATGCCTCAAAGGCAAATAATCAGGTACCTTCCTTAATATTCCCATGCCAACTAAATGTGCCTTGCTAAGTGTAGAAATCTTCGGATCAAGTCCGATGATAACAAAGAGAGCCATAACGGCATGTGCCCCCAGTAAGGTTTAATTTTGCAAACGTTCTTTAGCATTTTAACCCCGAATTGTCGTTAAAACAAACTCTTTTTCTTTTTCACCATTAACACTTTTTTAATATTTTCGACATATAGTTAACTTGTAAACAGCAAAACATTTATTTTTTTCAAAGCAGGAGTATTTTTTCATGAAAAATAAATTTCTAGTATCATTATTATTTGGCACAGCCCTCTGTGCAGGTTTCGGCGATGCAGCGTTTGGTGCGAGTCAAGTAGCAGAAATATTAAAAAAAGGCCCTTCTGGTGTAACAAGATTCATTAACGATTTAGATACTGGCACTCTTAATCCAGTTGAACATCAAGATACTATCGTGCTTTTAGCGGCCCACAAAGATGTATCTAAAGCGCAAAAACCAAAATTGCAAAAATATATAACTGGAGCAACTGCAGCAGCTGTTGGCGATCTAGGTAGCCTTTCAGTATCAACAACAGCCGTTGATAGCGGTTTAGGCAGCAGCGTTCCTGCAGCAGCAGCATTTGCGCCATCAGCAAAAGCAATCGCACCAGCTTATAAATCATATAAGGAAATTCGCAAAGAAACTGACTGGACCAGCGTGAAAGCAAACAGAAAATTTGTAACAGCATTCCTTAAAGCCGCATCAGCAGATGATCTTACAGATGTCCTTCGCTATGTTAACCATGAAAGAAAACTTGAACTTATAAACCTGATTAGTGAACCAGCATTAACAGCGCCATCCGCAGCGGTTAGCGCCCTAACCACACCAGATGATTTACCATCCAGCCTAAAATCTTCACGCCCCCCTGTGACAGAGGAAGCATCATTATTATCATCACCACTAAAGACAAGCTCAGCGGCTGCACTTGACAGGAATGCCATTATAACAGAGATTTTAGATCTTAAAGGATTAACAGGAAGACAAAGAACAACACAACAAGCTGAGCTGAAGTACGATTTGGATGATAAAGCCCTTCTGAAAGAACTAAAGAAAGCAAAGGCAGTAGCTACAGCAGCAAAAGCGGGCGACTCAGACAACGACTAATAAACTAACTGCCCCCCTCCCGCAACGTGAGCGGGGGGGATACTATCCAAAAATACTTTTATTTATTTTTCAAATTTACTCCTTATATATGCTTTAAAATATATGCTTTAAACAAAAATTATATGTATTTATTAAAAATTCATTTCTAATAGTTTAATTAAATGCATTAAATAAAAAAGCATTAAGTATCATTTTTTATCTTGAATATATACATTTCACATGCTATATATTTTTCAAGCTTAAACATACGTTTTGTTTTTTAGCTTATTGGAAACAGTTCACAATAATAAATACGTATAAAACGATTTCAGGAGAAATTAGATTATGAAAAATAAATTATTACATGTATTGCTACTTACAAGTGCATTATCAGCACCATTTACATTTGCGAATGATGAGGGTGACGCTGAAGTATCAGCTTCCCATCATTCACAAGTTTCTCAGCCTAATGACGATGAAGACTCGTCACAATTGGGTGCAATAGCTGTTGATATAACTACTCTTCAAGGAGAAGTTGTCACATTAAGAGCGCAATTAGCAAGCGATACAGAGAGTTATGCTGAGCTTGACGAAGCCTATAATAACCTTGGCCTACGATTCACGGTGCTTGATGAAGAACATGCTAGAATTCTAGCTGTATTAGACGAAAAAAATGAAGCAATCGCAGGATTAAATGAAGAATTAGAAGCTAAAGATGAGCAAATCACTGATCTCGATGCACGTTTAGATCCAATGAGTAAAAAAATTCATGAACTTACTGAAGCCAACAGCAGACTCGTAGAAGACAACACGCAGCTTACCAAAATTCTTAGAAAATTACAAAAAAATATTACGGCTCCAGTTCCTGCAATGCCAGTCGCACCAGTAAAAAAGCAGATCGCTAAATTTGAATCAAAAACTCTAGCAAGAGTTGCTGTAGAAAATTCTTCTGCTGAAGATGTTGCAGAACACTCTACATCAAAAAGCACAGCTCCTGTAGAAGAAACAGCAGTAAAGTCAATTGAAGCAATCACTAGCGCACCAGTAAGCGAATTAAAAAAAGCTTCAGGAACTGAACAACCTAAGTCAGAAGAAGTTACTCCTACTTCAGTAGTGACAACTAAAGCTACAATGCCATCAAAAGATGAAATGATTGCAGAAATGATTGCTGGCATATATGATTTGAGAGCTAGAAACGCAGAAAAATCAAGATTAACCCATGATGTAGATGCTAAAGCACTCGCAAAAGCATACAAAACATTCAAAGCAATGGAAGCTGCTGCTGCTGCTCAAGATAGCGACGAAGAAGAAGGCGCAAACTAATATAACTCTTCTTTATTTTCGGACAAAGGCCTCCTATACGGGGGCTTTTTTATTGCATAGATGCCCCCTTTCTGATATAGTTACCTAAAATGATTTATTGGAGATATCCCTATGTCTAAGATTTGCCCTATTACTGGCAAAAAAGGTCTTTCTGGCAATAACGTCAGTCATGCCAACAACAAAACAAAACGTCGTTATCAACCAAACTTACAAGAAGTATCATTGGTTAGTGATTCACTTGGTCGTTCCATTCGCATGCGTATCACCACACGTGGTTTGAAAACGGTTGAATTTCATGGTGGACTTGATGCATTCTTAATGCGCGCATCAACAACATCACTTACGTCTGAATTAAAGTCTCTCCGTAAAATCATTATGGGTCGTCAAACGATTAGTGCCTAACGATTGATAAGTTTGTGGGCAGGCACCACTGCTGATGTGTGGTTTTTCTGTGCCTGCCCTATAGTTTTGTTACTGTCATAGTGAACCCGAAAGGCGTAGCCATCCAGTGGCTATTTTCCTAGCTCACCAAATCACCTAAAGGTGCCTCGTAATAACGGCTAGACCGCAATTTAGTCATAGCGAATCTGCAAAGCAGATGTGGTCGCTTTAATGCGTAAAATCATTGTTATTGCTAATGCAAAATTGAAAGCTGTTGATACAGGGACATAAGCTTTAAAAAAACGTATGCAACATAGTTGATCCAGTAAAACAGCCACTGGATCATCACGTTTATTATGCAAACACGTGATGACAGCAGGCTCTCAATGCATAAAACCCTTCCTCTAAAATCGCTGTCCTTTTAGCTTTGTAACCAAACGAATGATATCAGCAACGGCCTTATAATAATCAGGTGGAATTTCTTGATTTAATTCAACACGACTAAACAATGCACGCGCAATGGGCGGATTTTCAATCACGGGGATATTCTTGTTTTTTGCAACCTCTCGAATTTTGAGTGCGATAAAATCCTGTCCCTTTGCCACAACACGAGGCGCAGACATTGTTTCAGGATCCCACGCCAGTGCGACCGAAAAATGAGTTGGATTGGTCACCACAACCGTTGCCGTTTCAACATCCTGAATCATTCGATTGCGCGATCGATCCGCACGCAATTGCCGTATACGTTGCTTAATTGCAGGATCACCTTCGATATCCTTAAACTCTTCCTTCACCTCCTGTTTCGTCATGCGCAGCTTTTTATGGTGTTGATACCGTTGATACAGGTAATCCCCAATACCAAGGAAAAACAAAATCACTAATATCAACGCAAATAATTTTAGCAGCAACCGTTCAAAAATTGTCATCATTTGCTGCATCGTTAAATGCGTCCAGGTTTTAATATCATACACATGATTTTTAAAAATCAGATAAATTGACACAAATAAAACAGCCGTTTTAAGTAACACTTTAATAAATTCAACAACGGCCTGAACCGAGAAGATCTTTTTAATACCTTGCTTTGGGGATAATCGGCTCATCTTCGGTTTCAGGCTCGCTACCGTAAACCCCTTTCCAACCTGCATCACACCAACCCCAATCAACACAACAAACATCACACACAGAGGAAAGGCCACAAGCGGTGCAACCGATACTGTAATATGCTGCGCAAGGCGTTGCAGTGCGTTCGGATCCACTAAAAATTGCTCTGGCGCAATAATAAATGGCAAAAAGATATTCATTAGTTTTTTGGCAATATAGGGGGCAATACCAATCATGATGACAGCACTGGTTAGGATAAAAAACCAATTAACGATTTCTTTCGAGACGGGCACTTGCCCTTTTTCCTGGGCTTGCTCGAGCCGCCTCTCACTCGGCTCTTCCGTTTTTTGATCGTCATCCTGTTCGTTGCTATCACTCATATCTACTGGCTCGTGATTTTACAATGGTTCATTTATCAGTGTTCGCCCCTTTGAATAGCCATCTATTAACCAGCACGCATCAATCCCTGCAGCACATAAGGCAAAATGCCACCTGACTGCATATAAGCAACTTCATCCGCCGTATCCACACGGCAAAGCAAGGGCACCGCAACCGTCGTACCATCCGCACGATAAATCATCATTTGAACCGCCATGCCAGGCGTGATGCCAGCCTCAAGCCCAATTAAATCAAATGTTTCATACCCCGTCAACCCAAGAGTTTTTCGCGTCACGCCATCTTTAAGCACCAATGGTAACACACCCATTCCCACAAGATTTGACCGATGAATGCGCTCAAAACTTTCAGCAATAACAGCGCGCACGCCAAGAAGACGCGTTCCCTTTGCTGCCCAATCACGGGATGACCCCGTTCCATATTCTTTTCCTGCAATGACAATCAATGGCACGTTTTCTGCCTGATACTGCATTGCTGCATCAAAAATTGACAAAACATCTGTGTTATACGCTGCCCCTAAATACCGTGTCACACCCCCCGTTTGTTCAGGTGTCAATTCATTTTGGATACGAATATTAGCGAATGTACCGCGCATCATAATTTCATGGTTACCACGCCGTGCTCCATAGGAATTAAAATCAACCACATTCACCCCATGTGATGCCAAATAATACCCCGCCGTCCCATTCGCCTTTATACTGCCCGCTGGGGAAATATGATCAGTTGTGATGCTATCACCCAAAAGTGCCAGCACACGCGCTCCTTTGATATTACCATGCTCCATCGCCTTCATGCCTTCACGGAAATACGGTGGATTTTTAACATAGCTGCTAGCATCGTCCCAATCATAGGTTTGCGTCTCTGTTGTCTTAATATTCTGCCAGTGCGCATCGCCCGTAAACACGACATCATAACGTTTATTAAACAACGATGGCGCCATAACATCCCTTATTACCGCATCAATTTCAGCTTTCGTTGGCCAAATATCGGAAAGGTATATAAGTGTACCAGCTTTACTAATGCCAATAGGTTCCCTCGTCAAATCAATATGAGTCGTTCCCGCTAACGCAAAGGCAACAACAAGAGGTGGCGATGCTAAATAGTTCGCCTTTACATGCGGATTAATGCGTCCTTCAAAATTACGATTTCCAGAAAGAACGCCCGCAACCGTAAGATCGCCATCCTCAATTGCTTTTGCCACAGCAGCAGTAAGTGGCCCTGAATTACCAATACAGGTTGTACACCCATACCCAACAATATGAAAACCGAGCGCTTCAAGTTCAGGCAATAAATGCGATTCTGTTAGATAATCAGCTACAACTTGTGACCCAGGCGCAAATGATGTTTTAACCCATGGTTTCGTTGTTAAACCCAATGCATTTGCTTTTTTAGCCAATAGCCCCGCACTAATTAACACATTTGGATTCGATGTGTTCGTACAGCTAGTAATGGCTGCTATCACTACATCATGATGATTCAATGGATGAGGTTCGCCCACAACAGAAATCCGCGCATTGAGAGGCATCAATGCAGCTGCCACTTCTTTCATCTGTGTTAGGGCAATTTTATCTTGAGGACGTTTCGGCACCGCAAGAGATGGCACAACAGCGGATAAATCAATCTCAAGATTGTCATTATATTGAATAACCTGACTGTCATCACGCCAGAGCCCTTGTGCGTGTGCATAACCCTCTACAATCGCAATCAATGATTCATCACGACCTGTTAAGCGAAGATAATTAATCGTTTCCTGATCAACACCAAAGAAACCACAGGTTGCCCCATATTCGGGTGCCATATTAGCAATCGTTGCACGATCTGCAAGCGACAGGGCGCCCAGTCCTGCCCCATAAAATTCCACAAATTTTCCAACAACACCTTTTTTACGCAAAATCTGAGTAACCGTCAAAACCAAATCAGTTGCTGTGCATCCCGCAGGAAGTATGCCTGTCAGATTAACACCAACAACCTCTGGAATAAGCATAGAAAGCGGTTGCCCGAGCATAGCCGCCTCCGCCTCAATCCCACCAACGCCCCAACCAAGCACAGCCAGCCCATTAATCATTGTTGTATGGCTATCGGTGCCAACAAGTGTGTCAGGATACAAAACCATCTCGCCTGTCGGTAGCGCCTTTTGCCAAACAACTTTTGCAAGATGCTCAAGGTTCACTTGATGACAAATGCCCGTTCCCGGGGGTACAACACGAAAATTTTCAAAGGCTTGTTGCCCCCACTTTAAAAAGGCATAACGCTCTGCATTTCGTTTAAATTCAATATCAGTATTCGTGGCAAAAGCCGATTTTGTACCAGCCTCATCAATCATGACCGAATGATCAATCACCAAATCTACAGGTATCAATGGATTAATCTTAGCGGGATCACCGCCCATTGCCGTCATAGCATCACGCATAGCAGCCAAATCAACAACCGCAGGAACACCTGTAAAATCTTGCATCAACACACGAGCAGGGCGAAAACCAATCTCCCTTACCTGCGGCGTAGTTTTAGCATTAATCACAGCAATCAGATCATCTATGGTAATAGATTGACCATCAAAATGACGCCACACGTTTTCAAGTAGAATTTTTAACGTATAAGGGAGTTTTCGCCAATCCCCCAAATGATCAAGATCACTCAAGGCCGCAATATAATACAACGTTCCATCAATATGAAGGGGTTTTAGCGAAAGTTCCATACAGTAGTTCCATTCAATAGAGTTTATTTTTCTCTTATGAAAAGTAATTTGGTAATATTCTTACAAATACACCACTTTATCTCCTCCTCATGTCACACTCGGGCTTGAACCGAACATCTTTCCTGCTGAGGCGAAACATAACCTATTAAGTATACCTAATGTTTGCCCTTGAAGCATGTAAGATCTTCGGATCGAGTCCGAAGATGATACGTTCTGTGGTTTAACAAAAGTTACCCATCTATTTTCATAAGAGCAGTTTATTTAAAATACCGCGAAAATGGTAACTAACTCAAGGATCATATGCTAGAAGCACAATAATTTAATGCGACCAAATCAATAATTCACGTAAGCTGAACATCTTACATTCAATTTACGTGGTAGTTTATCAAAATCCCCTCACTCAGCACAACCGTGCCATATGAATCGCCCCAAGCCCCACAAGGGCTGCCGTTTCTGCACGAAGAACCGTATGACCTAACGATACGATGGTAAGTGTTGATTTTGCCACCAAATCAACCTCACGGGGTGAAAACCCCCCTTCAGCACCAATAATAAAAGCACACGGCTTATTAGAATCACTCGGCAACGCCCGAAGCAGTGGCACTGCATCTGACCGCTCAAGCGCAATATAGGCCTTTGAGTAGCACGTCACGACCTGATCAAAACGTAAAGTGGGCAGTATAACAGGCAATGACAAACGTTCACATTGCTGAATTGACTGCTTTAACTGACGCATCACCTTATCTGGGTGCACGGCATACTTTTGGGCATGGTCTGTTATCATAGGTTGAAAATGTGTCACGCCTAACTCCGTCGCTTTTTCGAACAAAAATGTCATTGCATCATGCTTAAGTGTTGCATAAATAAGGTAAGTCACTGGCTCAACCTGCGGCAATCGCACACAATCAAGTAACTGAAGCATACCATCCACCTTTGTAACATCCGTCAATGTGCAGCGCCATTCCCCCATTGTCGCATTAAAAATATGAATCACATCCCCTTCCCTTAAACGAAGCACGCGCACAAGGTAATGCGTATCATCGCGCGACAATGGGATAGACTTGCATGCAGCGTCAAATTCAAGGTACAGTCGTGTGGTCATTCATGAGGAGCCTTCGTTGATGTTCTACCGTCTTTCTTTATACCTGAAACTCATTCGTTTTGACAAACCAATTGGCTCAATTTTGCTTGCCTGGCCCTGCTTATGGGGCGTAACGCATACGTATTACACACAAAACATTCCCATGACGCAATGTCTTTTCTTTGCAGCACTATTAAGTGCAGGAGCCGTGATCATGCGTAGCCTTGGATGTATTGTAAATGACCTGACCGATCAAAACATTGATGCCTTAGTTGATCGCACAAAGAATAGGCCGCTTGCCTGCGGGGCTTTAACAACAATAGAAGCACTACGTTGTTCAACCTTATTAGGATTAATAGGGCTAGCGATTTTTCTATACATTCCGTGGCCGGCTCAGCTTTTCGCAAGCTTGGGTGGCATACTGCTTATTATTTATCCTTTTATGAAACGTATTACTTATTACCCACAAATTATTTTGGGGATTGCCTTTAATGTAGGCGTTTTAGTGGGGTATAGTTGTTTAGTATATACAATCGATGTGAACATCATCTATTTATTTTTATGTGGCGTATGTTGGACAGTCGCCTATGACACAATTTATGCCTTCCAAGATATCCGTGATGATAAACGAGTTGGTATAAAATCCATGGCAGTGCGATTTGAACAAGCGCCAAAAGGGGTCGTGACCGTTTGTTATGGATTTGGTCTTGCTTTTTTAATAATGGCAAAACCGATCGGCATTAGTCATTGTATATATACGTTTTTCAGCCTATGGAGTCTTACCACATGGCAACCGAAGGCACCTCAATCAGGCCATGCAGTTTTTAAAGCACATGCGATAGGCAGCGTGTTTGGTATCCTTTAATAAGACGCTGACTTGATAGGAACAGCATTTTCAAAACAAAAAAATGGGGCTGGCAAAACCAACCCCATATAAACCATAGAAAACTATGATTAGAACTTATAACCAATTGCAAATTTTACAGCGTGCTGTCTAATTTTAACGGTGTGATTTGCTTTTTCACCGTTCCAGTTATAATATGCATAACCATTTGTATTTTGAGTCATTTTAATAGTTGGACCAAAGAGGTATGTATATTCACCACGTAAGAATACGTTCTTTGTCATGAATAATTCAACACCAACACCTGGTGCAAACGCTAAACCACTTTTAGATTTCTTTACAACAGAGGATGATTCAGCAATAACACCAGCTTTGGCGCTAGATGCCATTATAAGACCAGCTTTATTCTTATCTAAATTTAATGCAGTTGAATTTGGATCAACTTGCGCTGTCCATTTACCAGCTTCAAGACCTAAACGTGCATAAACCAATGCATTTGGCGTTACCATATAACCAATACGTGGGGCAAAACCAATATACCGTTGACGCTTTAAGGTTGTTTTCCAAAGTGCAGCTTCAGCAGACGCTCCACTTTCATTATCATTAAACAATACAGCTTTTGTTGTATCAAACCCACCATAAATTTCAGCACCAAAAACAACTGAACCTGATTGGAAGTTATAACCAGCCATTAAACCAAACAAAGCACCCGCTTTACCAGAATTTAATTTAATTGTACGAGTCTCTTTTGAATCTTCTGAAGCAGAAACACCTGAGTCATTGATAATATTTCCGGCACCAACTACTTTATAATCAGCCGTTGTAACCGCTGTACCAGCATTCGCACCAAGGTAGAAACCTGTAACTTTAGCGCCCGTATCAGCACTTGCAATACTAACAACTGAGAACACAGCAGCAGTTGTCAACATTGTACCTAAAAATTTTTTCATTTTTTATCTTTCCTTTATTGTATACAAATTTTCGCAAGGCACACAAGCACCTTGCGATTTTCGTTATAGCACAAAACTAGAACTTATAGCCAACACCAATTTTCATAGCGTGTTGTGAAATTTTGAAAGAGTGAGCATAGCTTGAACCTGGGCAAAGGCTGTTATCATAACCGCTTGTATCTTGCGTTACGTTAATGCTTGGACCAAAGAGGTAGCTATATTCTGCGCGCATAAACAAATTCTTTGTCATGAATACTTCAACACCCAAACCTGGCGCAAAGGAAACTGCATTCTTTGAATTCTTAAATTGCTTTCTTGATTTAGAAGCATTAGCAGCAGCACCTGAACCGAAGTAGCTTGTACCTGAGAAATCAATTGTAGCAAAGTTTGGATCAACTTTAGCTTCCCATTTACCAAATTCAACACCCAAACGGATATAAGCCATTGTGCTTGGTGTTACAAAGAAACCAGCACGTGGTGCAAAACCAAAAAAGTTTTTACGGCTAACACTTGACTTCCAGTAACCAGATGATTTAGCTGTTCCTGAGTCATCATAAACACTAAAATTCGCCGTGTCAAAACCACCATAAACTTCAGCACCAACGTATGCTTTATTTATTTGCATGCCATAACCAGCAAACAAACCGAATAATGCCGAAAGCTTACCAGCATCAGCTTTAAAATTAACTGCACGATCTGAAGCGATAATAGAGCTACTACCAGTAACGTTTTGAGCAACGAAGTTGTACTTCGCGTTCGAGTTAGCAGCACCAGCGTTTGCACCGACATAAAAACCTGTTGCTGATGCTGGAGCTGATTCGCCAGCCATAGCAACTGTTGCTGAGAAGGCTGTTACAGCCAACAATGCACTTGTAAATTTGTTCATTATAAACTCCTAAAAATTAAAGTCCGTGACGCACCATGCGTCGTCTACATATTCTTTTTGACATAAATCATATCGCATGGGATACGCAAAACATCTTTAAATTCGCCAAATATTCATCTGATGTTGTGAAAATGACACAATTTGTAAAGATCTGCTTAATATATTTGCTAAAAAAGCCCAGGATAAATAAAACGCTCAAGTGTTAATTAATAATCTGTTAATACCTATTAAACACAAAATGGAGGCAAATGTGAATATCGAAAGTGAATTATTAACCCTTTTTAGCATAGCAAAACAACATGAAAATCACGATTTATGTTTACGCATCCTCGCAACACTTGGCAAAACACACCCGCCTCCACTAACCTTAGCAACGCTATCAAACACAGACATTGAATCCCTTATTGACGCATGCACAAACGCACGACAGAATAAACGATAGCCCTATTCAATTACGTAGACCTATGATACACCCAACACCTAAAGAGCATCGTTGCTACTGCACCAACCCCGATGACTTTCACTATATCACTTATTATGCGTGGGGCGATCCATCAAATCCACCACTGATCATGGTGCACGGACTAAGCCGCATGGGACGTGATTTTGATGCCGTGGCTGCAGCGCTATCTGATATCTATTATGTGATTTGCCCTGACATGGTTGGGCGCGGCAAAAGTGACTGGCTGCCAGAGGGGCAAACCTATACCTATACGCAGTACATAAATGACCTCACTACACTGCTTACCCATATTAGGCAATCTGATGCCACAGCGCCGCAAGCAATTTCTTGGTTAGGATCATCCATGGGTGGGCTTTTGGGTATGATCATGGCATCAATACCAGGAACCCTTATTACAAAATTAATCATTAATGATATCGGCCCATTTATAACACATGATGCTTTAAAAAAAATCCGGTCGTATGTAGGGCTAATGCCAACCTTTCAAACATTTGACATGGGAGAGCATTTCGTACGTCAAATCTATGCACCCTTTGGCAAGCTTACCGATGCGCAGTGGCACCACATGGCAATGCATAGCCTCCATCAACAATCAGACGGCACCTACCGTCTCCATTATGACCCAAGGGTTGCTCATTTTAAACTAGATGACGATGCCCCAGATGTTAATTTATGGTCATGCTGGCGAAATATTTCGTGTCCAACATTGATTTTACGCGGTATTCATTCTGAGATTTTCCCAAGAGATGTCGCCGAACAAATGCTTACCAGCAACCCATATGCATCCCTTATTGAAATTCCTGATGCTGGATATGCCCCTGCATTAATGAGTGATTTCGAAATTAATAGTGTACGTAATTGGTTTTTTGAATGATTAAATACAGAAAATAGGATAACTAGCACTATAGCTAGAACACACAACACTTAAAAAGACGATCATTTTCATGACCGTCCATTCACTATAGTGCGTAATCATTAAAATCAATTATGCTGCAGCTGCGTTCATGTGACGCGCTTCTTTAATTTTATCTGCCAAAGCAATATCTTTTGCGATTTCTTCTTCACCTTTTGCTTGATAACGAGCCAAACCATAAGCGCTCATCCCTTGTGATGCATGACGACAGAATTTTGCTCTTCCATCATTCGATGAATTATCATCTTTGAAGAATGATGTTTTACCAGTTTGTCTATTTACCTCAATACAGTGTGTTTTCAAAGCAACAAACGCACAACCACCAACAAGTAATCCTTGTGATTTACAGCCATTAAAGCAAGCCTCTGCCTTATAAATCCCCTCAGCTTTTTCCTCACAGTTGTGTGCTGCACATGCCTGCTTACATTCAGCAAATGATTTTTCAGTATTACGACCTTCTGATCGTGAACCATGATTTGAATGATCTACACTGCCGCCACGTGAGCGACCACCTTCACTCGAATGCGATCCACTACGGTTACGTGAAGAATGACCCTCTTCGTCCGCTGCAAATGCACTTCCAAAACCAAATGACAACGCCAATGCCGCTAATAATAATTTATTCTTTAACATAATCAAAATACCCTTCTATAAAAAATAATTCAAATTGGCTTTTTAAATACGTGCATTAAACCAATTTTCTTCTAACAAAATCACTGTATCATGCCAGTTATTAACAAAAGGTTTACGGAAACAATTTTTTCTACTTTTATGAAAAAATCCTACGACACCCAGCTCAGATCATTTTGCTCAAAACAATCATATTTCAGCCACCGTCATCACGAGAAAGCGAAAGCCGACGTGGCGATCCTAGCAGCCACTATTCAGGAAGTACCTTTTTTGGATAACCACGCCTCTTACGAGGGCTCGCAATGATGGAACTCTACCGACACCATCATCACGAGGAATCTACAGCTATTTTCACCACTCTGTTTCCCACGAATCAACGTCCGTGAGCCTCGTATATGTTTTTCTAGCCCACTCTCAATTTCAAAGCCTACCACTGCCCATCATCACCATTCATTGCACCCACATCATTCATCATACCACCTTGTTGTTGCATCTTATTTTTCATACCAGCGCGCGCATTTGCTTTCATATTTGTAGTTGCAGCTTGTGGGTTTTGCATTTGCATACTTTGTTGCTGTGTAGCTTGTTGTTGTGTAACAGGCATTACCGACTTTCCTCTTCCTTTGCCAGACATTCCACGCGAAACCTGTGGCACACCAATGCCACTCACACCAGGAACCCCATTCACACTGGATCCCCCTGGTGTCACATCAATCGTCATATCATTCGCGAGCGATACAAACGTTGCAAAGATCTTTGCTTCACGGGATGATGCTGACAAAACTTCTGGCAAGTTACGCTGAGCAACCGTCAGCCCATGAAGGGCGCCCTTATCTTTTTCAGGATTTTTATTTGTTTTTCCTAACTTAATTGTCTCTAATAACTTGGTTAAATTCCCATTTTGGGGATCTTTGGAATCAGCCGCGGGTTTCTTTATCGCTTGCGTCAACTGCGTAATTGCAAGATCTCTATAGGATGTTTTTCCTTTGTATGGTGCATCCAACTTTGAATTTAAATTATCTTTATTTTCCAACACAACCTGCAAAATCTCATTCGAAGCAATCATTAATTTTTTACAATCCCCAGCCTGTTGCACAGCTTTCGGTTGTTTTTTGCAAAAATGTTTATAAGCAGATGAAACACATCCAAATAATTTAAGGGGTACATGAAGACAATATTCAGCACATACCAAGGCATTTCGGTGCGCCTGGTCAGCCTCTTCCGTTCCCTCTTGTTTTGACATGCAATTTTCACGGGTACATTTATTGCAATCTTCTGCTTGCAAAAATGGCGCAGGAATCACGGCAACAGCACCAACGGCGCCTGAAATAGGCGTTTGACCATAGGTGCCTCCATTATGTTGATTCTGATGATGCATCCCTTGATGTTGACTATTACCTGGATTCACAACAGCAGATTGCCGAGTTTTTCCAAAGCCGCCACCTCTCCTACTATTCTGTTGTGGCGCAGGGATCTGTTGCTGATCCTGAGACTGGTCATGAAGCTGATCCTGAGGTTGGTCATGGTGTTGATTTTGCAGTTGCTCATCTCCCTGTGCATTCCCTCCCATATCAACTGACTGCTGAGCAACACGCCCTCTCCCACCCTTTTTCCCCTGCTGTCCTTGTGGCTGCCCACCACCTGCATGCGTAGCCGTAGCTTGTTGTTGATTAGAACCACCACCTCTCCGCCCTTTTTTTGACTGCTGTTGTTGGGCTGGCTGAATATTTTGTTGCTCCAAAGGCTGGTCTTGCTGCATATCGCCGTCATCAACGCCTTGATCAAGAGTCTCTTGTATCATTGAATTTTGTCCAGAATTTCTGCCACCATTTTCACCAGAATGTGTGGATTGATTGGTCTGAATTGGTTTATTTCCCGAAGCTACAGACTGACCACCACGTCCCCGTCCCTTTTTTGACGTCTGTTGCTGCGCTGAATATCCTTCGCCTAATAAAAACACTAAACTAAATGACATTAATATTATGTTGCGGAACATCATAAAACACACCTTTTTTGCAGAGATTCATAACAGTTAATTTCTTACAGAAAACAATTATAAAGTGGCTGAAATTTTACAGGACTATAAATTGCATTCTTATCAAATTTAATTAAATCATGAAAAATATTAAAAAAGGGTTAAAGAATACGAAATCCGTCCCAAAAATATACCCATTGCAGATTATTTTACAAATACTACTGAAATGCACAAGTCAGCTATGCTGGTATGTCTCTATTCAGGAAAACAACCACTGGAGTGAGGCAACCTCTTTTAATGAATAGGTATAAACCATTCATCTTCCTTTTTATAGCATGATTGAGACTTACAATGGCCACATCTGCTTCGCAGATTCGCCATGACATAAAATAAATATTTTCATGTTCATTAGGTATATTTTTATAACAAGTGCGTATTTCTACACATTACCTTTTTCATTGTCTTTTTTATGGCGTATATAATGCCTAACCTTGACGATGCAAACAATCATCAAAATTACACCCCCAAAACCATAAATAATGTATTTTTGAAAGACTTCAACGTGTGCAAAGAAATCAAACACAACCGCACCTAACAAATAACCAGCAGTGCAACTAATCACCGTCCAAATTACCGCCGACAAAATATTTAATGGAATAAAGCGCCATGGCTTTATTCCCGCCGCCCCAATCACAACAGGGCTGGTTGTACGAACACCATATACAAATCGACAGGCAATAATAAAGGCAATATCGTATTTACGCAGCAACTCAAACGCACGCTCAGCACGCACTTTAATTTTTGGAAACCTGTCAAAAATAGCTTCACCATAATACCAGCCAACAAAATAAAGTGCTTGATCAGCAACAGTTGTCCCGATAAACGCAATGATAGCGACCCTATAAATATCAAGATAACCTTGGCTTGCCATGGCACATGCCGTTAATATAACCGATTCTCCTTCAATTAACGATCCTGCAAAAACAGCCCAATAACCCCAACTTTTAACAAATTCAATAAATAATTCCAAAATGCATATCCCTAATCAACGTCTTAAATGACACCTTAACTAATACCCCAGCCAATACCAATATATTAACCGATAATAGGCTGCACACTAGCGGCTTGATCAGCTAATTGCGCAAACGAATTTCCTGGCGCCAATCCTACAAGATGTGTATCTGTATAATGCTTCACAGAATTAAATTTCTGCAAATCTTTCCCAACCAGTTTCACACTTGGCATTTGCTTTACACTCATCGGATTCACGTGTGACCCCTTATAAATAACCTCAAAATGAAGATGGGGTCCCGTTGCCGATCCTGTAGCACCAACATAACCAATGGCCTGATTCTGCGTCACACGACTACCAACTGCCAAGCCTTTTGCATAACGACTTAAATGGGCATAGGCTGTCTCATACCCATTGCCATGTCGAATTTTGATAAAATGTCCATAATCACCAAAGTAACCAAGCTTAACAATAACACCATCCCCTGCCGCCATAACTAAGGTATTTGTCGGTGCCCCCAAATCAACCCCCTTATGATCTTTCATATACCCTTTAAGGGGGTGCATACGTCGCCCAAAACGTGAGGTTACACGCATTTTTGATGCATCAAGCGGTGTTTGTAAAAGCCCACGCACAATGCTTTGCCCCTTCGCATCATAATAACTAACATGCCCATTATTTTCATAACGATATAAACGATGATAAACATTCCCCGCCATAAATCCAACATAGCGAACATTTCCAACCCGAACGAGCTTCCCTTGCCGATCATTGAACTCTTCGTAGAGAATTTCATACTTATCCCCACGTTTAATTCCTTGCTGAAAGTTCATCACATACGTTAAATTTGCAATAGCTTCTTGAACAATCTTAGCAGGCACCCCACTCTTAATGGCGGTTGAATAAAAACTTGAATGAATTTGTCCAATTGCCCGTTTTAACACAGGCTTCAATTCAACCGAATCAACCGATGAAGTATAATCACCTTGAGCATTACGCCTAACCGTTAAAACGGATTTATTGCTAATTGTTAGCTCCAAATTCGACACGATAAACGGCTGAGTATCCGTCGGCTTTTGATAGGTAACCACAAGCGTTTGACCAATTTTCAATCGACGCACATCAAATCTTGATTTTATTGCCGCAAAAATATGATCAACATCGGCTTTTGACGCCCCTGCATCACTCAATAGCGATGAAATCGTATCACCTTTACTAATTTGAAGCGTCCGAATACGCGGCTCTGTTGACGAGATATTATTCACCAATAAAGGTTGCACAGGTGCCGCTAAATGCATGGCATTTGAATCAGAATGATGAGAAATATTGTCATTCGCAGGGTGTGCAGTGACCGCCGCCTGCGGATCAACCATGGATACAAGCTGCTCCGAACCGTCACCAATCACCATTCCACCGACGACACTAACGTCATTATCGTAACCGTATTGAAACGTGTGTTCTTTACGATATTCACGAACTGAAATAATACATGCAATAAGCATTAACGATAGACTGATAAAATGTGAATGACGCCGCACCAACAAAATCTCCCGAGTCTTTATATATTAATCAAATCCGAAAAAAATTAAGATTTAGTTAACCATTTTTTTATTTTTTTCGCCTAATTAAACATCAATCACATACCACATGACTAATATTAAGCACACCCCTACAGTGCACAATCTAGCACCTATTTGTCAATCAATCTTTCTAAAAGAATGATATTTTTATCACACTTTTTTAGAAAAAAATTAAAAACAACAAAATATTCTATAATAACACAAAAAAATTAATCATAATTTTTTTCTTTTAAACGTCTCCTAATAAGTAAGGCATAGCGACATTTAGGAATACTTGGCAAAATCGAGCATCTATTTTTAGTGATTATCAATACACTCAAAATAAAACGATACCCATAATCCCGCGCACTACACCACGATCATGTAGCCATGGAATGCAAACCTATGGTACATAAAAGAAGCATTCACTTATTAAAAAGGCACTCTCATGCTAAAATTATCACAAGCCTGCGTCGGCATTGAGGAAAAAGAAGCAGTCAACCGTGTTATTGATGCTCTCTATTTAGGCATGGGAGCTGAAGTTCGCCTGTTCGAGCAAGAATTGCTTGCCTTTATCATGGAAGACAGCACCATATCGCTACGTCAAATCGCCTGTGTCAATACAGGCACATCCGCACTACAACTCGCACTTCAGGCATGCGGCGTTGGTGCAGGCGATGAAATTCTTATCCCCAGCATGACTTACGCAGCCTCATTCCAGGCAGCCTCTGCAACAGGCGCCACCGTTATTGCGTGTGATGTTGATCTTACTACAGGATGTATTGATACTGTTGACGCTGAAACACGCATCACCTCCAAAACAAAGGCTATCATGCCTGTTCATTATGCCGGTGGTTATGGTGAACTTGCCGATGTCTACGCCCTTGCCCAAAAATATAACCTTCGTGTTATTGAGGATGCGGCTCATTCATTCGGCAGCACCTACCAAGGCAAATATGTTGGCGCAACAGGTGATATTATTTGCTTTAGTTTTGACGGTCTTAAAAATATTACGTGCGGCGAAGGGGGTGCTGTTATCTCTGGCGATAAATCTGTTATGAAACGCATTCAGGACTTGCGCCTTCTTGCGATTGAAAATGATACAGAAAAGCGTTTTTCTGGGCAAAGATCCTGGGATTTCGATATTAAGGAACAAGGATGGCGCTATCATATGAGCAATATCAACGCTGCTATTGGTCGCACACAGCTCAAAAAATTACCACATTTTTCTGAAATGAGAAAAAAGTTCTATCGAATGTATTATGACGGTATTCCAACTGCAATTGGCACCCCTATTCAAATTGATCGCCATAATTGTGTTCCCTATCCATTTGTATTGCGTGTAAACGCGACAAAACGCGACCAGCTTGCTGAACACTTAAATAAACATGGCATTGAAACAGGCATTCATTACAAACCAAATCATTTACTAAGCTACTACAAAGGTCATGACAAAGGATGCCCTGTAGCCGAGCAACTATGGGGGGAAATTCTAAGCCTACCAATGCACTGCAATTTAGGCGAGGATGATATTCACTTCATCATTAAAACAATTTGCAACGCAGACTTATAAAAATGGCAATAGACACACCACGCCCGTTTTGGCAACATGTTGCCGAATTAAGAACAGCCATTTTATGGTCGGTATTTGTATTCGCAATCACCACAGTGACAGCCTACATTTTTGTGGAACCTATTTTTCATATTCTCGTCAAACCGCTCGAAATCCTTTTTACGGCAAAAGGTGAAGCACGTCGTTTTATCTATACAAACTTAACCGAAGTTTTTATGACCTATTTAAAAGTATCTCTCTTTACAGGGTTATTCATCACCTTCCCTTTCATAGCATTTCAAGCATGGCAATTCATCAGCCCAGGGCTGTATATGCGTGAACGCAAGCTTTTTTTCATTTTACTGTTTTCGGTACCTGTGTTTTTTACATTAGGAATTTTGTTTGCCTACCTATTGGTTTTGCCAACAGCATTTTCTTTTTTCCTCAGCTTTGAAACGATGATCGGCACCCTACCCCTTCAACTTGAAACAAAAATCAGTGAATACTTATCTCTTGTTATGCGTATGTTATTGGCTTTTGGCCTCAGCTTTGAATTACCCGTCGTGTTGTCAGGGCTCGCCTGGCTTGGCATGATCACGAAAGAAACACTTATTAAACGGTGGCGTGTGGCAGTGGTGGGTGTGACTTTTCTCGCAGCCATCATCACACCGCCTGATGCGTTGAGCATGATTCTACTAGCGCTTCCGTTGCTCCTTTTGTATGCTCTATCCATTATTATTGTCAGCCTTATTGAAAAAAGAAAAAACCATGCATGATATCCGTTTGATCCGAAACAACCCTGAACAATTTGACAATGGCCTTGCCCGCCGTGGCATCGCACCCCATGCAGCAGAGATCCTTGCAATCGATACAAAATATCGTTATGTATTAAACGACTTGCAAGAACTCCAAACACGCCGCAACCAAATTGCAAAGGAATTTGGGCAGACAAAAAAAGAAGGGCGTGACACAGATGCATTAGCAACTGAAAATGATCACATAAAAACCCGTATGGCTGAATTAACAATTGCAACAGAAGAAAGCGATAGTGAACTGCACAAACAGCTATCCGTGCTGCCCAATCTGCCCGCCAATGATTGCCCAGATGGTTTATCTGAAGATGATAACGTTGAAATTCGCCGTTATGGCACACCGCGCACTTTTGATTTTGCGCCAAAGCAACACTTTGAATTGGGTGAAGGGCTAAACCTAATGGATTTTGAACGCGCCGCCAAATTATCAGGTGCACGCTTTGTTGTCTTGTATGGCGTACTTGCTAAGTTGGAACGTGCTCTTGCGCAATTCATGCTGGACATCCATACGAATGAATTTGGCTACCGCGAAACAGCTGTCCCTTTTTTGGTGCATGATGCAGCGCTTTATGGCGTTGGGCATCTCCCCAAATTTCGTGCTGATATGTTTCACACCGATACAGGACACACGCTCATTTCAACCGCAGAAGTATCGCTTACCAATCTGGTTGCGGGCGATATTTTAACAGAGACTGAATTACCCCTTCGCTTTACAGCGTATACACCCTGTTTCAGATCAGAAGCAGGATCAGCAGGGCGTGATACACGCGGCATGATTCGTCAGCACCAATTTTCAAAAGTTGAACTAGTCAGCATAGCAACCCCTGACCAAGCCATTGCTGAACATGAACGCATGACAGAGGCTGCTGAGACTGTTTTAAAACGACTAAACCTCCCCTTTCGCACGCTCACCCTTTGCGCAGGCGATATGGGCTTTTCAGCTGAAAAAACTTATGACATCGAAGTATGGCTGCCTGGGCAAAACGCCTACCGCGAAATTTCCAGCTGTTCCCGTTGCAATGATTTTCAAGCACGTCGCATGAATACACGCTATAAATCCACACATGATAACAAAAACTATTTTGTACACACACTTAATGGATCAGGTCTTGCCGTTGGTCGCACCATGGTCGCCCTTCTCGAAAACTATCAGCAAGCAGATGGATCCATCACGATACCAGAGACACTCATCCCCTACATGGGCGGTGTGACCGAAATCAAGTCAGCGCACTAACAACCTAACTATCCATTACATTTTGATCATTAAAAGCTGAAATTTTGCATCTAATGATCACAAAAATCAAGCCTACCACTTATTTCACAAGCGTTCCTCTAAATGATGGACTATTAGGGAAAAAATAGAATCAAAAGCTTGACTGATTTGTAAAAATCGATTAATATTCATTACTATGTTCAAAGTTACGTCTTATTAGACAAGAAACCAGGGATTGCAATGCCTACAATTAATCAATTAATTCGCAAGCCACGCACGCCAAAAGTTGCACGAAACAAAGTTCCAGCATTGGAAGCATGTCCGCAACGTCGTGGGGTTTGCACACGTGTATTCACAACAACGCCAAAAAAGCCAAACTCAGCTTTGCGTAAAGTTGCACGTATTCGTTTGACGAATGGATTCGAAGTTACAGGGTACATCCCTGGTGAAGGTCATAACTTGCAAGAGCACTCGGTCGTAATGATCCGTGGTGGTCGTGTAAAGGACTTGCCTGGTGTCCGCTACCACATTATTCGTGGTGCATTGGATACCCAAGGCGTTAAGAATCGTAAGCAAGCTCGTTCCAAATATGGTGCGAAGAAGCCAAAGTAAACCAATATAACACTTAATCAGTGATCTTTTAAAAGTTATAGTAAAGGAAAAGCGCATGTCAAGACGTAGAGCCGCCGTAAAACGCGAATGCTTGCCGGATGCAAAATTTGGTGACATCGTTCTCGCGAAATTCATCAATTGCTTGATGTATCAAGGTAAAAAATCAGTTGCTGAAGGGATCGTTTATGGCGCCCTCGATCGCATTCACATTAAAGTTGGAAAAAGTCCTGTAGAGCTTTTTCATGAAGCAATGAATAATGTGCGTCCAGCACTTGAAGTTCGTTCACGCCGCGTTGGCGGTGCAACATATCAAGTCCCAACAGAAGTTCGCCATGATCGTGCACAAGCACTCGCCATTCGTTGGTTGATCATATCATCACGCAAGCGTTCAGAAAAAACGATGGAAGAACGTTTATCGGCTGAATTTTTAGATGCATCAAATAACCGTGGTGCCGCTGTTAAAAAGCGTGAAGATACGCACAAAATGGCTGAAGCTAACCGTGCATTCGCTCATTATCGCTGGTAGTTAGGAAATATCTATTATGTCAGATACAAAGAATATTCCGCTTAATATGTACCGCAACATCGGTATTATGGCGCACATTGACGCTGGTAAAACAACGACGACAGAGCGTATCCTCTATTATACAGGAAAATCTTATAAAATTGGTGAAGTTCATGAAGGCACAGCTGTCATGGACTGGATGGAACAAGAACAGGAACGTGGCATCACGATTACATCGGCTGCAACAACGTGTTTTTGGAACGACCATCGTGTTAACATTATTGACACACCTGGCCACGTTGACTTCACAATTGAAGTTGAACGTAGTCTTCGTGTACTCGATGGCGCTGTCGCCGTATTCGATGGTGTTGCTGGCGTTGAGCCACAATCTGAAACTGTTTGGCGCCAAGCTGACAAATACAATGTTCCACGTATCTGTTTCGTAAATAAACTAGACCGCACAGGTGCGGACTTCTTCCGTTGCGTTGATATGATTGAAGAACGTCTTGGTGCACGCCCGATGGTTTTGCAACTTCCAATTGGCGCTGAATCTGACTTTATTGGTCTTATCGACCTTATTGAGATGAATGCTATTATTTGGCGCGATGAAAGTCTTGGTGCAAAATTTGATATCACAGCAATCCCTGCTGATCTTCAAGAAAAAGCAAATGACTACCGTGCGCGTTTAATTGACATGGCCGTTGAAGCCGACGACGATGTAATGGCAGCCTATCTTGATGGTACTGAACCAACAGCGGATCAGCTTCGCAGCTGCATTCGTAAAGGCACGTTAAAGGGGCTTTTTGTTCCTATCGTAACAGGTAGTGCTTTTAAAAATAAAGGTGTTCAACCGCTTCTCGATGCCGTTGTTCATTACCTTCCTTCTCCACTTGATATCGGTTCCGTTATCGGCACTGAAGTTGATAGTGATGTTGAAGTCACACGTGAGCCAAGCGCGACAGAACCTTTATCAGCACTCGCATTCAAAATTATGACGGATCCATTCGTTGGATCAATTACGTTCGTTCGTATCTATTCAGGTAAGCTTGAAACAGGTTCAATGATTTTGAACTCAACAAAAGATAAAAAAGAACGGATTGGTCGCATGCTTCTTATGCACTCAAACAATCGTGAAGATATTAAAGAAGCTTATGCTGGGGACATCGTTGCCTTATGTGGTCTAAAGCTCACAACAACAGGTGACACACTTTGTGATGCCTTAAAACCAGTTGTTCTTGAAAAAATGGAATTCCCAGAACCTGTTATTGAAATTGCAATTGAACCAAAGACAAAGGCTGATCAAGAAAAGATGGGCTTAGCACTTAGTCGCTTGGCATCAGAAGATCCTTCATTCCGCATCAGCACAGACCAAGAAACCGGTCAAACGGTCATCAAAGGTATGGGCGAATTGCACTTGGAAATTAAGGTTGATATCTTACGTCGTGAATACAAAGTTGACGCAAACATTGGTGCACCGCAGGTAGCTTATCGTGAAACGATTACACGCGCTTCTGATGTTGATTATACCCATAAAAAACAATCAGGTGGTTCAGGTCAATTCGCACGTGTTAAAATTACATTTGAACCACTCGAAGTAGGCGCTGGCTTCGTATTTGAAAATAAAGTTGTTGGTGGATCTGTTCCCCGTGAGTACATCCCTGGTGTTGAAAAAGGTTTACGTTCAGCATTAGAAACGGGTGTTGTTGCAGGCTATCCAATGATTGACTTCAAAGCAACCTTAACGGATGGTGCGTATCACGATGTTGACTCAAGCACACTTGCGTTCGAAATTGCGGCACGCGCAGCTTTCCGTGAAGGTATTGCTAAGTGTTCACCAAAAATTCTTGAACCAATTATGAAAGTTGAAGTTGTCACGCCAGAAGACTATATGGGCGATGTAATTGGTGACTTAAATAGCCGTCGTGGTCAGGTAACTGGTATGGATCAACGTGGTAATGCACGTGTTATTAATTCGATGGTTCCTTTGGCAAATATGTTTGGCTACGTAAACACACTACGTTCCATGAGCCAAGGTCGCGCGCAATTTACAATGACATTCGATCATTATGAACAAGTTCCACAAAATGTCGCTGAAGAAATTAAGGCAAAAGTAGCTTAAAAGGGGTAAATACACATGTCAAAAGCAAAATTTGAGCGGAATAAGCCGCACTGCAATATTGGAACCATTGGCCACGTTGACCATGGTAAAACATCATTAACCGCTGCCATCACGAAAATTTTGGCTGAATCAGGCGGCGCTAAATTCATGGCTTACGATC
>CANLGW010000016.1 GCA_947490395.1 Alphaproteobacteria bacterium
AAACGTTATGGCATTAAATTCCATATTATTGCAGGGATTGTGAATCTGAAAAATGGATTTGCTACGGCATAAAAAATAAAATGGGTTGGGGGCGCTTTGACAACTCATTCATCAGAGGAGGCGGAAAGACTTACGCAGTAGGTCTATTGGTCGTAGAGGTATATGTTTATGTTGAAAAGTTAAAATAAATTGATAGCTGATACGTTTCATGTTATATTTTTGATATAGAATTAAAAAATCTTTTCTTGATGATTAAAAGTTTTAAAACTCTAATTCGGGATTAAATTCTATATCGTTCAACTCTTCGTCATCACGAAACGATTTGTGGCAAGAGAAAAAACGGATAAAAAAATCCTCAATTCCAATGATTAAGCGATTCTTCATCGCTCAGTGGATAGCGTGCCCTTGCCTGTTTCGGGGGTGAATCTTTATTTCACTTTCTCATATTTCATTTTAACGCTTCTCCAAACATCATCAACAGTAAGATCAGTCATATAGCATTCCTGATTTTTGTGTGAAAAACCAGGCGTGCGTAATAGCTCCTCATAACTTAAGGGGATGCGAATAACGGTATGCTGCGCGCGCGGATAGGGGCCATATATCGCATCACGTGAAGGACCGAACAGCCCAATGACAGGCACATTCAAGGCATAGCTCATATGCATTAGCCCTGAATCATTTCCAAGGAAAAGTTTCCCACGCGCCATCAATGCAGCCATATCGATTAAGGTCAGTGTATGCTTTTTCGTAAGATCAGTACTAAAGGTTACACGGTCGGTTGGTATGGCATTACGTAATGGTTGTAGTTGTTGTTCTTCGGATGATGCGGCTAAAACAAAAATATGTGCATCTTTATATGTATCACAAAAACGTTGCATAATTTCTTGAAAGCGATCGATGGGCCATTGTTTGCCAATCCAATTGGCGACGGGTGCGACAACAAAAATAGGCACCTCTGGTAGCAAATGGCGTAAACGTGCATGACGGTCTTTGCTTATATAAATACGTGCTGGTGTTGTAGGTACGTTTGCCATGGCGCATAATTGTTCAATTTTTGGACGACGGTCATTTGGATCAGCATGCCAACAAAAACGTTTTTTAGTACGCAGCATATAACTAATTGCAGAACCCCGGGTATCAATAACCCAATCCCATGAAGTTCCAATGCAGTGTTGCCAAAGGTGGAACCAGTGAAGTGAGGCTTTCCTTTTTGGGAAAGAGATAATATTAAGACACTGTGGATCGTCTTTGAAAAGGCTGGCAACCAGTGGATCTGCAGCGACACTGTAGGTCATATCAGGGGATTGCTTACGTAGCGCCTCAATAATTGAAAGCGTCATAACGGCATCGCCAATACGGCTGGAGGTAATAAAAAGACCTGTCATATGTGTCATTCTCGTTAAATTAGGTGATTTAGTAAATTTTAAAATTTGGCTAGTTTTTGCAAGGCAAGACGTAATAAATCAGATGATGTTGCGGTGGCGGGAGCATCGGCAAGAGCTTTTTGTAAAGCGGTATGAGCCTCTGATCTGCCGTACCCAAGATTTACAAGCCCTAGAAGTGCATCATGTGACGGAGCGCTTTTGATTTCAGTTGATGTTTCTATTGTTAAATTAGGTGCGGATAAGCGATCTTTTAATTCTAATACAATACGACTCGCCAATTTTGGTCCAACACCATCCGCGCGAGTGAGCATTGTTTTATCTTGAACGGAGATGGCAAGTAGCAATTCGTCAGGCGTTAATACCGATAAAATCGCAAGGGCAACACGCACCCCTACGCCTTGCACGTTAAGTAATTGCCGAAAACATAAACGATCTGTTTTTGAGGTAAATCCGCACAGTTGGGTGATTTCTTGGCGCGTGACTTGTTCAATCCATAACGTTGTTTTTTGACCAGATTCAGAAAGTTGTGTTAAGACTTTTTGTGAAACAACAATCCAGTAACCAACGCCGTTTACATCAATAACGATACCATCGTTTTCAATGGAATCAATAAGGCCTGTTAGTTTTGCAATCACAATGAGCTCTCGTCTATTTGATAATATGTGACTTAACGTACTATGATTTTACGTAAAATCCTAGCTGGAATTGTGTATGATGTATACCATATAAAGAGAGGGAAATTCCTTAATCGCAAGACAGTGCCTTTATAGGGTCTTGTATTATACAACGTCCATCCTCTATTTCTTTTTTGTATTAAAATAGAGGTTAGAATAATGGACGTTGTTTAATATTAAATATTTCGATCCACTTGGATAAAAAGATCTGGACTTGGTACTTGAGGTAGAAAACTGTTTTCTATAAACCAATCATGCAGTTTATGATCGCCATATATTAATGAGGGGTGACCCATTTTTAGTTCAGGGAAAATTTTTCGACGTTCACCTGTGTGACGAAAAGTTGTTACAGTTTCTGACTGGAACGGGTGGCCTATTGGAGTCTCGCATGTGGAAATATATTGAAACGGTAATTGTAATAAGTCTTCAGTTTCTTTTTGTAAAATAATTTCATGTTTGCGCATATTTATAAGCGGTTTCATTATGAAAGATGCACCTGTGTAATCTAAAATTTCAAATGTACGATCTATAAGTTTGCTATCTTTACTTGTATTTTCATCGGTTGTTCTAAAAAAGAAATTATTGAAAAACAGCCATCCATTGAGTTTTAACATATCATATGTTTGAAGAAATGTACCTAAAGGATCAACAAGATGGTGCAAACAAAAATGAGCAACAATCATGTCCATCTTTTTTCCATTAAAACCATGCGGTGCGAATCTTTCATTTGCAAACTCACTAGCAATTTCTTCAACTTTAAAACCGCCAAATTCATAGCGATTTATCTGTCCCACAGACATACAAGGGGCATCACTATGTTGTTCGCGGCGAACACCTATAATGTTAATAACGGCGTCGGTTGTTGTAAGGTGTATTTGGACGTCTTTGTCTTGATCAAGAAATGTCGTAAGTGCTTTTCCCCATCCAAAGTTACCTGCACCTAAATCAAGAAAATTGAACTCTATCTGATTAGCGCTATTTAAAATGAGGTGTCTTACCAAAGTGTGTTCATTGAATTGAAGCATGTCATAAGTTGCCTCATTTCCATTGCAGTTCCATGTAGAGTTGGCTTGTTGTGAAAGACTTAAGAAGGCCTCATCTATCTTTTCTCTGACATCAAATGGGCGGTCAGCAGGATTGAGGTAGCTTGTCGTTGCCATTGGTGTATGGGCGGCCTCTGGTGTATGTTCCATGCAAAAGCCTGTGCATGTTGATAGAATTACAAACAATGCGAGTGCAGCGGTCTTAGTTTTCATCAATATCTCCCTATATTATTATATAAAATTAATTTTTATATTTTATTCTATCTATGTATATACTTAAAGTTGTTCATAGCGCAATTTTTTTTTGGATTAGTTATATTTCCTACGGCAACTTATGCAAATGTTTGTTATCCATGGATTCAATTTTGTACGTGTCACTTTTCTAGTTTGATAGTGTTTACGACCAGGCAAACACCGCGATCACATGAAATTTCTTTGAATTCAATATGTGGGTTTTCTTGTTTAAGACGTGTGAGTCCATCTATTCGCGCAAAAATCCAATACCGCGTTTTTCCATGAACAAGCATCTTTTTAAAGTAATCATTGCCGATCATCCATGAAGTAGTGTCTTCGACTTCAGTACCGAATAAAAGTTCATCTTTTGTTTCGACTACTACCACACGTTCGTGTGCATAGAGGGGGAGATCCTGAAAATACTTCATATACGCCACAAAGGGTTCGTTTGGCTGCCTTTGCTGAAGTGCTATTGTAACGAGTGGTTGTAAAGAGGGTCTTATAATATGAGGCGACGCAGGAATTAGAAATAATAAAATAATAAGGCTTAAGAGACTGATCCCACTTAGACGGATGGCGAGTGGATTGTTGAGAGATAGTCGTTTGAGGATATTTAGGTTAGAAATATAATTACGACATAAGGGAATAGGAATTGCACATAAAGCTGTTGCAAAAAAACAAAAAGATAAAATGTTCACGTATGGTTTTAGCAAGATTTTGTCTGTATTTATCTCTGGAAAGAAAAAATGAATCTGGCATGACCCAATCCCCAATAGAAGGCAAAGTATAAACAGATAAACTAAACGTTGTTCAGGTGATTTTATTTGTGGTTTAAGTTGAATTTCTGTCTCATTAGCTATTGATTGCGATAGCCATTCATCGAGCAGGCAACTAATAAGCAGAGCCATAGGAGGAAAAAGTGGCAGAATATAGGGGATAAGCTTTGAATGTGAGAGCGAAAAGAACGTAAAAACAAAAAGAATCCATATAAGTAAAAATAGATAATGAGAGGATGCACGGTTACGAAATGCTTTTATAAGGGCTGGTGCAAAAAATGCACTCCAGGGGAAAAAGCCGCCAATCAGAATGGGGATAAAAAACCACACAGGCTGGTAACGTGCATGAATTGTTGTTGTATATCGTAAAACATGCTCGACGATAAAATATTTATAAGCAAATTCTGGATTTCTAAGAGAGGCCATTATATGCCAAGGTGCCGTAATGCTTAAAAATAAAAGTATGTTCGTTGGAAGAAAGGTTGGAAAAATCGATTTCCATGAACCTGAGAGCGTTGCCCATAAGACAATGACACATCCTATAATTGCAATTGCCATAATCCCTTTGGTGAGGACGGCAAGCGCACAAAAGAGTGTAAATAAGGCGTAATAAAAACGGCGTTTATATAGAGTATTTTCTAAATGAGCAACATAAAATGAAAACAGGCTAAGTGTGATAAAAATGCTCACCGTCATGTCAAGAATAATAAGGCGTGAGAGCGCGAAGTAAAGCCCTGAAGAGCCAAGGATGAACGCCGCCAGTAGACCTGTTTGGCGATTAAAAATGCGCTGTCCAAAAAGGTATGTTCCTAAAATACCTGATAAACCAAATAATGTAATCGGAAGGCGCATCGCCCATTCTTTGATGCCAAAGATTGATTGAAAAATGGCCTCTATCCAATAAAGGAGCGGGGGTTTTTCAAAATACTTGACCCCATTAAGACGCGGTGTCACCCAGTCACCTGTCGCTAAAATCTCACGGGGAATTTCAACATAACGGGCTTCATCTGGCGTGGCAAAGGGGCTATGACCAAGATATAAAAAATAAAGAGGCGCAAAAACGAGAAGTAGTAAAATAAGATCTATCCAAATGCATTTGGCATGTATGTATGCAAAAGAAGATGGACGGTCAGGAGTCAACATATGGGATACGTTCAAGTTGTTGTTTTCTTATTGCCTTTTATCAACAGATAGTATCAGCCACATATCAATTTAGGCAAATCTTTTCTTAATCACGTGATTTCTTTTGTGTTTTGCTTTTCAGCGAAGAGAAGGTGATTTTTCCATCGGGGCATTTATAAATTTAAAACGCGGCACCATTTTTTTATTGTATTCAACAGTTTCTTCAAACATATGGATTGGGCGAATCCAGAGACCAAAATCACCATATAGTGCTTGATAAACAACATGTTCTTCCAAGGTTTCTGAATGCCTTGATATGCCAATAACTTGATATAAATTGCCTCTGAAATGCTGATATAAACCTGGATGAACCATGGGATGCGTATCCTAATAAAAAAATAAGGATACTGTAGCTGAATTATTCATTGTTGTACACCTTCTTAAGTCCATCTTAATCTTTTTTTGCCATACTTATGTTAAATGAATGTGTATGAATAAATCATGGCAACGCACTTTAAAACAAATCATGATGACTCAAGCGGTGGATCAAAACATCTTCGTGCACTTATGATTGGTGCGATTGGTGTGGTGTATGGTGATATTGGCACTAGCCCTTTGTATGCGCTTAAAAGTTGCTTTTTAATAGGCGATCTTCCTGTTGTGCCTCTTAATATTTTAGGACTCATTTCATTGTTTTTGTGGTCACTCTTTTGTGTGGTGACCCTCAAATATGTGAACCTCGTCATGCCTGTTGATCACGGTGGCGAAGGCGGTATCTTGGCGTTGTCTGCACGGTGCATATCCCTTAGAATTAAACGCTTACGTGGGTTGCCGCTTATTCTTGGTCTTGTTGGGATGGCGTTGTTTTTCGGGGATTGTATTATCACACCAGCTATATCGGTGTTGAGTGCGGTTGAGGGGGTTAAATTAATATCACCGCACCTATCCGCCTATATCATGCCTCTATCGATTGTGGTGATTATTTTGCTGTTTTCAATTCAACGACGCGGTAGCGGGCATATTGGGCAGTATTTTGGGATTATCATGATTCTGTGGTTTTTAACCATTGCCATACTTGGTTTGTTGGCTATTATGAAAACACCGTTGATTTTAAAAGCCTTTAACCCTTATTATGCGTTTCATTTTCTATTTACGCATGGGCGTGTTGGCTTGTTGACGATGGGCGGCGTTATTTTGGTATTTACAGGGGCTGAGGCGCTTTATGCGGATATGGGGCATTTTGGAATGCGTGCAATTCGGTTGTGTTGGAATTATTTTATCTTTCCAGCCCTTGTTTTGAATTATCTTGGGCAGGGGGCGCTTTTGCTCAGTCAGCCAGAGGCGATTACTAACCCCTTTTATTTATTAATGCCACCGTCCTATATTTCTCCACTTGTTATTTTGTCAACGCTTGCAACCATTATTGCCTCGCAAGCCGTTATATCGGGGATATTTTCCCTTGGTTGGCAGGCTATTATGCTGAATTATTTGCCCCGCATGCGCGTTATTCACACCTCATCCAAACAAATTGGTCAGGTTTATCTCCCAGCAATTAATGGGATTTTGTGCACCCTAACAATTGCTGCAATTCTACTGTTTAAAACATCAGATAATTTAGCAGCAGCTTATGGACTTAGCGTATCTGGCATTATGATCATTACATCATTTTTGATTTTTATTCATGCGATGTATGCCCTTAAATGGAGTCAATGTAAATTACTACTGGCATTTATTCCCTTATTTTTGTTGGATAGTTTGTTTTTGATCACAAGTTTTGCTAAGTTATTAGATGGTGCATGGTGCACAATTCTGGTGACCCTTATTGTATTTTACCTGTTGCATATATGGATAAAAGGCAACCACACTCTTGATCAGCAAAAGAATAATTTGACCATTCATGCGCAAACATTTTTTAAAACACATGCTGAACGGTATGTAAGCCGTATTCCAGGAACGGCCATTTTCTTTAGCCGTATCCCGCAGACGATTCCACGATCGTTATTGATTCATGTGCAGCACAACAAATTCTTACATGAAAAGGTGTTGTTGATTTCAATTATTACAGAAAATGTTCCAAAGGTGCCGACGGTGAAACGACTCGTGTTTGAGGAGCTCCACGACGGTGTTTATCAACTGACGGCACGCTTTGGATTTAAAGAAATCCCCGATGTACATAAAATTATCAAATGGGCGTCTTATGATAAAGGGCTTATTACACATGGGGCGGAGGTTTGTTTTTTTATCAGCAGCAGCATTTTAGTCGTGATGAAACATTCCCCTAAAAAGGCGATTGAAGCGCATATTTTTAAAGCACTATCGGCACTATCCCAAAACGCTACGGAGTTTTATCGCATCCCGCATAACAAAGTTATTGAACTTGGGATGCATTATAAGGTTTAGACCTGATAGATTTGAGTGGGGAGGGTCTCTCTCCCGTACGTGCTTATTCAGTTATTCCAATCTCTGCTAATTTAGCGCGTACTTCTGCATCAAGAGTAGGATTTCGTGGTGTTGTAGGTGTAGGATAAACAGATTGTAGTGCGCGTTGGTAACCATTGTTAATATATTCTTCCATCACTCTATCCATAGTTGTGCCCTTGCTTCCGCCGTCCTTGATATTGCCTTCTGTATCTATGAATTGGAATGCCATTGCTTGCTTTTTTGCTGGAATCGCTGCTGAAACACTAACAGCCACAGATTCATCATCATATGCAGCTGCTGCAATCACTCCGTTATTTACATATTCATCGATACATTGTTTTAGAGTAATAGCATTTCTTTCCATCACACTTGTATTATGTGTCTCTATCTGGTCGGGATGCCCATCAAGCAAAGGCTCAAATCGGGTTTGGAATCTATCATAAAATTCTTTAAATGTATGGATAACTTCTTCTGCAAAAGCTGTTTCTCTTGCTTGTTTATCACCGTATTCTCTTGTGAGTTTTGCAATTTGTGTATCCATTTTTTCTCGGCTGGATACAGCATCAAAATTGAGTGAAATCAAATGTTGAGCAATTAGTATCGCTGTTAATCCGCATGCTGTATTTCCAGATTGCAAACGAACATCAAATGGACTGTAACCTATCCATCCTTGACTTTCGCCTACTTCATTTAGCGGAATAATAACGCTAGTGTAAGCAGACAACGTTCTTTCATCTTCATCACCACCTTTTTTACCTGGATCAATGGCATATACGCCGCTAATTTTGGATGATTTTGGATTTTTTGTTACGAATAGAACTGTGTAATGATTGCTAGGGCTTTCATTGGGACGTAAAGCAAGCTTTCCATTTCGAATAAGACCTGCATAACTTATATAACCATTTTGAAAGGCAGTTGTTGCATCATCGATAAAATTCTGAACTGCTTCAGGATGAATAACTGGCTCACCTATCTCTTCATGTGAGAAATTATAGGTTGTTCCGCGTTGATTTGCGTCGGATGTTGGAAGGCCAAGTAATCCTGGCGATCTAAAACCTCTTGTTCTTTCATCGCGCTGAGTTTTCATGCTAACTAAATAAGAAGAAAGTTCGCCTAGAATACCATAATCAGTCCGCGTAAATGCAGGTGTTTGATTAAATAAAAATGAATAAATAGTAGCATCATCGCCCATGTTGGGCATCATATCGAATGCACGTATAAAATTATTTTGCACAAATGTTGGCATTGCAAGAGGATTAAAAGCATGTTTTGCAAAGGCATCTTCGTGGTGTATTGCTCTTGGTTCGATCGCATCCCTCTCTTTATAAGCAGCGGCGTCTACTACCTTTAGTTGAGTCGGTTGTGGCTGAGTTGCTTTTAGTTGCGCTGATTTTTGCATTGCTATTACTGCTGCTTTTTTTAGTACTCCACCGCTAGTGCTACTTGATAACGCTGTATGTGCTGCACTCTTAAGAACAGGTTTTGCGGAAATAGATTGCGCCACTGATATTTTGTTGCCTGACTGCCACCAATGGCGTGCGCTATCTTTTTGCATGCCTTCGTTAACCTTTAAGAACTCATCAATAAACCATTCATCAAATTGTGTTCCACTGATGCCAGACATTGTAGTGTATCCATCAAAGTTTGCGCGTCCTTTTCCTGACATGAGGAGTGATTTAAATGCATCCTCCGTTGTGTCAAATTGACCGTAAGCTGTCATTAGATCTGCGTCACTTACATGTCGTAAAATATTGGCATACGTATAGGAAAGTGCCCCGATGGCATATAGAATGCGAAAATGATTGGTTGTTTGTAATGTTGGCGACAGATAATAGTTAACATCTGTATGTGTTTGTCTATGTAAGAAGGCATTTGTTCCATGAATAATCGATGTTTGCATGGCGGCACCAACTATTTGTCGTTTTTCTTTCGCGGCAGCTTTTTTTTCAGAGGGTGCGCTCTCAAAAATACGATTGATTTCTGTGGTTGCTACTCCGATAGATTGCCGTGTAAAATCCACATTGTAATCATCCATGCGCGTTGCGTAATGGCGAGCAATAACCGCTGACGCCCAAACAGGGGCAACGAATGAGGTTGTAAGTGTCACAATAAGTGTATAGCTGATGACGCGTAAAAACATGTTATATTCCCTTTACGTTGAGTTGCCTCACAATGAATTACTTATTTTTTATGTAATCACATTATAACAATTTTTCAAGAACGTAATTAAAATATTTTGTCTTGATTTAATGCAGCTTTAGACATAGGGGGCATGAATGCGATCGTAAACGCATCATCCAAATGCTTGTCCCTTTTCGTTTTGACAGGTTTGCCATAATTTTCATGATGAACTTCGCTGGCTATAGACGTGGAAACTCTAGATTCTCTTTTTTTTCTTACTGCTTTCACTTTTGGTCGTGCTTTAGGTTTTTCTTGCAATTTCTGTATGTGTTCAATTTCTTCCCGCAATTTCTCGCATACACGCGTGCGATTTGCCGTGTATGCCATCCGATCGACAGACTGGTGTCTAAATTTATGGGTATTTTCAAAATGAATGCGTGCATGTAGTTCCTGGTGAATTGATCCTGAAATCAGCACCATATAGGCGTCTTTGCCTTCTTGTTGTGTGACGTGATGGAAATGCATAACCTCCCCCGATTTATTAATTGGATTGTTACCAAAAGATAAAGCTTCTAGGCTTTTATCTATATCAATATAATCGATACAATAAAAAAAGTGGTAGATGTCAATATCAAGTTTGCAAAAGTTATGTATGGTAATTGTTTGTAAGAATAAGGATTCAATATTATTTCGTGTGATGTGCTTTCGTGTGCTATCATATTTGTATGCATCAAGTTTCATTGCGTAAGATTCATATAAAGAAAATTCTTCACGTGTTGCTGCGTGTAAGGCCGTTGCTAAAAATGGTTTGGGGTCAAGAGGGGTTTCATCACATTCTTCCGGCATTAAAAAGTCAGCGCGTGGTGCAGCGATGCCCTCCCTCACGAGTGCTCGTACCTCGTTTCTGCCTAAGACTCGGCGCATGAACGGTGTTGGAAAACATCCTTTGTTCGATTCTGTAATATAAAGTTCTTCAATTCCTGATTCTTCAAGTCCCCTCACGTGTCCATTAAATTCTTCTTTTGTCCCCCCTGCGTATACATAATTATGGAATGAACGCCCTGGGCTTAAGGCTGCTTTTTCAATATTTTGGACAAATGTACAGCTAAGTGCTGCTAATAAATGTCGATTTTTTTCACTTAAGGTTTGTCTGATGGTATGGCTTTGCGGTGTTGAGTATTTCCCAAAACCACCGATTGATCGTATAGGGTAGGTACTAACTGAAGTCTTTGATTCATCTGAATCTGATGAAGATTGACTATCAGCAGAATCAGTAAGATCGGATGATTTGCCGTCTTGTGAGGAGATATTGCCATTTGACGAAGTGTCATCGGGGAAAAGAGAAATCTGTGGTTGCCCTGAAAGTATGTCAAATGAAGATGTAATACCGTTAGATTGTTCATCTAATAAATACTCAAGATCAATACTTCCATCAAAGCTTTCACGATTGCTGGGGCTGTCTATGGTTGTATTGTCTAGCATCGAATCATCATCAGAGAGATCATCACAAAAGGCGATGCCCTTTCCTTTTGTTTTTTTCGAACTTTCCGTCCATGGGCGCGACTTCTCACCAGGTGTCGCGTCAGAGAAAGAGGATAGAATAAGTGTTGGGGAGCCTGAAAGCTTAATGGGCGATCCCCATTTAGATTATTCATTAAATGTAGGACTGGGAGTTAATGCGAATATAGACGGTATAAATAAAATATACAAAAAATTTAATAAAAAATATTTAATAAGCATATATAATCAATCTAATTTATAAAACATCGATTATTTATATAAATACTTTAGAAAAATAAATCAACATATTTATTTCACTATTAAATATAATATTATTATGATTTATTTTGATTATTTTTATATCTAATTTATAGAAATATTTTTTATGTAATTTATTTAAGAATCTGAAAAAAGAAACTATTCTTCATGTTAAATGCATGAATAAATATGTTAAAAAAATAAAACAATGAATAGTTTTTTAAATATAAAATATTGTTGTATATTTTGATTTTTGATCCTGCTTTTTGTTTCATCATTCTCCCTTTCTTTGTGTCCAAATATGACGGTAATCGGGGAGCCATTAGCTCCCAATTCGGGATTAGATTCTATATAGATCAATCATTTGTCATCGCGAATTTGAGTGGCAAATGTGGTGATCCAGCGACTGCTCATGTAAAAATACTTGCTCATATAGGAATACTTGTTTTTTTGGATAGCATGATTGAGACTTACAATGGCCACACCAGTTTACGCTGGCTCGCCATGACGCACGTGCTGTCATTGGGATTTGATTTTTAAATGTTTCATTATCGTTTTAATCCCGAATTGGGGTTTTAAGAAAAAATATATATGTGTTTTGATTTATTTTTTTAAGAAGACAACGAAAAAACATCAGGAATTTTTCGAAAAGTTATATGATTTTTAAAAATGATCATTTTTTACTGACCTTTTAAAAAAATTTCGCTAAGATTTTAGGATAAGATATCAAAATTGTTTTAGACAGTTTGTTACACGTGAATAGGAGAACATTACAATGATTGGGCAGAAGCTAACGCACACGTTACTTATCTCGAGTGTCCTTTTTTTCTCACCCCTTAGGTTCGATTCACTTTATTCTGAGCCAGCTGCTTCTTCGAAAAAGGCAATAGCGATGAAAGAAAAAGAAGAAGTTACCGTTGATCCCTTTGATTTTTTTGCGATTGATTCTGTCTCAATGGGCGCTAATGCCAATGTGCATGCGCCTAAAAATTATTCTGAGCAATCAAATATTCCTTATATATCAGCTTATTTTTCCCCAACCTGTGGGCATTGTAGTGGTTTTTTTGCGGATCAATTGCCAATCCTTCGTGAGAAGTATATTAACACGCATAAAATCACATTTGGTTTCAGACCTTTTTGCCATCATCCACTTGACTTTGTTGTCACACAGCTTTCGTTATGCCGTGGTAAGCGCGAATTCATAGCCCTTTTTACGCGTTTTATGACGGGGCAAAATGAGTGGATTGAGTTTGTGATAATCCCTGAAAAAGAAACCGAAAAACGATCTGAGAATATCAAAAAAATGATTGATAGTTTGCCTGATGCATTTGAGTCTTCCACTAAATCAGGCACGTTGACAAAAGCCGAAATGCTGGTGAAGTTTAATATTAATGAAAGTAATCAGAAGGCATCAATCATTCTTTTTGCCCTTAAAATTGGGATTACGATTGATGAAATTGACCATGCACTTTATTCGGCAGATGCAAATGAAATTTACAGTAAGTTGATTGTGACGACGACATCGGCAAAAGATGATAAAAATAATCCTGTTGCTGGCATTCCTGCCTTTTATATTAATGGCGTTTATGAAGAAGATCCCCTGCGAACGAGTAAAGATAAACCTGAAGAAGATGACTTTGACAGCATTATAAAAACAGGTGCGCGAGTGAAAAAGAAAGAAGTAGCACAAACGCCTATTCGAAGACCTGTGCAAAAAGTAAAAGAGATCCATAAAGATGATCGTGAAGATACGCATGTTGATGAGCCAATAAGCCCAAAGAAAACTGAACAAAAGTCAGAATTAAAAGGCGCTTCATCACAATCAGCATCAGCTGCCGTTGTGGCGCCTGTGCTAAAAGCATCGCCAAGCAGTCCTAAGCCAGCTGATGAAAATTGGTGGTCACGATTGATGTCTGTACTCCTTGGCGATCGTTCGAAATAATACGTTTAAAACTACTATTCAGAAAAAAAGGGTAATAAATTAAAGTGCCCTCTTTCTTTTTGTTTGATGTTGTATATGACTATTATTTGCTAATTTTTACCAATTTCTATCGATTTTTACTAATTTCTATCAATTTCTATCATTTACTGGTATACCTAAGAAATAATTTTCATAAGCATATGACGTTCGTTACATGAAATCTTTCCAAGACATTATCTTTGATCTGCAACGTTTCTGGGCATCCAAAGGCTGCGTGATTTTGCAACCGTATGACATTGAAGTTGGTGCGGGTACCTCGCATCCTGCGACAACACTTCGCGCGCTTGGTCCTGATCGGTGGAATGCAGCTTTTGTACAACCATGCCGTCGTCCGAAAGATGGGCGTTATGGTGAAAACCCAAACCGTACGCAGCAATATTATCAATTTCAGGTGATTTTAAAGCCAGCGCCTGCCAATCCACAAGAGTTGTATCTAAAAAGTCTAGAAGCCATAGGTTTAGCTTTAAGCGAGCATGATATTCGTTTTGTTGAAGACGACTGGGAAAATCCATCGCTTGGTGCGGCTGGTCTTGGTTGGGAAGTTTGGTGTGATGGTATGGAAATCACACAATACACCTATTTTCAACAAGTGGGCGGATTTGAGTGCAACCCTGTGCCTGTTGAAATTACGTATGGATTGGAACGTTTAGCGACGTTTATCCAGGGGGTTGATAATCACTTTGATTTAAATTGGAATGGTCTTGAGGGTGAGGGTAAATTAACGTATGGTGATGTATTTTTGCGCGCTGAGCGAGAATTTTCCGCCTACAATTTTGATGTTGCCACAACGGATGCCTTATTCCATGCTTTTAAGGGGTATGAAACCGAATGTGCGCATTTATTAAAACATGCCCTTATTTTGCCTGCGTATGAACAATGTGTAAAAGCAAACCACACATTTAACTTACTTGATGCACGTGGGGTGATTAGCGTAACAGAGCGGGCTGGTTATATTAGTCGCGTTCGGGCATTGGCAAAGGATTGTTGCGAAGCATGGCTTGCTTCAACAACGACTTAACAAGGCATAACTGATAGTAATGATTCTAGAATCCATCTCAGTGATTCTAATAACCGATTAAGTGATATATCATGGATTTACTAATTGAAATTTATTGTGAAGAAATTCCAGCACGTATGCAACGTGATGCCCTTCTTGCTAGTCAAGTATTGTTTTCACGTTTGCTAAGTGAGCAAGGTATCTCTTTTTCAGAGGTTGACACCTATATTGCAACACAACGATTGGCATTATGTGCCAAAGGTGTGCCTGCTATGACGCATGCTGTGAAGGAAGAACGCCGAGGGCCACGTATAGGTGCCCCAGAAGCAGCGATTGATGGGTTCTTAAAATCAACGGGGCTTTCTTATGATGCCATGGTGCAACGTGATGGATATTATTATGTGGATATCGTGCATGAAGGAAAGACTTTAAGTGCACTTTTGCCAACGATACTTCACGCTTTTCTTGATCAAATGCCTTGGCCAAATTCAATGCGTTGGCATAACCCAAAAACAAATAATTTTACCCGTTCATGGATTCGCCCCATTCGGTCAATTGCCTGCATACTCGATAAAAAGCCTGTTGTTTTCGATGTTGAAGGTCTTGAGCTTCAAACATGTGGTTATACCCATGGGCATCGTTTTTTAGAACCCCGTCAGATCAAACTAAAAGGATTGCGTGATTATAAAGACCAATTGTTAGAGGCAAAAGTGATTGTTGATTTTGAATCACGCCGTGATGCCATTTCAACGTTTTTAGCACAAAAGGCGGCCGTAAAAGGACTTTCCATTCAGGTGGATGAAACATTGCTGGATGAAGTTACAGGACTTGTGGATTACCCGTTTGCTCATTTAGGGGTGATTAATGATGCATTTATGCATTTGCCAGAGGAGGTGCTGTCGACATCTATGCGTGTGCATCAAAAGTATTTCACATTGCGTCAGCGAAATGGGGCAATTGCGCCTTATTTTGGTGTAATTACAAATGTGCCAGCACAGCCTGATAAGCATTTAATGATCGATGGTTTTGAGCGCGTACTACGTGCCCGTTTATCGGATGCTGCTTTCTTTTTTGAAGGTGATCGTAATACGGCGTTGTCTGATTTAACAAAAAAATTGGATGCCATTATTTTTCATGAAAAATTAGGATCCGTTGGTGATAAAGTGCGCCGACTTGAAGTGCTTGCGATGAATGAGGTTGAAAAACGTGCTGCACATTTATGCAAAAGTGATTTAGTGACGCAGATGGTTGGTGAATTTCCTGAATTACAAGGGATTATGGGACGTGTTTACGCAATACTACAGGGCGAAAGCGCGGATGTTGCGGCAGCCTTGGAAGAATATTATCAACCCCAGGGGCCAAGCCAACCTATTCCGACCAAACCTGTAAGTTGGGCGCTTTCGTTGTATGATAAGATTGACACATTGGTTGGTTTTATTGGGTCGGGTATAAAGCCAACGGGATCGAAAGACCCACTTGGTATTCGTCGCGCAATATTGGGTATATTTAGGTTGATTGTTGAGAGCGATAAAGATCTTATTAATTTCAATAATTCATCTGAAAAATTAACGGAAGATAGAGTTGGTATAGCAGAGCTTATTGAAAAATCAATAGATACATATCGAAATCAAGGGATTACTTTAGCTGATACGACTACGAGAGAAGTTGTGAGTTTGCTAACAGCTCGTATACCAATTTATATTCGTGATGAAGTGGGGGGTTCGTATGATGTTGTTAATGCTGTTATGGGGGGCAATTTTCGTTTTTCAGATCTAGATCAGCCGAAGCTCTTTTTGCAAAAATATGTACAACGTTCGAAATCTCTTGGTGTGTTTTTAAAAACTGAGCAGGGGTTACAAACAAAAGAAGCATACAGACGAATTAATGGAATTCTAAATGATTGCAAATCGATAGATGTATCATTGCCAAGTTGTCGTGTTAATGAATCTTTACTAAACGAATCTATTGAAAAGTCATTTTATAAAACGGTTAAAGAAAGCAAAATTGACGCATTAATGAATGAGTGTTCTTACGATGATGTGATGGATGAATTAGCACACATTTCTAAATCAACAATGAATTTCTTTAATCAAGTCAATATTAATACAGAGGATGAAGCGTTAACACGCAATCGAAAAAATATTATTAGAGATGTGTGTGAGCTATTTCACAAAGTTGCCGATTTCTCAAAATTAGAAGGCTAAATTTTTTCGTAAGAGGGAGAATTATAAATTCTCTCCTCCTCACATCCTTATAAACCTGCTACAATGACCTTAAATAAATAAAATGGTGATGTGTTATTTATGAAAATTATCCCAAGTCGTTTGCTTGACCCGAAAGCTGATCTTGTTTTTAAGAAGATTTTTGGTAATAACAAAGATCTGGTTAAAAGCTTCTTAAATAGTTTGCTCCCTCTTCAGGACGATGCCCTGATTGATACGCTTGAATATTTGCCATCCGAACAAGTCTCTCGCACGCCTTTGCAAAAATATAGCATTGTTGATGTGCGTTGTGTGGATCAAAAAGGGCGCACGTTTATCGTGGAAATGCAAATGGCATGGAGCAGCAGTTTTATGAGTCGTCTGCAATTCGGTGCAGCAAAAGCTTACGTTGATCAACTTGAAAAGGGTGAAACCTACAAAATGGCAAGTCCCGTTTATGGGCTTAGTTTAATTGGTGAGGTGTTTGATCGTCAAACAGACGAATGGTATCATCATTATAAAACAGTCAATGTTAAAGACGTCAATAAAGACATTGAAGGGTTGGAATTGATCTTTGTTGAACTGCCAAAGTTCAAAGCAACAACCTATTGGGAAAAAAAGCTTGGTGTTTTGTGGTTACGTTTTTTGAATGAGACGCCCGACTTAAAAGTTATTCCTGACGAATTTACAGAAACACCTGATATTCAAAAAGCGCTTGAACTGACAATCGAAGCATCTTTTTCGAAAGAAGATCTTGCCCAGTATGATGGCTATTGGGATCGTATGAGCGTTGAAAAAACGCTTTTAAGTGATGCACGCGAAGAGGGCATGGCGGAAGGAAAAGCTGAAGGATTAGCTGAGGGGGCATTAAAGGCAAAATACGATATGGCACGTCAATTGCTGCATGAAGGTTTGCCGATCGACCTTATTGCACGCACAACACGACTAACGGTTGATGATATTAAATCTCTTTAAACTCTACAAAAACACGCTGTGGTTGAAGGCATAAAGAAATCCATATTAAAATAGTATTAAAAAACAAAGAAAGACATACATGAATTTTTTTCACGATTTACTTGATTCAATCAAGGCAATAACACTGACATTAACAAAAGAACAAAACATAACAACAACTGTTGGTATGTCAAAAGTAGTGGTTGAGCCAACAAAAGACGTAAATCACGGTGACATTGCAACAAACGTTGCCATGGTTTTAGCGAAACAAATGGGCATGGCGCCACGTCAATTGGCGGATTTCTTATGCTCAAAGTTGGCGTCTTTACCGCACGTATCACATGTCGCTGTTGCAGGACCTGGATTTATTAACTTAACATTTTCATCTGAATTTTGGTTTACGCAACTCCAGAATATCTTAAAAGCGGGCGCTGATTATGGAAAAGGCGTGCCAAACAGTAAAGGGCCGATCAATATTGAATTTGTATCAGCCAATCCAACAGGGCCATTGCATGCGGGACATGGACGAAATGCGATTTTAGGGGATGCAATCGCTTCTTTATTACAATTTGCTGGGTACAATGTGGTACGTGAATATTATGTAAATGATGCAGGTGGCCAGGTTGATGCGTTGGCGCGATCTGTTTATGTGCGTTATTGTGAAGCACTTGGCGATACGATTGCAGAAGATGCATTTGCAGAAGGCATGTATGGTGGTGACTATCTTATTTCTGTTGGGCAGGCTTTAGCGAAACAATTTGGCCATGATTATCATGCCAAACCTGAATCTGATTGGCTTGATATTTTTAAAGAGGCGACTGTTGCCCTGATGATGGTTGGTGTTAAAAGTGATTTGACAGCAGCGGGGGTGGTGATGGATGTATACACATCTGAAAAAGAACTTGTTAAGGCAGGTCTTGTGGATCGCACATTAGCTGCATTAGAGGCAACGGATGATGTGTATGTAGGCGTGCTCGCGCCACCCAAAGGAATGGTTGTTGAGGATTGGGAGGAACGTCCACAAACCCTTTTCCGTGCGACGCGCTATGGCGACGATGTTGATCGCCCACTTAAGAAATCAAATGGGAGTTGGACGTACTTTGCAAGTGATATTGCCTATCATTTTGATAAATATCAGCGTGGTTTTTCATCCATGATTAATATTTTTGGTGCTGATCATGCGGGCTATTTAAAACGATTAACAGCCGCCGTTTCAGCGATTACGCAGCACAAAGCGCAGTTTGAAATTAAGGTCACCCAAATGGTGAATTTTATGGATAATGGCGTTCCTATTCGCATGTCGAAAAGGGCGGGTACGTTTATCACACTAAAGGAAGTCATTGAACGTGTTGGTAAAGATGTAACACGGTATATGATGGTTTCCCGTCATCAGGATATGTCGTTGGATTTTGATTTTGCAAAAGTGATTGAGCAAACAAAAGATAATCCTATTTTCTATATTCAGTATGCGCATGCACGTATTCATTCCGTGCTTCGTCACATGAAAACGCTTGATTCAAATTTTTCAATGGATCAACTGGTGGCTGCCCCTCTTCATTTATTAACGGATGAGGCTGAACTTGCGCTTATCAAAACATTAGCTATATGGCCGCGCGTGATTGAAACAGCAGCTGTGATGCGTGAGCCACATCGTATTGCACATGCGCTTTATGATATTGGGGCTGCCTTTCATTCCTTATGGAATAAAGGAAAAGATAATGTAAATCTTCGTTTTATTGATGCGCAAGCGATGGACATAACACTGGCACGTCTGGCGTTGCTTTGGGGGATTGCCACTATTTTACGTTCAGGGCTTTCTATACTTGATATTATAGCTGTTGACGAAATGCGTTAACGATAACCATTCAATTATGAATTGGGTATAGCGTTGATCTATGGAGCTTTGCGGTGCTCATTTACTTTGGTAAATGTGTACGCCTTGATCTTTGATCGCTATATACTCAAATTATCTTTGAACGGCTGCAATTCATTTTCTTAGCACAGATTAATTCTTCTACTTGAATGACGAAAGGCAGATGGAGTAGTGTGGTTGTGCAATTTAATGTCTTGGACAGATCCAAATAAAAAATATAAAGGATAATCATCATGTCACGATTCAGTTTTGGTTTTGGTCGTAATGAGAAAAAAAATAATAAGCGCCATGAACGTGATGAGTTCTTTTTGAACAGAGGGCAACCACAGCATCCGAATTATAGGCAAGAAAACGTATACGATGATGAGTATGATGATCAGGGTAATCGTTATGATGATGCTGATGAAAATGCTGTTTATGATCCGCGTGATCCTCGTTTTGTTATGCGTCCTTATCGAACAGAGGAAGCGAATGCCGTGCGAAATACGCGAAGAGGCGCCGAGCAATTGTTTCCAAATAGGCACAGTGGTCATGATTACAATCAAGATGATATGGCAAGATCTCCTCAAAATTACCGCATGACAAACGATCAACGGCAAAATCCAAGTTACGATGCTAACGAAGATTCATCTATGGGTTTTCGCCGTACGCATACAGGGCGTGACGAATTAGGGAGTCGGGATGAGCCTCTATTTTCTCCGTCTTCTTCTAACCGTCATTATCAAGGTCATCCGAATCAACCGCCAAACCAAGGTTATCAAAGGCAATCAATGCAGGAAGAAGTTAAAGGGCTTGGGTTTTGGCGTGATAATTCGGAAGAAGAAGCCTATAGAGAAGAAGCTGCTGATTCAGATCGTCCATCACCTTTTAAATTTGTTATTGCCATTACAGGGCTTGTTTTTGTTTGCGCGGTTACATGGATTGCTTATCGGTGGATCAGTTCGCCTACAATGGATTCACCGCCGCTTATTCAGGCTGAAACAGATCCTTATCGTGTACGTCCAGAAAATCCAGGTGGGGCTGCATTCCCACATCAAGACAAGCTTATCTATGAACGGTTAGCGCCATCATCAACGGATCATAATCAGCCTGTGGAACGTTTGTTGCCCGCACCTGAACAACCAGTGATTATGCAGCCAACGTATCAGCAAGATCCTGCCACGCAGTATGCAATGCAGGCGCAGCAGCCTTATCAGCAACCCAATGGTCAGCAACCTAATGGTCAACAGCTGTACGGGGCAGTGTCGCCGAAACAATTCTCTCAACAAGGTTATGCACCTTCTGGGGTAAATGGTACGCAGTCGCAGGGGCAACCTGTGGCGCCTGGATATTATCAACAACCGCAGGTTCAGCCTGTGCCACAACAAGGTTATGTCCAGCCGCAACAAGGTGTGCAGCAAAACATACAACAACCGTTGCCTTACGCACAAGGTGGATACCCAGTACAACAAATGCCTTCAAATGAGATTTACTCTTTACAAGGGGGTGTGCAGCCTGGTGCATATTCTGTGCAGACGATTCAGCAACATGCGCCAACGGATGTAAATCGTGTGCAAATGGGGCAAAATCCAGCGACATTAATGTCTGCAGAAACAGTAGCAATGCCGATCCAGGGTGCAGTGCATCAGCAACCCCAAATGGTGGGCGCTCAACAACAATTGCCTGTGCCAGCTGTTGTCGCTCAACAAAATTTAGAAGAGCCTGTAGATGGAATTCCTCACTATCTACAACTTGGTACGTTGCCTAATAAAACGCTCGCTGATAAAGAAAAAGCTCGTTTGCAAAAACGGTATGCAGTAGAACTTGTCGGAATGGATTTGTCTGTGCGTACTTTTATTGGTGCTGATAAGAAAACAAAGTACCGTATTGTCGCAGGACCGATGTTGCGTTCACGAAAAGCGGCTATTGATAAATGTGCGAAGTTAGGTGGCGCCTGCCAACCGGTAAAAGGGTAAATCATTCCTTGCTGAATTGTAAAAATAAAGTAATGACTCACCTATTCTCGTAAATGACAAATGTATGATGAATAGTTGAAAAATAGAAAAGGATTGAGGTTATGAAAACAGTTATGGTTGGGAATATTCCTGTATCAAATGCGCTTCCGTTTGTGCTTATTGCGGGACCATGTGTATTGGAAAGCCGTGATCATGCATTAATGATGGCTGAATCATTAGCAACGTTATGCCAAAAAATGAATATACCATTTATTTACAAAACATCGTTTGATAAGGCAAATCGAACCAGCATAAAAGGTACCCGTGGGATGGGGTTAGCAGCAAGCCTTGCAATTTTTGATGAACTTAAGAGCACTTTTGGTTGCCCCATTGTAACGGATGTGCATAGCCCTGAGCATTGTGCCCTCGTTGCCGATCACGTAGATATTTTACAAATACCTGCTTTCTTGTGTCGTCAGACCGATTTGTTAAAAGCTGCTGCTGAAACCAACAAAGTTATCAATATCAAAAAAGGGCAATTTTTGGCGCCGTGGGATATGAATAATGTCGTTGCGAAGATGGAGTCGTTTGGCAATCAGTCGCTTATGCTGTGTGAGCGAGGTGCAAGCTTTGGCTACAATACGCTGGTATCTGACATGCGAAGCCTGCCGATTATGGCAAAAACGGGTTATCCTGTGGTGTTTGATGCAACCCACTCTGTTCAGCAACCAGGTGGGGCAGGTGAATCAACAGCTGGTCAGCGTGAATTCGCGCCTATTCTTGCAAGAGCGGCTGTATCGACGGGCATTTCTGCGGTGTTTTTGGAGACCCACCAGGAACCAGATAAGGCACCGAGTGATGGCCCAAACATGATTCATCTGTCAGATATGCCGACTGTTCTGGCGGAGTTAAAAGCATTTGATTCGGTTGCAAAAGCGATGCCACGTTCTCTATAATATTTGTTTAGTTTAATACAAAAGCGCTTGATAACTGGAGAAGCATACGACGTTTTGCTTGGTAAGCATCGCCTGCCTTGGCCATGTAGCGTATGATATTCATATGCCTCCTATCAGTTTCGGTTGGTGTCGTTGTGTAATATCCCTCTGAATGATATTGCAGACCGAGCATAGGTGTACCGTGTTTTGTTTCAAAGGCTTCAACAGTATGTGGTTCACTTACATTGGGTGGTAGGGCGTCATCTTGTTCGCTTATTTCTGCTCCTTCATGAATAAGATTAGCGATGGTGCGTGCCGTAATTATTAATTGATTAGGCGGGTATCTTTCATCCACAGCTTTCCCATGAATGCTATTTACAGAGATTTTAGATGTATAAGATCCCATTGCCTTGGCAAGGATTGATTCTTCCTCGATTGAAATATCATGAACCTGGACATTGTTAGATATGGTGCCATCAGTATTGAGCGTTAGCATTGGTAAATGTTGATGGTGCTGGACATCAATTGTTGTTCCACCAAAGGATTCCCATAATTCCCACGATCCAGCACAAATCGCAAGAACAGGTTGTCCGCGAAGGCGGGCTTCTTTTAATGCGCATTGCTCGTGGGGTTTGCGATACTTATATGATGGGTTTTCGTCTACGGATAACTGGGCATCGCGACGTCCAGGAAGGATCAATAATCCGCCTTCATAACTTTTTTTACATATAGGGGGGATTTGTTTGTCTTGTTTATTTGTACTGCCATGGGGTAGGTTATAGGGTTGTCCATTAAGATACGTTTCAAAACAAGATATATCTAATTTTTTAGGCACCGAAAATTCGGTTGGATGGTTTGTTATGTGTTGAATTGTGTAATGGTCATAAACAGCACCCTTGCCATTACCATCATCACGATAAGCAATAATAACTGGTGCATGTTGTCGTGTTAGTTGTGAGCGAAGAGGGTTGTCTCTGGTGCAATGTTCGCCAGCTAAAATTGAGCTGGTACCAAGAGAATAAAGCATAAACAGATAAAAACGTTTCATGGCTAAGATTTTTTATGGTGGAATATATATTAAATTATATATTATTTAAAATTTAATTAAAATAAAAATTAAAAGGTATATTAAGAAATAAATTTTACCTTGTAACGCTCTTATTGACAGGCGAAAGTGTTACAAGGTAGAGATTGAAATGGCAATTTTATTGTTTTAGATAGCGTGCAAAACAAATTGCGTTACCATTTTTTGCCACAACTTTACCTATGTAAGAAATAGCGGGGCTTGCAGGATTTGAAATATCGGATGATACGGAGAAATTTACAGGATCACCTTTATTAAGGCTGAAGAAATTCCAGTTAAACACGGCTAAATCAGATGGATTTGTGACTAATCCATTTGCTGCAGGATTTTTTGAATGGAGTCGATAAATACGTCCATTACTTGTTTGTTCCAAACAAACAGTTGCTGCATCTACATTTGGATCTGTTGGCACAACATATGCAGCAATAACGGTTGCTAAAATATTATAGTCTGGAATAAGAGTTGTGCCGAGCTGTGTTATCACGTTGTTTACATAATCGAGGCCAGGATTTGCAGTAATGGCAGGTGCTGGAGCAGGTGTAGCAACAGCAGGTGCTGGAGCAGGTGCTGCTGTTGCTGATTTTGTTGAAGAAGAAGCGGTATTTGAAGCGGCTGTCGTTGCTGATGCTGTTACAGGCGCTGTCGCTGATCCACTAGAAAGAGTCCCTGTTGATGTGGATGACCATGATGCTTCCGTTGTAAATAAAGTTATTACACCAATAGCAGAGGTAATTGTTGATATTTTATTCATAAAGCTTTCTCCTGTATATCGAAAACATAATTAAATAATTCAATAGAAAATTTCTATCTACTTTAATAATAATATTTCATATATAAATTAATAAACAGTTAATAATATTGATATTTTTAAATAATGATTATTCTATTGATATAGATTCTATATTTAGTGTGAATGGGTGTTGAAGTCGTGCGCTAAAACAGGTATCCTGAGGTGGATAATGCAGATTTATTGTGTTAAGAATAACAAAGAGTAATCATTTGAAAGGTTTTTCATGTCTTGGATTATTGCTAATATACTACCATTCATTATTGTATTAACTATTCTTGTATTTGTGCATGAGTATGGACATTTTTGGGTGGCACGCCGAAATGGTGTACGTGTCTCTGTGTTTTCCATAGGGTTTGGTCCTGAACTTTTTGGATGGACAGATAAACATCAAACGCGGTGGCGTATTAGTCCTATTCCGCTTGGTGGGTATGTAAAATTTCTTGGTGATAGTGATGTTAGTAGCACAACTGTTGATGCAAGTCTTGCTCATTCATTATCAGATGAAGAAAAAGCGATGATGCTACATAATAAGACACCTTTGCAACGGATTGCAGTTTCGGCGGCGGGTCCTCTTGCTAACTATTTATTTGCAATCGTGGCTTTAGCGGCGCTTGTCAGTATAAAAGGTGTGCCAACCTATGAGCCGATTGTTATGGTGTCTTCAGTTATAAAAGGCGAACTTGCAGAAAAAATAGGAATTCAACAACACGATAAGATTATTCGTTTTGGCGAGGCTGATATAAAAAGCACGCCTGATTTAATGAAAGCGCTTGCTGAACACGCAGGAAAAGATGTTTCAATTACGCTTGATCGAAAAGGCGCGTCTGTTGTTATTAATGCACCGCTTTATAAGCAAAAGGAAAACTCAACAGAAACAGTGCCTGTTAAAAAATTAGGTATTGGTATTACGCAAGGCGAGCCAATCTATAAATCAACATCTGTCTTTAAGGCGATTAGTTACGCTGTTACATACTGTTACGATCTGTCAGCAGGGATGCTAAAAGGGCTTTGGATGATGATTGCTGGATCAGCAGGTGCTGAAATGGGTGGTATCTTGAGCATTGGTGATATGGCGGCGCAGAGTGTTCAGCATGGGTTTTCAACTTTAATTATCTTTATGGCGATGCTATCGGTTAATCTTGGTCTCATTAATTTATTACCTATCCCAGTGTTGGATGGGGGGCATATTCTATTCTGTCTTATTGAACTTGTTCGTGGTCGACCTCTTTCTGAGAAGATGCAGGAAAATATCTTTAAAGGTGGTGCAATTATTGTGATCGGTGTGATGTTATATTCAACGTTCTCTGATTTATTGCGTTACAAAGTATTTTCTTTTGTTGGTAAGCTGTTTGGCTAGTTTTTTATTTCTTATACTGTCCGTTACGTTTATCGTCTTTATGTATTTATGAACATTTCCATTCAGGCGATGTTAGGGCTTTTAGAAAATTTGGTGCTGCTTTTGGGCAGGTAGTTGGTGTTGTCTCGGGTGTTCCTGCATAATAAATATTGGGTGCAATACAGAAATATTTTGTTGGTGATGTTGTTGTTCCTGGTTTGGTTGCAATTAAATTGCACGCTGCGGGACATTCATTCACGCCATTTATGATAGGTTGCGGATTAATTGTATCGCCTACCCCACAGGTAAAGGTGGAGCACTTCCAAATATTGTTTTGTGCATCATTTGTTAGGACAAAATGAGGTGCATTTAGTGGGCATATTGTTGGTACAGCACCTGCATAAGAATATGGTGTATTGGGGGTTACACAAAAATATTGCCCACTTGCATTTTTAGCAATTGATTTACACGCATCAGGGCAGGTATTAAGACTATTTGGTGTTGGTTGTGGATTGACGTAATAGCCGATACCGCATATAGGTGTTGGCGCGCACTGCTGTGAAATCGTCGCATTACTATTCACTGTTTTGATGAGATAGGGTGCATAGTGGTAGCATGTTAGCCATTCGTATTCGTTGACAATCGTATCAATATAAAGACATTTATAGGTTCGATTGATAAGGGATTGGCTAACGACTTGGCATGTTAATGGACATGTGTTAACACCATTTACAACAGGGCTTTGTGTAAGGATGGTTTCGCACGATGAGGCTGGCATTAATGGCAGTGCTGGCACAGGCGTTAATGCTGCCTGAATGACTGATGGGCTGGCCAATATAAAAATAAAGGCAAATATTAAGCGTGTGTATGTTATAGGGGTGTATATGCCGTTCATCATTAATAAAGTGTTTAATTTTACTATTATAATAAAATTGTATTCAAATATTATTAATTAATAGTTAATTTTATTGTATATTTATTTTTTTGCGTTCTTATAAAAAAAAGGTGGTATTTTTCGTTAAACCTCTGGAAATATTATTTCTCTATATTCATTCTCTCTTCTGGTGTCCATGGGCGTATCTTTGGGCATCATCTTCGGACTTGATCCGAAGATCTATACTGCTTCAAAGGCAAACTCGAGGCGTAATTAAACAAGCTATATGTCACCTCACCTATAGAGATCCGCGGGTTAAGCCCGAGGATGACATGGAGAAAAAAGAAATTATTGGAATACTGTCTACTTATTGTGTAACAAAAACCCTTAAAACTCCAATTTGGGATTAAAACGATAAAGAGCCGTTTAAAAATCAAATCCCGATGACAGCAAATTCGTCATGTCGAGCCAGCGTAAGCTGCTGTGGCCATTCAGAAAAATAAGTATTCCTACATGAGCAGGTATTTTTACATGAGCAGCCTACTGGATCACTACATTTGTTACGCAAATTTGTGATGACGAAGGGTTGAGCTATATAGAATCTAAACCCGAATTAGTGTTTAATGAACTAACAATTATTTCCTGCTGCATACCCTGATGACCATGCCCATTGGAAATTGTAGCCACCAAGCCACCCCGTCACGTCAACTACTTCACCAATGAAATAAAGGTTCGGTACTTTTTTGCACATCATTGTTTTTGATGAGAGCTCATTTGTATCAACGCCACCTGCGGTTACTTCGGCTTTTTGGTAGCCTTCGCTGCCATTGATTGGAACGGTGAATTGATGAATGGCATCAGCAATTTTAAAGAGACGCTCCTTTTTAAGGTCGGTAATACTTTTGTGAAAGTCATCACAAATGGCTAAATGATCAACCAAGCGATTCGTTAGATAATTTTTTAAATAATTCGCTGGTGTCTTTTTGCTGTTTTTATCCGTCATAAACGTATGTTTTAAATCCATAGTTGGCAATAGATTTAGGTGGATTTCTTGATTTTGAAAGCTTTCCAAATAGGATGATATTTGCAAAATTGCAGGCCCACTAAGTCCTTTATGTGTAAAGAGGATATTTTCCGCAAATTGTATTTTTTTGTAATGTGCTGTTGATGGGTTTGAGACTCCGCTTAGCTGTGCGAATAAAGGGCGGTGGGATTCAGCTACAATCAATGGTACTAATGCGGGGCGTGTTGGTATGAGCGCGACACCGAATTGTTGGGCAATGCGATAACCAAAATCACTCGCCCCAATTTGCGGAATTGAAAGACCACCACAGGCGATGATAAGTGCTGTGCTGGTAACGATGCCATCCGATGTTATGAATTGAAAATGTTCATCCCTTGATACACTGCTTACACTGCAATCTGTTTTTATGATCACGTTATGCTGATGGCATAAATCCAGGAGCATAGATATGATTTGCTTTGAGGATCCGTCACAAAAAAGTTGTCCTAAGGTTTTTTCATGATATGCGATTCCATAAGACTCGACGAGCGTTATAAAATCTTTTGGCGTGTAATTCGATAAGGCTGATACGCTAAACTGGGGATTTTGGGATATATAATGGACTTTACTGGCGCCAATGTTCGTAAAATTACATCGCCCACCGCCAGAGATTCGGATTTTCTCTCCTATTTTTGGGGTATGTTCAATTAGTAAAACACGCTTTCCACGTTTACCTGCACACCATGCAGCCATTAAACCTGCGGCGCCTGCGCCAATTATTACTACATCAACGTGTATCATCATTTACATTTTATGTGTTGGGGGATTCAAATAAAGGGTTTTAAAACATTAGAGTTTTTGGATTACATTATGAAGATAACGTTCGACAAGCTCCTTTGAGGAGGATTTAGTCGCTGTCCAAATTAAAAAAATAATGGCGGAGAGAGAGGGATTTGA
>CANLGW010000017.1 GCA_947490395.1 Alphaproteobacteria bacterium
AGATTCAATCTTCCATGGATCTATAATGCCTAAGGCTTGGCTGAATAACTGTTCGATGTGCATGATAAACTCCTTCTTTTAAGGAGAATTATACAGCATTCATAGCTAACTTGCTTGAGTTACTTACCCACTCGTTTTGCATAAGAGCCAAATAATTACTCATGTATGTAAAAAATATTTTTAATAAAAATTTACTATTATTTATATAAAATAAATATATAATTTATACTCCAGATAAAACTATTGATTTTTTTATTACACATGCGTATATTTACCGTTTCTAGGATTCGTTATTTATTAAAAGCTTATTTCGATCGCACGTCTTCATCTGTCTCAAGGAAATAAAAACACGCCACAGGAGCATAATTATAAATGAACAAGAAAGTTATCCTTTCAAGTTTTGTGGGAAATGCCCTTGAGTTTTTTGATTTCACTCTATGTGGTGTTTTCATAATGACTTTATCATCATTATTTTTTCCGACATCCGATCCTAAGCTATCCGTCATTACGGGTATGTTCGCGTTCTCTGCTGCCTTTTATTCACGTCCCTTTGGTGCCTTATTATTTGGCTATCTTGGGGATAAATATGGCAGACGAAAAATATTATCGACAACCATTTTTTTAATGAGTCTACCGACATTCATTATTGGTATTTTACCCACTTATGATCAAATTGGTTTATTCGCGCCAATTATTCTTATTATTTGCCGCCTCCTACAAGGATTATGCGCAGGCGGTGAATATAATGGTGCTGCAATTTTTGCGCTCGAGCATGCCCAGGATAAAAAACCAGGCTTTATTAGTGGAATTATTTCCTGCTCATCTGTTGTCGGCATTCTGGCAGCAACAATTTTAGGTAACTTATTTTTATATGACGACGCACCAACCTGGTTTTGGCGCATTCCCTTTATATGCGGTGCAGTCCTCGGTGTTGTTGGCTGTTTTTTACGACGTTATACTTTCGAAACATCCGAATTTTTGGAATTTAAAAAGATAAATTTATCGACTGCTAAAGAAGAAACATCCTATAGGAACTACATCTCTCCATTCATCGTGTCAATTGCAACTGGTGCACTCAATGGTGCTTTATCCTATAGTTTGTTTGGTTTCTTTAATATTTATATGGCAAAATTTGTCGGATTTCATGCATTAAAAGGACTTTGGTGCAACCTAACAGGACTTCTTTCTTTTGCTCTTTTTTGTGTTATATTTGGCATACTTAGTGATTATTTTGGCAAACATAAACTTATCAGAAGCGCCTTCCTATTATCATTCATATTAGCTCTTCCAACGTTTTTCTTATTAAACCAACCCTATGTCATCTCTGTGCTACTAGGACAAGTCCTTTTTGGCTTGATTTGTGGCAGCTTTGTCGGGCCAACACATCATTTCCTTCATTCTCTATTTCCTGTTAAAATACGTTATAAAGGGGTAGCCCTTTTTTGTATTGGCATAACCCTTACCGGTGGCACGACCGCTATATTTCTAACCTATCTTATCATAAAAACACAGAATTTATATGCGCCAGCCTTCCTTCTCATGACCTATGCCTTGCTATTCAAAACATCATTATGGTTATTACCGCAAGAAAAACAACCATAATTCTTGTGATCATGGCTCTAAAAAACCTATGGACTTTAATTTTTCATGCACCGCACTCTCTTCAAATGGCTTCATAAGATAAGACACAACATCCAAACAAAATTCTTGTTGTTGTGATTTTGCTAAATCCTCTTTTATGCAAAAGATAATCGGTGGTAATTTTTTGGTTTGCCCTAAAGTATCCTTATAAAGATGGAGAAAACCGATACCTGACAATGTATTCATGTCCCAATCCAAAAAAATCACATCAGGTATACGTTTCATGCAATAAGCATATCCTTCTTCGCCATCATTTACCTCGTCAACAGAAAAACCAAGAGGTTCCAAAAAACCCCGTAACAACCGACGATGCGCCGATAGTTCTTCAATAATTAATATTTTTTTCGCCATATAATCCACCTTTTAATTTGCAAATAAATTAGAAAATATTTTCTTTTCATCAAGCACAATCAGGAGCTTTTCTCCAGAATAGAAAACCCCTAATGAATAGTGTCGCCATTGTTCCTCTACATTCGATGGGGTTTTTTCAAGTAATGAAGGTACTAACGTTATAACGTCTCCAACGGAATCAACAAGCAAGCTATACAGCGCCCCTTCAATTTCAACAATAATGGACATCACGCGCTTCGTATTTACTTCTGTTGATACATTTAGAACCATACCAAAATCAAGCGCAGTCACAATACGACCACGTAAATTAAGCAAACCACAAATCATAGGATCCGCGCGTGGAACATGCGTCATATGTGGGGTAAAAATCACATCTTCAATATAATCAACAGAGATGCCAAACAAAATTCCATCTACTGTTAATGATACATATTGATGCAACTCAACTGAATGCATAATGTTCCCCCATTTCTGTTTTTAAAATGAGTTCTCGTATACGTGCCAATCCTTCTAAAAGCTCTTTTTGCTGTGTTTTTGCAAAATGAAAATTAAATCCATACGACAAACAACGTTCAACATCCTCTTTCTCAGCGCATGATGTTAAAGCAACAACAACCATATTTTTAAAGGCATCTCGTTTTCGTATTTCTTTAATAAAATCAGCTCCATTCATTTCAGGCATTTCAATATCCGTAACAATGATATCAAAATCACTACGTTCGCTACAAATCTGAAGTGCCTCACGCCCATTAATAGCCGTCATAACCTCAAATCCTGAAAGAGTAAGGACAGGTAAAATTAGATTGCGAAAGAACGAACTATCGTCAACAAACAAAAGCCGCATTTTACGTGCATTCTTTTTTGTTGATAAATCACGATGCTCAAACCAATTGGGGAAAGCTTTCTTCAAATAATACTCACAATCAACAATACTTGTTGTCTTGCCACAAATAATACTTGTTCCAAGGCTACCATCTTTTTGATGCGTCAGTTCAATATCCATTTTCTCTTCAATAATATTAAGAATTTCATCAATAACGATACCAACAGCATGTCCGTGATCATTAAAAATAAGCATAGGTGCCTTTATATCTTTCCCTACATGCATATCATCAATTGTCCAGTTACCATCAAATTTAATCACAGGTAGCAAATGTTCTTGGTAATGAATCATCCATGTTTCATTTACATACTCCAGCTTCTCATAATGAATTTCAGCAATACGAGATACCAGAGCAAGAGGAACCGCAAAATAAGCCCCATTCACACGAAATACAAGTAAAAATGTTTTATCTTTTGCCGTCTTAAAATGAAAATTATCAACAATATGATCTGATTCTTTTGCCGTCACCTCTTTAAACTGATACGCAATTGAATTGGGATCAATAATCAGAACAATTCCTCCATCACCCAGTATCGTACTACCTGAGAAAAAACGTGTATTATTTAAAAGGCGTGACAAAGGTTTTACGACAATTTCTTGCGTATCAAACACATAATCAACAACAAGGCCAAATACGGTCATACCAATATGTACCACAATAACGCAACATTCATGTTCTGAACCAGACTTACCACTTTTATCAAGATTCAATAATTCATCAAGAAAAACCAATGGCAGCAAGCCATTCCTTAACCGTAAAATTGGTGTTTTATTAATATACTCAATTTGATAAGACGATCGCTTACTGATGCGAACAAGCTCGCTTACAATTAATTGATGAATAGCAAAACGTTCACCCCTTACCTTAAAAATGAGGGCAGGAATAATCGTTAACGTCAGTGGAATTTTAATCGTAAAATGCGTTCCTTCTCCCACGTTCGATCGCAAATCAATAACGCCGCCTAATTTTTCAATATTTGATTTTACAACATCCATTCCAACACCACGCCCTGACAAATGCGTCACAAGCTCAGCGGTCGAAAAACCAGGTTTAAAAATTTGATTAATCACATGCCAATCGCTCATTGCATCCGTATCTTCGGATGTAGCGAGCCCTTTTTGCACTAATTTTTCCTTCAACTTTATCGGATCAATTCCTGCACCATCATCACTAACTTCAATGACAATTTGCCCCCCTTCATGAAAGGCATTCAATGTAATAGTACCATACTCTGGCTTTCCAACACACAGACGGTCAGCACTTGATTCAAGACCGTGATCGGCCGAATTTCGAATCATATGCGTAAGCGGATCTTTAATCAACTCAAGTACTTGCCGATCAAGCTCCGTATCACCGCCCTTTTGCACAAGTTTAATTTTCTTACTCAAAAAATGTTCTAAATCATGAATTAATCGTGGAAATGTTGCCCATGCATTTTCAATCGTTTGCATACGTGTCTTCATGACTTCTTCTTGTAATTCAGTCGTGATATAACTCAAACGCGACAAAGGAATATTATAATAGGAATCCGCAGAAGATTGCATAATTTGCAACAACTGATTGCGTGTCAAAACAAGCTCACTAATCAACGTCATCAGGTTATCCAAAACTTTTAAATTAACCCTAATAAATTGTTGCTTTTGGCTGGATGCGGGTTCCTTATCTTGAAAAGTAGATGCAATCGTATGATTAATAACCGCGGGGTCTAACGTTGTTATCGCCTGTTCATCACTCTTTTGTGTTGACCTGACTTGTGCAAAAACCTCTTGCGTAACAACTGTTGATAATAAGCAGGCATTCAGTGCCGAAATAACGGCTTCATCCTCGTGCAATGATGGATCTTCAACACCTTCACCAATGGCATTCACAATTGCCTTCAAACGGTCAATAGCCGCAAATAATGTTCCTATCACCGTTGGATTAACGGCAAGGCATCCTTCACGTAAACGCCCTAAAACACTTTCCGTAACATGAGAAACCGTTTCCAAACGCTTAAGACCCAAAAAACCGCACGTTCCCTTAATCGTGTGAATAACACGAAAAATTGTATTAATCACATCCTTATTATGAGGGTCACGTTCAAGATCAAGCAACTGACGATCAAGACCATCCAATCCTTCATTTGTCTCTAACAGGAATTCAGTTAATAATTCGTCCATTCATGATCTCAAACGATTGTATCTACGTTTAAGTGTATGTAAGAACTGTTAAAAAAATATAAATTCATTTTCAGTTAAATCGTGTTTTATACAATGAAAAAAGAATCCCACCCAACAAAAATGCTGCAACAACAAGCAATGACATCGTAACGGAAAAAATTTCAAAGCCGAAAAGCTTTGCAAGGAAAAATTTGACGCCAATAAAAATTAAAATCAATGCAAGCGAATATTTTAAGTATTTAAACCGATGAACCATAATCTCAAGCGATGAATAAAGAGAACGAAGGCCGAGAATCGAAAAAATATTACTTGTATACACAATATATGGATTCGTCGTGATTGAAAAAATCGCAGGTATACTATCAATGGCAAAAATTAGATCCATAAATTCAATAACAGATAATCCAAGAAAAAGAGGTGTGCACCACAGTTTAAAACGATTTGTAACAGGATCTTTTTTCCTAACAAAAAATTTCTTCCCGTGAAACTCAGGCGTTACACGCATATATTTCTGAAAAAATCTCACAATCTTATGATCAGCAAAATCATCCGATTTATCAGCCATTGCCAGCATTTTAATACCTGTATAAATTAAAAAAACAGAAAAGAACCACAAACTATAGCTAAATGAATGAAGAAGCGTCGCCCCAAGCCCAATCATAATACCGCGTAAAACAATGACACCAAGAATCCCCCAGAATAATACACGGTGCTGAAACGCGCGGGGCACTGAGAAAAATGTAAATACAACCGACATAATAAAAATATTATCAAACGAAAGCGATTTTTCTAAAATGAATCCTGTCCAATATTCTTTAGCACTTTGCTCACCAAGATGTGCCCATATCCAAAAACCAAACAAGGCACCAATTGTTATATAAAAAGCACTCGTATAAATATTTTTTTTAACAGAAACTTCTTGATTTTCCCGATTAATCACACACAAATCAAGAAACAACAAAACCGTAACAACTGCAAAAAATGAACCCCACATTAAATAAGATGCGTGCATGACGTATTTTTCTTTTAATAAAACTAACTCATCATGCCATACAATGATCTAAGAAATGGTTAATGCCATTCCTATTCTTCATCATCCCATTTATTGTTGATGATAAAAAATACAATTTTTAGACAAATTTAAGTACGCAACTTTTCCTTTTTCTCTCAAAAGTAAGTCATGCTCGGACTCGATCCGAGCAGCTCTACGATTAAAGCGGCACATAGTTTGTTTGAAATGACACCTTGTGTTTGCCTTTGAAACATTATAGATCTTCAGATCAAGTCCAAAGATGACATAAAGAGAGAATATATAATTATAACAATCAATCTTCTGCACATAAAACAGGCGCCAACGCCCCAACAATCAATGTTGTATTATGACGAATCGTTGCCTCGTAGGCATCATACTCTCCTGTCGCCTCCACCAAAGAATCCGCATAAAGTATAGCGTCTTCTTTTATCGTTATACTTGTTTCTTCTGCAATCTGTCGCATCACATTTCGATTAGCTAAGTTTTCAAAAAAAACCGCTGTTATCTGCTCATCTTTTATTTGATGAACAATCGTAGCAAGTGTTTTTGCATCAACCTCTGCCTCCGTACTCAGCCCCACAGGCGCAATAAACGTCACCCCATACGCCGCTCCATAATAATAAAAGGCATCATGTGTGGTAATAATTTTCCGCTTATCCATGGGAATCTTTTCAATTTTAACATGCACCCACGCATCTAATTGTTTTAATTGATCATCATAGGCATTTGCATTGCGCTGAATAATAGCGGCCTCGCTTGGCAATAGACGACACAGAACCGTTGCTATATGACGAACGATCTGACGTGCCTTTTGTACATCATGCCATATATGAGGATCAGGCGCAGGTTGATCACGATAAACAATATCCTTCGAAGCAATAACGCATTCAGCCTTTGTTGACGATGCATTAATCAAAGGATCCAACCATCCTTCAAATGATAAACCAAGCTTAATCACCACATCAGCATGCACAATTGCTTTTGAATCCATTGGTGTGGGTTGATATACATGCGGATCCACGTGATGGGGCACCAATGTGACATGTGTGATCACGACACGATCAGTTGGTATCCCTTTTGTCAAAACATCAACCCAATTTTTAAGCAATGAAAAACTCGTCACAATACGAAAATTTGCAGGCTCATTTGTTGAAAAAGCACTAGTAATATGACCGAAAAATACGATACAAATAGTAATACCAATTAACGCACGCAACATTTTTTCAAACTTCCTTTATGAGCACATACGATATCACTGTTTTCCTTGAAGATACCGATGCAGGTGGAATTGTCTATCATGCACGTTACCTTAATTTTATGGAACGTGCGCGAACAACATTCTTTTACCACAAAGGAGTGAATCATGGACAGCTTATTGCATCAAAAACAGGAAATTTCGTCGTAACACATCTTAATATTAGCTATATTAAACCTGCACGGCTCGGGGATCAACTGTCTGTACACACAAGTCTCACCGAAATACGAGGTGCTTCTATCCTATGCAAACAGGACGTTATGCACTTGGATCAAAAATTGATAGAGGCAACGCTAATACTTGCTTTTATTAATCCAGAAACAGGAACGCCCATTCGTATACCCGAAATAATTAAGCAACAAATACATTAATTTTTATCTTTTAACACTAAAAGGACACGGCAACTTTATGGATCCTCAATCAATGACATCAAACATGACTCAATTTTCCCATTCCATGAACCAGGGGATGCAGACCGTAGGCGGCGTTATGGGGCAAATGCCCGCCATCCCGCCCAGCATGTGGGATATGTTCATGGGTGCAACACCTGTGATCAAACTTGTCATTATTGGCCTGCTAGTTGCTTCCGTTTGGTCATGGACAATTATTATTCATAAAGTCTACCGCTTACGACGCATGAATTCAGCGGCTGATCAATTCGAAGATGCCTTCTGGTCAGGTGGGGCACTTGATGATTTATATGACCGAATTCACAAACATCCGCAAGATCCTGTATCTATGATCTTTTGCGCAGCTATGCGTGAATGGCGCCGCACCGTTTCAAAAGGAAAAGTACGCACAACGGAACTCCGTGGCACCCTTGAACAACGAATAGATCGTGTCATGCAGCTCACGTTGAGCCGTGAAATGGAACAACTTGAACGTTACATGACATTCCTTGCATCGCTTGGCTCCAACGGAATGATCGTTGGTCTGTTTGGCACCGTTCTTGGTATCATGAACAGCTTTGAATCCATTGCATCTCAGCAAAGTGCCAACTTGGCTGTTGTTGCACCTGGCATTGCGGAAGCCCTTTTTGCAACAGCAATTGGCCTTGTAGCCGCTATACCAGCAGCGATTGCCTACAATAAAATTTCAAGCGATCTTAACCGTTATGCGAACCGTTTAGATGCCTTTTCAAGCGAATTCGTCGCAATCATTTCACGTCAACTTGAAGAAAGTGCTTAAACCAATGGCTGGCAATCTTTCACCCAATTCGCACAATCGCAACCGCAGACGCCGTAGTTTTCGCCCATCAAGCGATATTAATGTAACGCCGCTTGTTGATGTTATGTTAGTTTTGCTTATCATTTTCATGGTAACAGCACCAATGCTCACCGTCAGTGTGCCCGTTGATTTACCAAAAACAAACGCCGCGCAAAGCAATGATCAGGCTGAACCACTGGTTGTATCAATGGATGTTAACGGCAAAACATATTTCCAGGAAAACGAACTCCCTATTCAGGATATTATTCAAAAGTTGATCACATTGACAGAAGGTAAGCCAGATACTAAAATCTACGTAAGGGGTGATAAAAAGCTACCTTATGGACAAATTATGGAAATAATGGGCAGCATAGCCTCGGCTGGCTTTCAACGTGTATCACTGATGGCGGAACTGCCAACACCAACGTTGCCTAAATCAATGCAGACAATGTCACAACAACGAGCTACTGCAGCAATACCTAAAGCAATAAACCCCATAACACCATCAAAACAACGAACAAGGTAACATTGATGAAACGTGCAGCGATTGTTTCTCTTATCATTCATGTGAGCCTTTTTTTGGTTTTGTTACTTGGGTTATCCAATCCGCTTGATAATCTTATTAAAGACAACCGTCCGATGGTAATCGATTTTATCAATGTAGCCGATGTTTCGGCAGCACCTAAATTATCTGCAATCAATCAAAAAAAACACAACGCCTTAAAGCCTACACCTGAAACAAAATCTGTTGAAACAACCCCACCACCTATTCCCACAAAAACACTTGAAACAAAAGAGCCCGAAAAAAAGGTAGAAGATAAGCCAGAGCCCAAACCTGAAAAAAAACCAGATCCAAAGCCTGATGCTGATGCAATGCCTATCTTAAAAAAAGATGCTAAGAAAAAAGAGCCACCTAAGAAACTTGAACCGAAAATAGAATCACCTAAAAAGCAAGAAAAGAAAAAAGAAACACCTAAAAAAATAGATCCAAAAAAGGATAAAGAAAAAAAGAAAGATAAAAAATCCGACGATAAAGCCCTTGTCAATCTGCACAGATCAAAGACATCGGATCCAAAAAAGAAAATTGATCAAAAAGCAAAAGCATCACCAAAAACATTGGATGACCTTGTAAATAAAAAGGATGACATAGATGGAGCCGAACAACAAGGGTCGCCAGCTGAAACCATTGCCAACACAATCACAGCCAATGAAATTGATGCCGTCCGTCAAACGATAAGTAAATGCTGGACCTTCCATGCAGGATCCCAAGGTGCCAAGGATATTATTGTCGATATCGACATGAAACTTGATCCAGATGGCACTGTAACACATGCTGAAATTGTTGATAAATCACGCATGGCACGCGATCCTGTTTTCAGAACAGCAGCTGAAAGTGCTAAACGTGCTGTGCTAGATCCTAATTGCAGCCCCCTTCCCCTTCCCGCTAAAAAGTATAACGAATGGAAAGAACTTATATTTGCCTTTAACCCAAAAGATATGTAACCTCATTAAAAAATAAACTTTAAAGCCATTATATGAAAAAATCACACTTAATCCTTGTCTTCATCAGCTTTGTGCACAATATCATCGCTTGCGATAACCTTACCGAAGGATGGTGCCGCTATCATGTCACATCATTGGCTAATTTAACATCCATTACTAAAACAGGTTTAGATCCAAAATATGGCTCCGACATTACAAAAAGCGAAATGTCCTATTTATACGATAAAAATCCAAAAAAGAATGCTCGCTATAGTGATGAATTTAAATACGAATCAAAAAATTATATTTATGTTGGAAAAACATGGGATGCTGTTGAACAATACATAACACATATGATTGTTTATGGGGTAAAATGCATAAAATACACTTCAAAACAAATAAACAAAAACACCGTTTAATCGATGATTTTGATTCGGTCATTCCGTTTTCATTAATTGATCCATTTTTAGAATTTATGCCAATTATTCTAAAAACAGATATTAATAAATATGAATTATCAATAGATCCCGATGATCAACTAGGGCTTCGTACAAGACGTATGATTCCATCAAATCGTATATTTATAGCTGTTACTAGAAAGATATGTTCAAATGAAAACTATTTTGAGGGTGAAAATTTCTGGCTGCCGCTTTTTGAATGGGATCCTAATTTATATAGACCTACATATCCAGAAGAAGATAATGAGGTTATCCAACTTAACACAGATGTAACACAACATATGTTAAAAGATCGAATTGAAAAATACTCACGAAGCACAATCAACATGTCAGAAGCCGTTAGCAAACTTGGCGTTAGCATGCCAACATTAAAAAAATTTCTAAGAGATGACCCAACGTTAAGTGAAAGATCCATGAGGACAATCATAGGTTATTTTGCAAAAAACTTTCACTACTTTACAAAATATGACTATCACTGGATAACACAGTAAAAACATTCATCCGTATTGTTCCTCCACGTTTTGTGAACGCAATACAATAAATCGTGTGTCCAACTATTTATTGCCGCATATAGAATTTATAAATAGCAATAAATACAGCTTACCTTAACGATAAAACATTATTCACCCACGTTTTTGTGAACGTAACGTAACCACACCAGCAATCAAAACAAAAACACTCACAACAGCAATAATAAGGGTTGCGAGCGCATTAATTTCAGGCGTTACTCCTAAACGAACGCTAGAAAAAATTAAAATCGGCAATGTTGTCGCACCTGGGCCTGATAAAAAACTAGCTAGCACAACATCATCCAATGATAACGCAAAGGCTAGAAGCCACCCAGCCAATAAAGCAGGCGCAATCAACGGCAACGTGATGGACATAAAAACGGTGACGGGGCGTGCGCCTAAATCCTGCGCGGCCTCTTCGATCGAACGATCAAAATCCATCAAACGAGATCGCACAACAAGGTAAACATATGTCATAGCAAGTGTTGTATGGGCGATTGTGATCGTCATCATTCCCCGCTCCGACGGCCATCCGATCAAACGTTCAAGCGTCACGAACATCAATAATAACGCAAGTCCTGTAATTACTTCTGGCATTACTAATGGCGCGGATATCAATCCACTAAAAAGCGTTCTACCTTTAAAGTTACCAAAACGTAACATAGCAACAGCCGCAAATGTACCTAATATGACTGAAAAAGTTGCTGTCATCGCTGCAATTTGAAAGCTTGTCAAAACAGAACGAATCAATGCATCATTTTCAAACAAACGGGCATACCAACGAAATGAGAATCCAGACCAAACACCTGGCATACGTGATTCATTAAATGAAAATGTAATCAGAAAAACAATGGGCAAATAAAGAAAAGCATATCCTAAGATTAGAGCAATTGTTCCTGCTGTTGATGATTTACGCATATTGTTTTTCTTTGTGAACTTCTTATATTCGGTGAATATAGCACATATTTTTTACCAATGAATCCTAAATATCTATTTTTTACCAACCTTCACATTCAAAATCTTTACTGTTGCTTGATTTATGCTTGTTAGTACGCACGTCGGGTAAATCCCCAAAAGCAACATACCTGCTATCAATAAAGCAAAAACGGATTGTTCAATGCCATTTAAATCCGTTGATAATTTATAGGGCAGCACAGCGGCTGTCCCAACAATCCCACTTGCAAGAGGCCTTACTAATTTACCTGTAAACACACGTCGATAAAGCCACAGCATATAAGCAGCACTTAAAATCATTCCTAAACATGCAATGGCAGCCACACTAATATTAGTTCGAAAAGCTGCTATGAGCACAAGAAGCTCCCCAATGAAACCGCTGGTTCCTGGCACACCAATCGCCCCTAACGCTAACACAAAAAATACGGCTGCATAACGGGGCATCATCCCGACCAACCCCGAATAATGTGCTATTTCCCGTGTATGATAACGATCATAAATCACCCCAATACATAAAAATAACGCTGCCGAAATAATACCATGACTTATCATCTGCATCACGGATCCCGAAATGCCCTGCGCGGTAAATGTAAAAATACCAAGTGTCACAAAGCCCATATGTGCAACTGATGAATAAGCGATTAACTTTTTAATATCTGTTTGCACCAGCGCAACAAGCGACGCATAGACAATGCCTATTAAACTTAAACCTATCATAATGGGGGCAAAATAATGTGCGGCATCCGGTAAAATAGGCAATACAATACGCAATAATCCATACCCACCCATTTTAAGTAATACACCCGCTAGCAACACAGAACCTGCCGTTGGCGCCTCTACATGTGCATCGGGCAACCACGTATGAACAGGCCACATAGGTATCTTAACAGCGAATGCTGCAACAAATGCCCAAAAGAGCCATTTTTGTGTCACAAAGGGAATGCTTGCAGCACTCATTTCAATCAAACACGTGGTTCCCGTATCATCAAATAATTTCATCAAGGCAATCAGCATAAAGACCGATCCCAAAAAAGTATACAAAAAGAATTTAAAGCACGCATAAATTCGATTTGCACCGCCCCAAAGCCCAATAATCAAAAACATAGGAATGAGAACGCCTTCAAAGAATAGATAAAATAGAATAGAATCAAGAGCACAAAAAACCCCAATCATGAACGTTTCAAGCAATAAAAAAGCCATCATGTATTCACGCACACGATGCGTGATTTTATCAAAACTCAAACGAATGCAAATTGGCGTTAAAAACGCTGCAAGTGCCACAAAATAAACCGAAAGTCCATCCACCCCTAAGTGATAAAAACAACGCATATTCTCAATCCACATTCGTTTTTCAACAAATTGGAAATCAGCATTTGCTGTATCAAAATGAATCAACAATGCAATAGCAAGCAAAGCATTAAGACATGCAACCCAAAGCGCCACTGCTTTTGCATTACGTTCAGCTGTTGTCTTAACAAGCATAAGAAAAAGCGCACCCGTAAGCGGCAAAAAGGTTAATAGACTTAAAAGTGGTATACGCACGAAAAAACGACTCCTATTAACACAAGGAAAGAAATAAAGTAACACTAAGGGCAATCACCCCAATCATGATAATCAAAGCATAATGATACACGTACCCTGTTTGTATATAACGATTTGCCCGTGATAACCCTAAACATAAATGTGAAACACCATCAGGTCCAAAACGGTCAATAAAACGCTGATCTACCCGATTCCACAAAAAACGACCAAGCGATATAAGTGATTTATTAATAAGCATCACATAAAATTCATCAATCCACCATTTATGAAACGAAACTTGGTAGAGAGGTTGGCGGGCAAGACGATCAGACCAATGCGGTTTTATACCATAAATATAAATAGCAGCAAAAATACCAATCACCGCACAAACCAACGGTAAATAATGAATAATAAAGGGAAGATGTCCAGTAAATACATTCGTTGTCACCAATGCATTTTTCCAACTAAAACCCGATTGTTCAATAAATAATTTCTGTCCTATAAACCCACTAAAAAGAGCCCCCAAACTTAACACACCAAGAGGCACGAGCATCACGTATGATGATTCATGCACATGTGCCATTACGTATTCGTCTGCCCGCGGCTTACCATGGAACGTTAACCACAGCAAACGCCATGAATAAAAACTTGTTAACATAACAACAGCAATACCTACGGCATAAGCAATAAGGTGGTGTGTCAAATAAAGCGATGCTAAAATTGCATCTTTTGAATAAAAACCAGCAAAAAATGGTACCCCCGCAAGCGCTAGACTACCAATCCACATGAATACATAAGTTACCGGAATAAAGCGGGCAATTCCCCCCATTTTCCGCAAATCTTGCTCATCCGACATCGCATGAATAACTGATCCTGCACCTAAAAATAAAAGTGCTTTAAAAAACGCATGTGTTGTTAAATGAAAAATGGCTGCATTATACGCCCCGCATCCACAAGCGGCCAACATATAACCCAATTGACTGCATGTTGAATAAGCAATAATTCGCTTAATATCCGTTTGTGTAACAGCCACCGTTGCCGCAAAGAATGCTGTTAGCATGCCAATCCAAACAAGGGCTTCTTTTGCAAACAACGCTGATTCAAACAGAAATGAAAAACGTACAACAAGGAAAATACCTGCTGTTACCATTGTTGCTGCATGAATCAATGCTGATACAGGCGTTGGCCCCTCCATCGCATCAGGCAACCACACATGCAAACCAAATTGTGCCGATTTACCCATAGCCCCTAAAATAAGAAAGAAACCTATCAAATCATAGGCATTAATCGCATGATTAAGCACCATAAGTGAGGGTAATGGGGCGGCTGCAAAAACCTTACTAATCACATCAAAATCAAGACTTCCACACAAAACAAAAAGCCCGCCCATCGCCAGAATAAGCCCAGCATCACCAACGCGATTCACAATAAATGCTTTTGTCGCCGCAATCCCAGCTTTAGGACGTTCAACCCAAAATCCTATAAGCAGGTACGAGGCAAGACCAACGCCTTCCCATCCAAAAAAGAGTTGTACCATGTTTGGTGATACCACCAACATCAACATCATAAATGTAAAAAAACTAAGATATGCCATAAATCGCGGCAAACTAGGATCATGCGCCATGTAATTTGTTGAATAAATATGTACCAAAAAGGAAACACAGTTCACAACACCCATCATCACAAGAACAAGCGAATCAACACGAATCCCCCATGAAAGTGATAACGTATCTACGTTAATCCAATTAAGCAAAGAAAGATTTATCTGCACAACACCTTTTGTGCGCATAATCAAAAGAAGCGTTGCTACAAAAGCAACTGCCATCCCTAACATTGAAATAATTTCACTAAACTTTTTTAACTCACGCCCAAGTAGTGCCAATACAAAACCCACAAAAGGTGCAAAAACAGCGCATAAAGCCAATCGTTCAATGAGGGACATTTAAATAATCTCCTCATGAATAAAATGCATATCATCGACACTAATTGTACTGCGTTGTCTAAAATAACCCATCAAAATAGCAAGCCCTATCGCAATTTCTGCTGCAGACACAGTTAGAATAAAAAGCGAGAAAATCTGTCCTATCATATCTTTTAAATGAATCGAAAAGGTAATGAAATTGAGATTCACACTCAACAAAATCAATTCAATCGCCATAAGGAGTGATATCAAATTTCGTCGATTTAAAAAAACACCCACAACCCCTATCACAAATAAAAAGGCGGAGACAACTAAATACGCATGCATACCAACTGATTTCATAGCACATCACTCCCATCATTACGAGTAGCTGAATGATAGAGAGCTGTACTTGTCTCCAATGATACGCCTTGCCCTATTGGTGGCGACGTTAATACAAGTGAGTTTTCTTTTGATCGTTTTATTTGTGCTGAAACATCTTGTTTTTTTAGAAATAAAGTTCGCCGCATATTATCCGTCAAAACAATAGCACCAATCATCGCTACAAATAAAATCAGCCCAGCAATTTGAAAAATATAAGCATAATGTGTATAAATAACCTGACCTAATGCAATAATATTTTCAGTACGACGCGGACGTGGAAAAGTAAGCAAATTTTCTGCATTTGGCGAACTTTGAAAGAAAAATGCCATCAAACCAATCTCAATAGCTAACAATAACGCAACCCCAAGAGCGACATAAAGATATGGACCAAATGTTATCTTCAAATCCTTTGCCTTAATATTGAGCATCATCACGACAAACAAAAATAAAACAGCAACCGCGCCGACATATACAATCATCACAACAAAACTGATGAATTCAGCACCCGAAAGAAGCATAAGAATAGCCGCATTAAAAAACACAACGATAAGAGCCAACGCGCTATAAACCGTATTCTTTGAAAACACAACAACACACGCTGATCCGATCAAGCACGTCGCAAAAAGAGTAAACAAAAAAGGTATAGCCATCCAACACATGTCAATTTCAAAATATCATTAGGAAAATGATAGCATGCGCTCTTTAATTGGACTAGCCATTAATTACTTCTATAGCCGTTCAAGGGTAATTTGACTATACTCCTTTCAGATCATTTTGCGAACATGCGCTGGCGTCATCGTCATGGCGAATCTGCGATGCAGATGTGGCCATAGTGGTTATTTTCCTGTATAGCCCTAGCGTCGAACGGTTGGGTATAAGCGTGGATACAAACAGATACTTCATGTAAGATCTGGTTATACGACAATATTCACAATTCGATTTGGCACAACTATCACTTTACGAATCGTCACGTCCTTCAAATAAGGCAAAACAGTCGACACGGCAATGGCATTCGTACGCAAAGCATCGTCACTTAAATCAGGTTCTGCCACAAATGTGCCTCGTAATTTCCCATTAATTTGGACAGCTATGATCACTTCATTCGTTTTTGATAAAACAGGATCTGGTGTTGGTAAACGCACCCCATCCAACATACTACCACCTGTTAATCGTTCATAAAGTTCACACCCCATATGCGGCGCAATTGGCACAAGCATCATTATGAAAAACAATAAACCTTCTTCAAGCGCAGCACTTGAGCTGGTTGTGACGGCTTCTTCCAAAATACGGCAAAATTCCCTGTGATACGCAATGGCTTTGTTAAAGGCATTACGTTCATAACTATCAATCAACTTTGCTAAATACTGATGAGATGCTCTACGCAACGCATCGTCCCCATCTCGTTTTAAATGAATAGCATCCAAAACCGTATCTGACATACGCGTTACACGATTTAAATAACGCCAACACCCGTCAAGCGCCTCCGTATTCCAATCAAAATCTTTCTCGGGCGGCGTATCAGATAACATAAACAAACGTGCCACATCGGCACCATATGAATTCAAGATTTCCATTGGATCGACCAAATTCATCTTTGATTTGCTCATTTTCTCCGCACGACCAATAACGGCTTTTTCACCCGTTACCTCAACTACCCATTCACCACGATCATTTTTAATGACATCATTTGGGTATAACCACTTACCCGCCTGATCTTGGTATGTTTCATGACACACCATCCCTTGCGTAAGCAAATTTGTGAATGGCTCCGAAAAGTTAAGATAGCCCAGATCACGCAAGGCCTTTGTAAAGAAGCGCGCATAAAGCAAATGCAAAACCGCATGCTCAACCCCGCCAATATACCAATCAACAGGCACCCATTTTTGCACATCTGCCGCATCAAAAGGCTTATCCGCATTTTTAGGCGAACAATAACGTAAAAAATACCATGATGAATCAAAGAATGTATCAAGGGTATCTGTTTCACGGCATGCAGATTTGCCGCATTTAGGGCAATCAACATGCTTCCATGTTGGGTGATGTTCTAATGGATTGCCAGGCTTATCAAACGTTACATCTTCAGGTAAAACGACAGGTAAAGCAGAAGTTGACATTGGCACAACTCCGCAATCAACACAATGCACCACAGGAATTGGACATCCCCAATAACGCTGACGTGATACCAGCCAGTCACGAAGGCGGAACGTCACTTGACTCTCCCCCACTCCTAATTCTTTTAACCGCTGAAGCGCTGCACTTTTTCCATCAGCAACTGTCATGCCATCTAAGAATTCTGAAGCCACCAATACGCCATCACCTAAATATGGCAATGTATCAATGCCATCATTTTGAACCACACGTTTAATAGGTAGTACATATTTCGTTGCAAAATCAAAATCACGTTCATCATGGGCAGGACAACCATACACAGCGCCAGTTCCATAATCCATCAAAACGAAATTTGCCACATAAACGGGCAATGTCCATGTTGCATCAAATGGATGAGCCACACGAAGCCCTGTATCAAAACCTTTTTTGTCAACGGTGCTAATAGCCTCCTCCGTTGCGATCATTTGATGACATTCTTTTATAAAGGCATCCAAGCTTAAATTTGTTTTACTTAAATGTTCTGCCAAGGGGTGTGCTGGTGCGATTGCAATAAACGATGCACCAAATAGTGTATCAGGACGCGTTGTAAACACAGGAATGACACAATCATCATTTTCAACAACAAAATTGATAAGCGCACCTTCGGATCTGCCAATCCAATTTTCTTGCATCTTTATTACTTTTTCAGGCCACCCTTTAAGCGTCTGAAGATCATTCAACAATTCATCCGCATAATCGGTAATACGAAGCGACCACTGGCTTAAACGACGTTTTTCAACTAGTGCACCCGACCGCCAACCACGACCATTCACAACTTGTTCATTCGCCAAAACAGAATTTTCAATAGGATCCCAATTCACCCAAGATTCTTTACGCTCCAACAATCCTTTTTCATAGAATTCCAAAAATAATCGTTGTTGATGTTTATAATAATCAGGCATACACGTCGCTATTTCACGATCCCAATTGTATGAAAAACCAAGCGCCTTTAATTGAAAACGCATTTCTGCCATATTTTGTGTTGTCCAATGCGATGGATGCACATTATTTTGAATAGCTGCATTCTCTGCTGGCAACCCAAAAGCATCCCACCCCATTGGGTGAAGAACGGAAATTCCCTGCAACCGTTTAAACCGCGCAATCGCATCACCAATAGAATAATTACGCACATGTCCCATATGAAGACGACCCGATGGATACGGTAGCATTTCAAGAATATACTCACACAAATCCCCATTATGCTCAGCATGAGCCGCACTATTTTCAGCGTCCCAATATGCTTGCCACTTTTTTTCAACAGCCTTAAATGCGTATCCGCGTGTCATACTTCTTTATTCCTAATATTTAAAATGTACTTAAAAAAAGATCACTATTTTGATTGCATGCGTAAATGACGCGCTTTTGTTAAAATAATATTTTCCAATTCTGTTGATGCTATACGGTCTTCAACAGAAACATTAACCCATTGGTTCCCACTTAGGCGTTGCTTATGAATAGCTATATTAATAGCCTCTACACGCAATTCAATACTTGATATTTTAATTGTAACTTTTAACCGTTCACTTGACTTTTTCTCATCCGTATACCAATCAGTAACAATTACGCCTCCATTCGCATCTGCCGACACAAGCGGCATAAAGCTAATTGCATCCAGTGATGCACTCCATAAATAAGGATTGACCCGCATACCTGTGCCTTGCGCGCTTGAACCTTTTTTCTTTGAACCACCAAAAACAAACGTATCATCGCCTGCAATAGATCCAAAATTCGTTTTACGCTTTGTCTCCTGATCAACGGGCGCTACAACATCGGGATCATCCTTCGAACGAAATTTGCTACATCCAGCTATAATAAGCGCAGCACTTAACACCAATACATATGTTCTTAACATCACTTTTTCCATTTTTTCATTTATACCTTTTTATAAAGGTTTTAGTGAAAACACGCAACAAACAAAAAAAAGTCGACATACAATGCCGACTGATTTTTATTCACAAAAAGATTAGAATGATACTTTTGTACCAAGAATAAGAACTGCTCCAGAATTGTTACCAATTGTACTTTGTGCTTTTAAATCTAAATTATAATAACGCTGTGCTGAATCAATAAATTTCTGATTTGTCTTAGTTTTAATAAAGTTAATTTCTCCAAAGAAAACAAGACCCTCTACTGCTTTAAAATCCAATGTGGTTGTAACTGCTTTCATTGTTGCTGTATTCGTTGCGTCCGTTTTACGATCAGACTGAAAATAGCCAACAGCAGCCTGATACGCACCAAACGTATACCGTGTCCCCATGTTCCAAGCTTTTCCTGAATTACCCAGATCTGCACCTTCAGGATTGTAAGATCCACGAGCATCTTTATTACGCTTATACCCTTGTATCAATTCCTTCGTCATCAAACGTGATTTTTGATTGTTAAGAAACCCAGCAGCAACTTCAACATCTTTATAGGTCACAAGTGCGGATAATTGATAAGCATTTGAATGCTGTGTTTTAAACACACGGCTATCAGCTGGCAATGGAGCGCCCACGCTATCGTACCCAAGCGGGAATACAACACGCGCTCGTTCAGTTAGCAATAATGCATTTAAATTGACCTTAATATCTTTCCATAATCTTTCATAACTCACACTATAGACAAAGTTATTAAGACCAAATGGCGCTTCAAGATTGTCAGGATATATCGTTATTTCATGGCCGTATCCATTATTTGTTTGAGCGGACAAATTATTACGTCCTAACTTCCCAAGATGAGAAGTATTAGGCGTATAACTCACCCCCACTTGCAGGCCACCAAGTGATGGCGAAACCCAATTAACCTTTGTGGCAATATCAGGTGAACCAGTCATTGTTGTTCCTTTTACGACGCCTTCTGAAAAATTAAAATAATCAGGCGCTGAACCACTGATACCACCTAGACCACCCATAATCGTATAGGCTGATTGTGACATTGAATCATCAACACCTTTAACATTGCCTATCTGCACCGAGCCTAAATAATTATGGGTAAATACAACGTAATTACGTGTTAGGCTAGGGCTGGCTGCCGAAATTGATTCAAAATTGACAACGTAACCATACCCATACCCTGTTGGTGTTTTTCCATTAACATTAAAGGAAAGATCAGATTTAGGAACAGCAATTGCTACAGGCGCTCCACCTCTGCCATTTTCTTTATTCTTTTGAACCGTACTCACACCAATCACATTGGTAAAGCCTGCTATTTTAAGCGCTGGCGCTGAGCCCCCAGCCCCAGTCACGGCTGGTGACATTGACGTTTCAGATTTAACTTCTTCTGCATGCATATCGCTCAAACAAGCAACAAGAGCAGATGACATCATAAGAATTTTATATTTATTTATTTTCATAAATGATTCCTAATTTTATCAAAAAATTATTTAAAGCACCACTCAGATATATTACCTCATATAAAAAAAGCAATAACAAGGCACTTTAAAAAAGAAATTCACTTAACGAATACTAACTGTGTTTTTAAATTCACATCGGCAAAATTTGCCTATTATTTTATTAATCTTTAACTAAAGTATTAATTTCATCACATTAAACATAAAAAAATAGGCTTACGTATACATCACGTAAACCTATAAATAAGACTAAAAAACGTTATTAATAATTAGAAGGATACCTTCGTACCAATAATCACAACTGTACCACTATTATTCTTGACAGCGACTTTTGCATTCTTTTCAGCATCATAATAAGCTTGTGCCTCTGAAATAGCGCGATCATTTGTTTTCGTGCGAATATAATCAACTTCACCAAAGAATGTCAATCCTTCTGCTGCTTTAAAATCAAGCGTTGTTGTTATTGTCTTTAATGATGCACTACGAATCGCATCCGTCTTCCGATCCGTTTGGAAATAACCAACTGCCGCTTGATAAGCACCAAATGTATAACGCGTACCCGCATTCCATGATATACCGGATGTACCAAGATACGCATCTCTCGATGTGTATGATCCCCTGTACTTTGAATCTTCAGTATCCAAAAGTTCAAGTATGCCAGACGTCATCAAACGTGCCTTACCATTATCCATCCAACTACCTGCAAATTCCCATGCTCTCACTTGTAAAGAGCCTGAAAGCTGATACGCTGTAGAGCGTTGCGTTTTATAGATCTTTTTAGTTGCAGGTAATGTTTTCGTTGCCGTTTTGTCGTAAGCCACATCTTTATTAAAGACAAAACGTGAATTTTCTTTTATCGCCAACGCACTTAAACCAACAAGGCATTCGCCCCATGTTTTTTCATACACGATACCATAAACCATATTATTTAAACCATATGGGCTAACTTTCTTATCGGGATAAATAGCCGTTGTATTTCCTATACTATCTTCCGATTGATTTACTGAGTTATCACGCCCTAAATTACCAACATGCGATGTGTTTGGTGTATAGCTAATACCAACTTTAAAACCGCTTACAGATGGTGATACCCAGTTAATTTTTGTTGCAATATCAGGCGTACCAATCATATGCACACCATCATATACACCTTCTGAAAAATTGAAATAACCAGGTGCAGACCCATCAAGACCAGCTGATCCACCAATCAATGTATAGGCATGCTTTGCCATCGAATCATCAATACCTTTAACCGCACCAAACTGTATCGCGCCAAGGTCATTATGCGTAAATTGAATATAGTTACGGTTAATGTTAGGGCTGTAGCCAGGCAATGATTTAAAGTTTATCACATAACCATACCCATAACCTGTCGTTGTCTTGCCACCAATCGTAAACTTCAAATCAGATACAGGAACAGAAAAAGAAGCCAAAGGACCACCTTTACCGTTTTGTTTCTCTTGTTGATTAACAGCAGCTGCAATCACACTTGTATAACCCGATATTTTCAATGAAGGCGCTTCAGTCCCTGTTTTAATATCAGATGTTTCCACAACAGGCGCTAGTGTTGGATTAGCGACTGTTGATGCAACAGCTGAGCTAAGACCTGCAAGCAAAGCAAGTGTTGAACTCATCATCCTGCGATTCATATTTATTTTTGTCATTGGTTTTCTCACAATCTAATTAAAAATTAACGTTTTATTAACCTTTACAGATTTATACCGCTGACGTTCTCTTTGAGCAATCGCAGTTAAACTAAATTTTACAGGTATATTTTACAATGTGTTTTTAACAACACATATAAATAAAATAAGATTAAAAAACAAATCAAATTGCCCAAAAACTTATAGCACAACTACCATAGGTACGAACACTCTCACAACACAGCACCGACAAACTAATAGGTACAGATGATGCATCACTTTCAACAATAATCAGCGTTTCTGCACCTATATACCCCCAATTCATCAGCATCGGAACGATTTGGCTTTCAAATCCCTTTTTATAGGGAGGATCAAGAAAGATCACATCGCTTGGGATTTTCGTGGCGGGCAAATCAAACGCATCATGATAAATAAGAATACTATCGTTGCATTTAAATTGTTCAATATTCTGCTGCAAGACAGTTCTTGTTTTTTTATTGCTCTCAGCAAAGACAACATGTGCAGCGCCACGGGATAATGCCTCTAACCCAAACGCACCTGACCCTGCAAAAGCATCAAGCATACGCTTACCACTAAAATCACCGATACGGCTATGAAGCATACTGAATAAGGCTTCCCGCACCCGATCTGTTGTTGGCCTTGTAACATCCTGCAAAGGCAAGGCTAATGCCCTGCCACGCCATTGTCCTGCAATAATACGCATGAGACAATCCTATAGATGATTAATATAACCACATGTTAAAAGCCCATCTTCAATCGCTTCCATCAAAGCATGGCCTGCTGTAATGTGAACCTCTTGAATACGTGCAGTATCCATTGAGGGCACAAGAAACGCTAAATCACAATAATCAAGCGCAGGAAGCCCCGAATCCCCTAAAAAGCCAATTGTTTTAATCCCCATTTCACGCGCCTTCACAAACGCCTTTATTACATTTGGTGATTTACCTGACGTTGTTATACCAAGGAGCACGTCCCCTGCCCGACCAAGCCCTGCAAGCGGACGCGCAAAAATATCATCAAATCCATAATCGTTACCACAAGCAGTTACGCTGGAAATATCCGTTGCAAGCGACAAAGCTGGCAATGAATCGCGGTTGACACTGGAACGAAGGCGAATCAATAATTCTGCCGCTAAGTGCTGTGCATCAGCTGCAGAGCCACCATTTCCACATAAATACAAACGACCACCATTCGCAATTGAATCCGAAATCACATCAGCAATGTGCGATAAATCCTTCAGAATACCCGTATCAATCACTTTTTGCTTTAAGGCGATCGATTCATTAAAAATCGTTTCCATACGTTTATTTTCTAACATTATGCATCCTATTAATAAAATTTTACGAATTTAAATCACATACTATACATAAATACATCAACAGAAAAGGCACAAAAATGCCCTTTTACCGATACTGGGCACTTGATGTGCATAACCGAACGATTAAAGCAGAGCTTAATGCTGACAATTATGGACATCTCCAACGTAAATTAAAGCTTTATAATTTACGCCCACTTACCGTCAAGCGAATGTACATCCTTTCATACGAATCATTTACAGATATTGATCGCTTTGATATATGCCTATCAATCGCTGAACTTTTAAAGGCTGGCGTCCCACTTGCTGAAGCATTAAAAGACATTTATCACGACCAACGCACCCAAAAACGTCGTATCCTTTGCAAATCATTCGAAGAAGGCCTTCGTCATGGTGAAGGGATGAGCGCTTTCAAATCACATGATTTTTTTGATGACGTTGCACACTTAAGCCTACTCCATGCCGAAAAAACAGGTGATTTAGCCCATAGTTTTGAAACATTGGCACACTACTACATCAAAAGACATACCCTACGAAATGAATGGCTTCGTATCATTCGGTACCCCATTTTCCTTGCCGTCATGCTTTTTATTCTGATTGGCATCCTTGGTCATTTTGTTTTACCAAATTTGGAACATCTTATTCCGCACACATCACGCGGGATTGCCTTTCATAGTTTTCAATGGTTTACACAGAATCTTAATCTGCTCACAATGTCTCTATTGCTTTTAAGCGTTCTTATATTTCTGTGTCGTCAATTTTTATATCGTATCCCAATCATATATCGATGCTGTATGTGCACTTTTTGGGAAAGTTTAGCGTTTTGTTTATCACATGATATACCACTTCTCATGGCACTCGATTTATCAAAGATGAATATTCCTTATGGAATACGCCCACCAATTTATAATCTTTACCAGCATCTTCAAAATGGAAAAATGTTAAGCGAAGCATTCGCCTTGCTGCCTCATATGCCAAACACATTACATTCATTAATTGCACTCGCAGAAAAAACAGGTGATATCACAAAAATTATCATGCATTTTTCAGAAATGAAAAAAAAATTTAAGAAAAATTTAATTAAAAAATTAATATCCTGGACTCAACCCTTATTAATACTTATCATGGGGTTAGTAGTCTTATGGATCCTCAATGCAACGATTGTACCTCTTTATGACAGCTTGGCAGACTTTACAGACTAATTTTAACATGTACATCTCGGATTTTCTGTGCAAAATTCGGAGCGCCCTTTTAACACCAACAGATACTAGCACCCTACGGCAATTTATCCGAAAAATAGGGTATCTCTATCCACCTGAATATATAAAAGCGCATATACACGCCGATTACATACAACTCTCACATATTAAAAACAAACACATCATTGCGTACATCACACTACAGTTAAATGAATACCAACGCTCGTCCAACCGTACTGGATCAACGTTTCTAAGTGACCGTGTAAACCTTCCCCTACACATTCTCATTGACTCAGAAAACATTGATTATCGTATTTTCTCACTCCGACATGCGAATTGGTGGGATCGCTATGGGCTGTTTAATCAAATTAAAAAAACAGAATTTGGTGAAACAGATTGGTTATATACGGCGCATGTTCCAATAAAAGAAGATGAGCAACGTTACATCTTTGCACATTTACAACCATGCTCTCGCTTGCAAAAGAACTTAGCCTTTATACAATCGCACCTCAATTCCATCATCAAAATACAAATCACATCCGTTCAGCAAACAAACACTGCCATTAATCGCATATACATAACAGAGCCAAATCACACATTTTGCCCTTGGATTATCTTCATTCAAAAAATAGCAGCAACAGAATGGTTATTAACCGCACAACATCATGGCGCCATCATCCTCAGTAGACGCGGAATATTTCCATCAGCAACAAGCACAGATGAATCAAACGAAACAACCATATTCAAAGAAATAGTTACAACCTTACGTTATCTACAGCGACATAAATATAAAGAAAATGAAGCATTTACATTAATAACAGCTGGTTTCTCAGGTCAATTTTCACCGTCTCATACAACAGATGACATTCAACAAAGGCTTCCCATTGCTGATACGCATGCAATTCCCGCACGCGATATTGATAAACGCATGTTGCTTCTTGAGGAATCAATAATAACCTGGTGCATAAATGTAATTAAAACATTCTTTCGAGTAGGAGTCCCTCATTATTACCGTAGAAGCCTAAAACCCCGCATATTTGCTCCTCATCGAAGCGCTTACTGGCTGCCCTTCATTAGTCTTCGTATCTTATACACAACGACCTTTGCATGTAGCCTCGTAACGTTTTGGTGGATGTTCCAAGCAATCTGTATAAATCATGACATCATAAAAATTGAACAAACAAAAAGCATATTATCCCATACAACTAATGATCCAATACACATGCATAAAGCAACTTTTTTTCAACATTATAAAAATCTACGCGGATTGAACCCTCTAGATTTCATCAAAAAACTACCAGCAATTCTAGGTAAAGACACACAAATAACTCAATTTTCATGGTCAAGTTATTACAAAGATAATCAATGGCACCCAAAATTCCAAGCCACACTATTGTTACCGTCACGCTTATTTAATGAAAAACGTAAAAATATTAGTCATAAATCATACCAAAAATATAAACAACGAATCAGTGCAAATCTTGCGCACACGATCAATGCATCCATTACATGGACACCAACGGCACACAAAAATATTTACACAATAGGTGTATCATGGAAATAATAAATCCATTTCTTTCAAAAAAAAATCACACACCCAACATGTGGCGACGTATATGGATTACCAAGAATATTGGTGGGGCTATTTGTTTGGCAGTAACGTTTTTCATCCTAAGTTTTATCGTTATTATGTCAGTACATGGGTGGCTTCATCATCAAACACACCAACTCGAAAAATCAAAACAAATACTTCATCGCATTACAAGGGATTATAATATTGAAAAACAATACCATGAAGCATCACAACAGAAATCACGTGATATTCAACACTTTCAGCAAACACAATTTGACACACCAACCCATTTGGATGACCTAAAAACGCAACTTAAAAAATGGCAACATCAATTTAAAATCAAAACAATAGATGTCACCATAAAAGAAGCTGCTCCACACAGTATTGGGCATGGGCTCATGAATCTTAGTCTCACAATTAGTGTTAAAGTATTAAATGATCGTTCATTCTATCAACTTCTTGAACAGCTGCAACAACACGCACACGGTCTTGTCATCATCCGCCATATTGATTTAAAACGTACGACTAAACTTACACATAAGACACTCGACCACTTGTTGGCAGGCAAGCATACAACTCTTATTGACGGTAAAATTGAATGTAACTGGATTTTTTTGAGTTCTCATTTATGATCCTAAAACATACATCTATTCTTTTCTGGATTTACCTTACCATCACGATGACGAACGTCCATGCTATGTCAGAGCTAAATCCAAAAAATTCACGTACGGAAACGCACGAGTCAAAAGAAAACACCTCATCTCCAAACAATCAATCGCATGATAAGGTTGAATCATTCTCACTGATGCTAAGTGACACCGAACAACGCGTTATTGAGAAAGCTGTGTAACGACAATTACTTTGACACCCAGTGACAATTACTTTTGACACAAAAAGGAGTCCAAGGTTACTGCGTAATCTTACTCCATTTTAGCCTCCGATACATCACAAATTTCCCTCTCTGTTTGCTCTTCATTTTTTGCTTTTTTA